>JBKPSV010000129.1:0-9501 GCA_046735215.1 Pseudomonadota bacterium | reverse complement strand
TTTCGGCTGATTGGAACCCAGTCTGCAATTTTCTGGCGAGTGCAGACGCGCCGGGCCGCCGAGTCCCCCGAGCGGACCTTCTTAGGTCGAAACGCTCCCCGACTGGCCGCATGTTCGCCTGCACCAAGCGCCCAATCAGCTGTGAGCCGGCCAAGGCTCAGCGCTATACCTCCCAGAGCGGCTTCGTTGCGGCGCACCTTCGGCAGTGCCCGGAACAAGGCGCTCGGTTCCACGACCACCCCGTTCTCACGGCTCTTCGTTTGCCGATCCCAGTTCAGATCCAAAGAAGGGCCGCTTCCCACTCCAAACCGGTCGTTCGTCGCATGTCCGGTTTGTGCCAGTTTCGGCCATAGGGGGCTTCGGGCGCCGATGCTCGCGACCAGCGTCGAAGGTGGTCAATCTCAGGAGGGAATGCCTGAGCGGCGTTAGGTGTCCTGATGGAGCTCGCCGCCGCGCAGCAGCCGCTGTGCGATGTCGGCGGTCTGAAACGCCGAGCGCTCGGTGGGCGAATGAGCTGCAAGATAGCGCGCCACCGCGATCAGGATGTGCCGGCCTTGATCGGTGTTGCCCCACTCGCCGAACTGCCGCACGCCTGCCTCCAGCATCTGATAGGCGTGGAAGCCCGCGTCCTCCCGGAGCAGCGCGTGCGTGAGCGTCGCGACCAGCGCCTCGGGCGGATGGCCAAGCGTGAGATGGCGCGCGACTAGCCGAGCGGCCGTGTCGACCTGTTGTTGGCGGTCGAACGCGCCCAACAAAGCCGCGCGGATTTCCTCGACCGTGTCGGGAAGGTCGTCCAATTGATCGCCGCCTTCGCCGGGCAGCCGCGCGGGTGGCACGTTGAGGTAGCGGGCGAGGTAGACTGCCATGGCCCCGTGAAGGACTCCGCGGGCCGAATCGATCCCGCCATTCTGCTCAGCACCGCCTTCCCCGATCCGCTTCAACGCTTGGTGAATGGCGTTGGCATAGGTGAAGACATGAAGGGCCGTCTCCCAATCGGCATGCTCGTTCGCCGTGCCGAAACGTGCCATGCGCAGGGCCGCTGCATAGGCGAGCGAACGGCCAAGATCAGCGGGTGACGCTCCTGCCAGAACCGCCGCCTTGAGCGCCGCCAGGATCGCGTTCGCATCATCGCCGAGAAGAGCAGCGGATAGCTCCGCGTGATCCGACCAGCGAGCGGAGCGGCGCTCCATCCTGAAGAGATCGCACCATTCCGCTGCGCTTTCCTCGCATAAGGTGACAAGATCCACTGGGTGGCGCCAAGCGGTCGTCTCGTCTGCTCCTCGCGCTGCTACCATCTGACCGACCACGCTCGGCAGTACGGCTGCGGCGTGCTCCCAGCCGATTAGGTCGAGGCATTCGCAGGCCTTGTTGATAAAGTCGAGCGCGTGTCCACTATCGGCGAAGACGCGGTCCGTCGCCGCCGCGAACAGCAGGCGCGCAAGCGCGGCCGGCGGGGCGCCAGTCGCGATGGCGGTGAGCAGGGTGCGTTCGGCGGCCTCGCGATGGCGTACCGCGCTCCAGTGCCGGAGCCAGCGCTGAAGGGTCGAGGGATCGGGCCGGCTCGCAAGCGGGGCGCGCTCCCGTCGCGGCGCCTCGCCGTCGCAGTCCGCCGCGACTCTCCGGGCGCCGTGGAAGAGCGCGAGATAAGTCTCCTCTTCTGGCAGCACGGGGAGCAGGTTGCCGAGCCCCGTGAGGATCGTCGCGCCGATGCCCCAGCCATCGCGGTTCTGAACGGCGAACAACGCCGCCTGCCGCAGGATCTCCCGCGCGGGCACGCCGGCCGTGAGCTGTCCCCGCACGGCCTTCGCGATCACAAGCCCGAGACTGTGGGCCAGGCCTTCGTCGAGCCGGCCGCGCCAGTGGCGCGAGGCCTCGCCATGGCCGAACGACGGCTTGATCCAGACCTCGCCGTCACGCACCTCGACCGGACAGGTCGGGACATCGTCGGCCCAGAGATCAAAGGTGCAGCCGCTCGCCAGATCGAAGCGCGCGTGATGCCAATGACACGTCAGGACGCCGTCCTCGACGCTGCCGCGATCGAGCGGAAAGCCCATATGCGGGCAGCGGTTGTCGAGCGCGAAGACGCGTCCGCCGTCATAAACGACCAGGATCGGGGTATGGCGGCCATGCAGCACGAGCCGACCCTTCGCCCTCAGCTCGGCGAGGCTGAATGCGCGCACATAATCTGAGGTCGGCATATCCATCGGTGTCGTTCTCAGTGCGCCGTGAAACCGCCGTCGACCGGCAGTCCGACGCCGATCACGAAGCTCGCGGCCGGGCTGCATAGCCACAGCACCGCGGCGGCGACCTCCTCGGGCCGGCCGAGGCGGCCGATCGACTGCTGCTTCATGATCTCGGCCATCGCGTCAGCTTGACCTTCGAGCATGTCGGCGACCATCGGCGTGTCGATCGTACCGGGGCAGACCGCGTTGATGCGGATGCCGCGCGGCGCGTACTCGACACCCGCGCTTTTGGTCATGCCGAGCACGGCGTGCTTGGTGCCGTGATAGGCTGCGCGTTGCGGAAGGCCGACGAGACCGCCCAAGGACGAACAGTTGACGATCGCACCGCTTCCTTGCGCGCGCATCACGCGCAGCTCATGCTTCATGCAGGCCCAGACCCCCCGCTGGTTCACCGCGGTGACGCGCTCGAAATGCTCGATCGGCTCGTCGGCGGCGTCCGATGGGGGCACCTGGATGCCGGCATTGTTGAAGGCCATGTCGAGCCGGCCGTACTCCGCGACCGCGCGATCGACCATCGCAGCTACCTGCGTCTCTTCGGCGACATCGCAGGCGATGCCGATCGCGGCACCGCCCTCGACGACGATCCGCTCGGCCTCCTTTGCGGCGAGATCGCTGTCTATGTCGGCCAGCACGACGGAGGCGCCGCTCTCGGCGAACATGCGGGCCGTCGCCAGCCCCATGCCTTTGGCGGCGCCCGTGACCAGGGCCACTTGGCCTTTGAAATCGTAGGTCGGGTTCATCGTGTAATCCAACTTCAGCGGCGATATTGTTCGTCGGTGACCTGCTCCATCCAGTCTACGTTCCTGCCGCCCACCATGTTGGTGATGGCGATATGGCTCATCGAGTTGGTCACTGTGGCGCCATGCCAGTGCTTCACGCCCGGCGGTGTCCAGATGACATCACCCGGCTTGATCTCCCGCTTCTGGCCACCTTCTTCCTGGAGCCAGCCCGTCCCGGATGTGACGATCAGGATTTGGCCGGCGGGATGGGTATGCCAGGCGGACCGAGCGCCCGGCGCGAAAATTACGTGCCCGCCTGTCGATGACGTGTGCTCGTTCGCTCCATAGAGGGGCTCGACGATCACGTCTCCCGTGAAGTCTGCCGCCGCTCCCTTCGCGGACGGCCGCGAGCCATTCGGGGAGATCACCGTGCTCTCTGCAGCGGCAGGAATCACCCCGAGAAGAACAGCTGCGATTACCGCTCCGATGAACTGTCGCATTCGTTTTCCTTACAATCTGAGAGGTCGGGCCATCGGGATGTCAGGCTTCATCCTGAGTTTGACTGGTTGTTGCCTGGCGGTCTGGGCGTCACTGGTGCGAGTAGAGCGGCAGAGCCTTTTCGAACGCCCTGGCGTGGAAGATGGTCGCGCCTTGCCCATGGGTCCCGTCGTTCGTCACGATATAAAGATCTTTGCTACCCGGCCTGATCACCATGCTGGTGGATAGTAGGTTGTGGCCTTCGTCTCGGCCCGGAAGCAGCACCTGGCCGATGGGGATCCCGTTCGTGTTGAAGACCAGGACCCGGCCCTGCCCGTACATAGCCACGTAGAGATTGCCGTCGGCATCGGCGCGCATGGAGTCCGGCGCCGGGCCGGTGAAGTGGTAGGGGATAGCCGTGCCGATCGGCGTGGCCGTTGTCGCGTCTGCCAGCTCGACCCGGTGCAGCAGATTTCGGCTGAACTCGGTGGCCCACAGTTCCCTGCCGTTCGGGCCGAGCGCGACGCCGTTGGCCATGGCGAGACGCGGTAGCACGGGCGTGATCGTCCCGAAGTCCGGCGAGACGTAGTAGACGCCCCCCTTCGGGTCGGTGGAGGCGCCCCGGAAGTCCGTGAAGTAGAAGCCGCCCCGGGCGTCGAACACCAGGTCGTTGGGCATGTAGCCGGCTTCCGGCTGCACGACGGTCTGCATCCCCGAGCCGTCCGGCTCCACTGCAAGAATAGAACCCACGCCCTTGGTAAGGTCCATGCCGGCGATGAAGACGCGTCCGTCTTTGTGGATCGCTAGGCCGCCGGGACCGAGCTGATCCAGGCTGACGAGCGTGGAGAGCCGCTTGGCCGGCGTAAGGCGGAGCACGCGCCCGCCGGACACGTCGCAGAAGAGCAGATTGCCGTCGCGGTCGAAGGCTGGCCCCTCGAGCACCAGCCCCTCGTCGGACACCTTGAACCAGGGCTCGGCGACAACGGTCTGCAGGCCGCGCTCGGATGACGGGATCGGGACCGGCCCGCGCGTCTGCGCGTCATTGACGAGCGCGGGGGGCATCCCGCCCTGCTGCCCATGTGCGCCGGTGACGAACGACAGAAGTAGCGCCGTTATGACGAGAAAGGTGCGTCTCGGGCCAAGCACTCTGTGCATCCGCTGTTCCATGGGACCTTGGCTGATGGGCCGTCTTCCGAGCACATCGCCCAACGCGTCTGTGCCTACGGGGCGCTTGGCGGAACTCGGCCAGCGGAAGAACCTCATCTGACGCGTTCTATTCGGACGGTGACTGGACCCGGTCGACCGAAAATCGAGACGTCACCCACCGCTCGGCCGAGCAGGATGATCCCCGGCTGAGGCACGCGGCCGTCACGATAGTAGATAACGAAGTGATTGGAGCTCCAGAGCCCCAGTGTACCGGTCGAGAAGTCCAGTTGCCGCTCGACCGCGGGCAAGGGCGAAGGCAGATTGCCGGTCTTTTCCTGGCGGAGGTGGTCGCGCATCTCGATCGTGAGCGGCAACATATGGACCAGCGATCGTGTCGCGGCGTTGTCGGCCAGCTCGGCCGTGATCGTTCCCCAGTCCGACGAGATCCGGATGTGTTCTTGGGCCATGGCGAGATTCATCGGTAGAGATGCTAGGACCGCGGCGGCGGCGATGTGAGGAAGTCGCATGGACTGCGGTCTCCGCTGGTGGGTGATCGCTACCGACAGGGCGGCTACAGCGACCAGCCGCCATCAACCACGATCGACGCTCCGGTCACGAAGCCGCCGAGGTCGGAGCACATCCACAGCACGGCCTCGGCGATCTCCTCTGGCTTGCCCAGCCGCCCGACGGGCTCAAGGTCGATTGCCTTCTGAATGTCGCCTCCCGTGAAGCGGTCCATCATCGGCGTCGTGATGTTGCCGGGTAGAACCGCGTTCACCCGGATGTTCTGCTTGGCATAGTCGAGCGCAGCGGACCTGGTCATGCCGATGATCGCATGCTTGGATGCAGCATAGGCGGCGCCGCCCGCCACGCCACGGATGCCGGCGCCCGACGAGGTGTTCACCACCACGCCGCCGCCCTGGCGCAGCATCTGCGCGATCTCGTGCTTCATACAGACGAAGGCGCCGCGCAGGTTGATGCCGAGGATGCGGTCCCACTCCTCCAGCTCAATTTCATGCAGCGGCTGCGCCTTGTTCTCGACCCCAGCGTTATTGAACGCGAGGTCGAGCCGGCCGAACCGCTCGACCACCTGCGCCACGGCGGCTTTGACCTGCTCGGGTACCGATACGTCGCACGCGATCGCCAGCACCTCGCCGCCGGCGTCTCTCACGGCCTCACCGGTCTCCTTCAGCGTGTCCGTCGTCAGATCGAGGATGGCGACGCGCGCACCTTCCGCAGCGAAGGCGAGCGCAGTCGCACGGCCGATGCCGCTGGCCGCGCCGGTGACGAAAGCAACCTTGCCGGTGAAGCGATCGGGCCTTGCCATGATAACTCTCCTTCTCAGATCCGATTGTCCTTCGCCGGTCAGGGCCGGATCATCACCTTGATCGCCTCGCGGTCGTTCATCGCGCGATAGCCGTCGGGCACGCCGTCGAGGGTAACGGTGCGGTCGAATACGCGGCCGGGTTCGATGCGACCCTCCATGACGTCGGGCCAGAGCTCGTCGATATAGGCGCGCACCGGCGCAGGGCCGCCGGCGACGATCACGTTGCGGTAGAACATCGGCTGCGCACCCGAGATGGCTTCGTAGTGCGGCACGCCCACGCGCCCGACCGCGCCGCCGGGGCGGACGACGCCCATGGACGTGTCCATCGCCTGGCCCGTGCCGACGCATTCGAGCACCGACTGGACACCAAAACCCCCGGTCAGCGCGCGCACGCGCTCGACCGCTTCATCGCCCCGCTCGCTCACTACGTCGGTCGCACCGAAAGCGCGGGCGAGGTCCAGGCGCGCCTTGTGGCGGCCCATGATGATGATCTGCTCGGCGCCGAGCCGCTTGGCGGCGATCACGCCGCACAGTCCGACCGCGCCGTCGCCGACCACTGCGACGGTGCCGCCGCGGCGGACCCGGGCGGTGACTGCCGCATGGTGGCCGGTGCCCATCACGTCCGAGAGCGTCAGGAGCGAGGGCATCAGCGCATCGTCCTCGCCGACGCTGAGCGGATACAGCGTGCCGTCGGCATTCGGGATGCGCAGCGCCTCCGCCTGCGCTCCGTCCAGACCGGTGCCATTGCCGAAGAATCCGACATGCACGCACGCGGTCGTCAGCCCTTCCTCGCAGAACAGGCATGTGCCGTCGGAGTCGGCGAATGGCATGATGACGACCTGGCCGCGCTTGATGCGCTGGACCCCGCTCCCGACCGCCTCGACGACGCCGATCGCCTCGTGGCCCATGCGCTGGCCTTCGACGTTCGGGCCGCCGTTGTAGGGCCAGAGGTCCGAGCCGCAGATGCAGGCGCGGGTGATGCGGATCACCGCGTCGGTAGGCTGCTGAACGGCGGCGTCGGGAACGTTCTCGATCCGAACCTCGTGCGCCTTGGGCATGACGGTTGCACGCATTTGGGGGTCTCCCGATTGTTCCTCCGGGTTGAGATCGCTCTATTCGGAGAAGCTGTTCGTATCGATTTGCGTCGGATCGGGACCGGCGCACACGCCCGTATCCAGGGCGTCTATCCGCGCCATCTCCGCGTCGCTCAGCGCGAAGTCGAAGACGCGGTCGCGTTCGTTCAGATCGGTCATTGGTTTCCTCCGGTCTCGGGGTGCGCGCCGGAGCCGGCGGCAAAGTATTCCTCGTCGGTGACGTGCTCCATCCAGGTCACGGGCGAGCCGTTCAGCGACTCCTGGATCGCGATGTGGGTCATGGCCGTCGTTCCCGTGGCACCGTGCTAATGCTTCTCGCCGGGCGGGAACCAGACGACATCGCTGGGGCGGACTTCCTCGACCTGTCCCCCTTCGCGCTGGACCCAACCGCACCCGGCGGTCACGATCAGGGTCTGGCCGAGTGGATGGGTGTGCCAGGCCGTGCGTCCGCCGGGCTCGAACGTGACGCTGGCGCCGCTGACACGGGCCGGCGCCGGCGCCGTGAACAGTGGGTCGATGCGGACAGTGCCGGTGAACCATTCCGCCGGTCCCTTGCCCGACGGCTTCGAGCCGCCGCGTGTGATTTCCATTCCAGCTGTCCTTGCATGTTGCGGATGAGCATTCGTCATGCTGCGCCCTGCTGGCGCTGCGACCTGTGCCCTTCAGAGCAGCTTGTCCGGCGTGACCGGCAGTTCGCGGATGCGCTTGCCGGTGGCGTGGTAGATTGCGTTGGTGATCGCCGGCGCCACGCCGACCATTGCGATCTCGCCGACGCCCTTCACACCCAGCGGGTTCACGTGCGGGTCGTGCTCCTCCACGAAGATCACGTCCATGACAGGTGGCGCGTCGGCGTGCACCGGCACCGCGTATTCGGCGAGGTTGGCGTTCGGAACGCGCCCATTACGCGCGTCGACGACGGAATGCTCCATAAGGGCCATACCGATGCCGCCGATCATGCCGCCAATGCACTGGCTGCGAGTCGTCTTCGGGTTGACGATGCGGCCGGCCCCATAGGCGCCGACGATCCGTTGCACGCGCGTCTCCCCGAGATCCGGGTCGACCGCGACTTCCACGAAGACCGCTCCAAACGCATGCATGGAAAATCGCTGCGACGCATCGCCCGGCTTCAGGTCCACCGAGGCCTCGAGGGGCTGGCCGATGCGGCGCATGGCCTCGGCAAGGTCGTTAGCGCCCCCGCGTGCGAGCGCGTCCTCCCGCGCCTTGCGACAGGCGGCCTGCACGGCACTGCCCACGCTCGCCATGGTCATCGAGCCGCCATGGATGGGCGCCCTTGGCAGCCGCGTGTCGCCGAGCGTAAACCTCACCCGCTCAATTGGAAGGCCGAGTGCCTCGGCCGCGACCTGCGTCATGGAAGTCCAGGTGCCCGGGCCCATGTCGCTCGAGGCGCTCATCACCTCGGCCGTGCCATCCGGTAGCAGGCGGGCGAGCGCAGACGCGGGTGCAAAGTTCATGGGATAAGTCGCAGTCGCCATGCCCCAACCGATCAGTGAGCGGCCGTCGCGCATCGAACGCGGTTCGGGGTTGCGCCGGCTCCAGCCGAAGCGTTCAGCTGCTGCGCGGTAGCATTCCCGCGTCGAGCGGCTGGAGAACGGCAATTTCTTGAACTCGTCGATCTCCGGCTCGTTGCGCAGGCGCAGCTCCACCGGATCGATGTTGAGAGCTACCGCGAGCTCGTCCATGGCGCTTTCCAGCGCGAAGACGCCGCTCGCCTCACCGGGCGCGCGCATGTAAGTCGGGGTGTGCACGTTCATGCGCGCAAGACGGTGGCGCGTGTCGACGTTCGGGCATGAATGCAGGAAGCGGCTCGCGTTGAGAAGCGCTTCCGAAAATTCCTCGTAGGTGGAGTTCTCCTGGTAGCCTTCGTGCAGGATGGCGGTGAGGCGGCCATCGCGGGATGCGCCGAGTGCAACGCGCTGGACGGTGTGCGGCCGATAGCCGACCCCGTAATACATCTCACGCCGCGACAGCATCACCTTGACGGGCCGCCCGGTCACGCGCGCACCAAGCGCCGCCAGCGTCACATGCGGCCAGGTGCGCAGCCCCGAGCCGAAAGCGCCGCCGACAAAGGGCGACACGACGCGCACGTTCTCCGCAGCAATCCCAAATACTGCGGCAATCTCGTCGGCGGTGTTGTGGACCCACTGCGTCTTGTCCCACAGGGTCAGGCGGTCACCGTCCCAGGCCGCGATGGTGGCGTGCATCTCGATCGGGTTGTGGTTCTCGCGCGGGTGCACGTAGGTGCGGTCGACCTTCGCCTCGGCGGAGGCGAGCGCTCCTTCGGGATCGCCGCGCCGGGTTGCAGGCGGTCGCGTCTCTCCCTGATCGGTCTTCTGCTGCGTCGGCTGAACCGGTTCGACGCGCGCGATGTCGGTAATCGCGGTCTCGGGCGCGTACGTGACGCGCACGAGCGTGGCGGCGTGGTTCGCCTGTTCGAGGGTGTCGGCAATCACGAGCGCAATCGGTTGCCCCTGATG
>JBKPSV010000128.1:0-4087 GCA_046735215.1 Pseudomonadota bacterium | reverse complement strand
GCTGCCGGTCTCCCGCTCGCGCCGCACCCAACGGATCGCCGAGGACGCGCTGACCTCATAGTGCTCCGCCGCTTCCTCGCAGCTCATCCCGCCATGGACCGCACCAACCACACGTTGACGGAGATCCAGAGAATACGGACGTCCCATGCATGGCTGGCCTCCATTCCAGCCAGCAGCTTGAATCAAATTTACATCCGCGCCGGAACCCCCAAATCAGGAGTCAATCTCAGACGATCATGCTCTAGGTTCAGCGAGCCGCCTAACGACCAAGCGGTTGAGGCGCGAACACCCCCGTTCACAATGCGTCGGATACCGCGTCGCGATATGCCCGCATCGCGGCCAGGTGGTCGGCTGCTGTGTGGCCAGCGATGCGGTGGTGGTGACGGCGACTGAACGTCGTAGTAAGGCAGATATGCGACGCTCCAGCCGACTTCCAGAAAGCTACCTCCTTGCGCCAATCGGCGGGGTTCCCGGACCCACAGGAAGTCCACACCTCGATGCCGACTGCACTCGGTTCGCGGCCTTCCGCACGGGTAAGCGCACGCAGCTTCTCGATGACCTCAAGCGCCGTGTGATCCGGTGGATAGGCGTTTGGCATCCATCCGTCACCCCACTTGGCGATGCGCGGTAGCGTCGCATCATGGTGCCCGCCGAACCATATCGGGACGTGACCCGATGGCGGGCGAGGGTTGATCCCCGCATCGTCGATGGTGTGATAGCGGCCCTTGAAGGTGACGTGGTCCTGCTTCCACAACGCCTGCATCACCTGCACCTGTTCTTCCGATCGGCGTCCACGGTTGCGAAAATTTTCGTTCAGCCCGACGAACTCGACCTCGTTCCAGCCGACGCCGATGCCGAGACGGAAGCGACCTCCGCACAGCACGTCCAGCGACGCGGCCTGCTTCGCGACCAGCACAGTTTGACGTTGCGGCAGGATCAGCACGCCGGTGGAGAAGCCGAGCTTCGTGGTGCAGCCGGCGAGGAAGCCGAACAGCACGAACGGGTCGTGGAACAGATCCTTCGACGTGTTTCGGCTCATGTCCCAGTCCGCGCGTGAGGCCGCATTCACGCCCAGCACATGATCGGGCGCTTCCAGAAAGTCATAGCCCATAGCCTCGACCGCCTGTGCGTAGTCACGCACGACGGATGCTTCACCGCCGATATCGCCGAGTGGAACGAGCGCGCCCAGTTGCATTGACTATCTCCGCTTACTTATCGGCATCCAGTACAGCCTTCAGCTTATCCGGCGCCACGGCAATGGGATCGATCCCTGCCCGCTCCTGCTGCAGCAGCATGCTGATACGTGAGTCGCGCTGGGCCCAGCCGCGACCGAGCGCCTCGGTCAGTTCCTGGTGCGCCAGGTTGGTCAGCCGCATCGGCACACCGACCTCGCGCCCCAACTGGCAGGCCAACGAGACATCCTTGTGCAGCAGGCGCAGCGCGAAATCAGGAGGATCGTAGATACCGGTAAGAAAGCCTCGGGACATGCGATCGAACAATCGGGCGCGTCCGCCGGCTCCCTGGCGGATCGCCTCCCACAGCGGCAGCGGTTCTACGCCGGCCTTGACGCCCATGGTGAACACTTCCGCCAGCACCGTACTCACGGCCGCACCGGCGGCATTGTGCACCAGCTTGGCGATCGACCCGGCGCCGATCGGGCCGATGTAGCGCGCCGCATCGCCCATTGCGTCGAGCACCGTCTTATACTGGTCGAACACCGCCTTGTCGCCACCAACCCAGATCGCCAACCGCCCGCTGTTGGCGCCGGTCGGGCCGCCGCTGACGGGTGCATCCAGGAACGCCACGCCCTGTTCTGTCAGTTGCGCGTGCAGCTTGCGCACCACGTCAACCGCATTGGTCGACAGGTCGAACCAGGCTGCCCCCTTGCGGAACCCGGAAGCCAAGCCGTCCTCGCCCATGCCGACCTTCTCGACGTCCGCCGGCGTCGGCAGCGACGTGAAAACCACGTCCACCTGCTGCGCAACGGCGCGCGGGCTGTCGACCCAGGTGGCACCGTTCGCCAGATGACGTGACGCCGCCTGGCGCGACAGGTCATGGACAATAAGCTGGTGACCGGCCTTCTGCAGGTTGCTCGCCATGCCGGCGCCCATCATGCCAAGTCCAATGAATCCGATCTGCATCGTCCGTTCCTCCCGCGCATTCACAGGCGAATTGTGGGCCGGGGCAGGTCTGTGCTCAAGCCGACGAGCCGAAGTCACACAGCGGCTTACTGCTGCGGTTCAGTTCTATGCCATGTTCTGCAACCCACACGCGGATCACTGAGCCTGGCTGGGCGTGCAAAGCCTCGACTGGGACGAAGAAGCCGTGGCGACCGCTACCGATCGACGCGTCCATCAGATCCTGTCTGAAGGTATCTGCCACGACACGCATGACGAAGCGGTTATCCACCAACACATCGAGAGTGATCGGATCATCTGTCTGTGTCAGCCAGCACCAGCCATAGAGCTGTCCGTCCCTTATCCCTTCAATCAAGCCTTCGTAGCGTCGCCGTGCCGTGGCAATGTACTGTGGCCGGTTGGGTTCGATCAGGGATAGCAACCTATCACGCAGCGGCGCACTTTGGGCTATGGCGCAGAAATCCAAAATCGCATCGATGATGGCATGCGGGAATGCCAGCGCCTTCTCATAACTCAGCAGCAGACTTGGGCATTCGGCCTCCTCTAGAAAGCGCATCAGTTCTGCCTGCTGTGTCATCGTGTCACGCAACGTCTGCATCGGCTGTCGATACTCCGACAGCGAGGTCCGCGTGGCGATCGCCACCGGATCACGGAAGCAAAAGATCACGCGCGGACGGTCAAACAGGTTCAGGTGCTGCGGGTCGATTGTGTGGCACAGCATGGGACACTTGAAGCCCCAGCGTGGATTCGCTGCGTTCCTGCGTTCGATTATATCCTGAAGAGCATCGAGGCGTTTGGCAGCCAGGACCCCGGTGATCTCCTCGTCTTCATAGATCGCGCTGTTGAACTCGCTGCCGATGAACAAACCGGCTTGGTGCAGCATCGATGCGACGAGGCTGGTGCCGGAGCGGTGCAGACCGGTGACGATGAAGGTGCGCCCAGGCTCATCGGATGGGCGGTTGACGATGAAGCCCTTGTTGACGAGATCGTCGAGGGTCACACCAGCCGGTGCTCCTCGATGACGAAATGCGCCGCCCCAGTGTCTGGGCCTGCAAACGCACATTCGAGATCGACTAAACTGGGAAAGGCCAGCTCGGCCAATCCGGTAACGCTGACCGGCAGGTGGGGAATTGTGCTGTTCGGTGCGGGCCCCTGCTCCAGCACGCAATACAGCACGAGGCCGGCAAGCCGGGGCAGATCCCGTGCCCTTTCAGCGAAGCGATCCAACACTGCGTCATCGCGCTGCGCGCCGGGCAACAGCGCCATAAGTTTGACCCGTCCGGCGTCTCTCGTCTGCGGCACCATGATGCGCGGTTCGCAGATGACCCGCGAGACGGCACCGATGAATTCGCGTGAATCGATGTTGCAGGCGGCCATTTCAGGCGAATGATGCGCATGCAGTCGATCCTGGTCGTTGTCGAACCACAGGATCGGAAAGCCATCGATGCGCATCTGACGCGCACGCTCATTTATCGCCGGGGAAGCGATGACGTGGTGCTGCACGTAATGGCGCAGTTCAGGGAAGGCACAGACCAGCGGACCGTGCACGTCCAGCCAATGGCGGCGGAATTCTGTCAGCGGGACATCGTCCCGCCGCCGCATCATACTGATCGCCGCGATCATCGGGTCAGCGCAGCGAATTGACGATCTGGCGAAACGCCTCCTCTGGGAACGCCCGTAGCGACGTGGTGCGGACGTTGCCGAGTTTTCCCAGCATCAAGGTAAACCGCGCCGCCACCGCATCGTCCGGCGCATCGTAGATCATCACCAGATCGTAAGCACCCATCGTCATGTAAACGGAACGGAACTGACCGCCCATTTCCTCGAGCGACTTCTTTGCAGCATCGACGCGCCTCGGGCTGTCGCCGATGCCGCGCACGCCCTGATCGGTCCAGTTGGCGAGCATGACATAGGTCGGCATGGTCCGTCCCTCCTACTCAGTCCTTGGC
>JBKPSV010000127.1:0-11227 GCA_046735215.1 Pseudomonadota bacterium | reverse complement strand
CAGCAGAGCGGAGAGCTGCGCCCGCAGCCGATCCAACTCCGGCGTCGAGCGGGCGTGCGGCGGCCATTTCACCCCTGTCCCGGTCGTGCCGCAGCCAGCACAGCGGAAGCGGGGCAACCGGACCGCGACCTGGCCGAACAGCGTAGCGATCGCGTGCTGGCGATAGTCCTTCACGCGGCAAACGCCCTCGCAACGCCGGCACCCCGGCCGCCGGATGGCGTGGTCCCTGGCCTGCGCGGCGACGATCTCCCGCTGGATGCCCGCCAGCATCAGCTTCGCTTCGGCCAGGGTCAGACCCAAATCAGCGATGTCGACGAGGCCATCGGGACGGCTGATCTCCAGGACGTCTGCGCACCGCCCCTCGCCTTCGGCCCCGATTTCCACCAGCCTCAAAACCCAAGCCACGCATCCACCCTCGGTCAGAGAACGAGCGCGGAAATACCCGACCGCCGTCCCACCCCCAATCTCGCGACGCTCCCCTTCTCGCCGCGAAGATTGCGCTGATCGAGCCGCAGCTAGCAGCGCAGGTGAAGGCCGCGCCCGACGGCGACGCCTGGCTGCACGAGATCAAACTCGGGACCGATGCTATCGCTTCGCTGCTACACTGACCTTACGCGAGCTTTGTGCCGACGGCCACATCGACCATCACCGCGATCTCCCCGGCGCATTCCGGTCGGTCATTGCGGTATCCTCTCAAAGGCGCTGGATCAATCCTATTGCCCCAGCTGCCCTGGAGTCCCGCATGCGTGGAAACGTCCGTCGCTGGGAAGACCTGACCTGGCAAGACTTCGCTCGCCTCGACGCTGAGCGCAGCGTGGCCGTGCTGCCGGTGGCGGCGATCGAGCAGCATGGCCCGCATCTGCCGCTTGCCACCGACGCGATGATCAACCGCGGCATCCTCGACCGGGCGCTGGCGCTTGTCGCGGACACGCCGCTGCTCGTCCTGCCGATATTCCCGGTCGGACGCAGTGACGAGCACGCAGCGTTTCCCGGCACGCTCACGCTCGGCGCGGAGACACTCTCCCGAGTCTGGTTCGAGATCGGACAGTCCGTGCATCGCGCCGGCCTGCGCAAGCTGGTGATGGTCAATTCGCATGGCGGCCAGCCTCAGGTCTGCGACATCGTCGCGCAGGACCTGCGTGTGCGACTCGACATGCTGGCTGTCGTCGCCAACACCTTTGCCTTCGGTGAGCCCGAAGGGCTCTTTCCGGAGGAAGAGCGCCGGCATGGCATCCATGCGGGAGCCCACGAGACTTCGATCCTACTGCATCTGCACCCAGGGAGCGTGCGTACCGTGCTGGTCGATGATTTCCGGCCAGCCTCGCTAGCGCACGAGAAGTGCTATCGGGAGCTGCGGTTCCATGACCACGTCACGATCGGATGGGCAACGCAGGATCTACATTCGCTCGGCGCCTGTGGCGATGCGCGGCTTGCCAGTGCCACGGCCGGCCGTGCGATCATCGAGCATGTCGCGGTCCGGCTCGCCGTGCTGCTGGACGAGGTGTCACGCTATCCGCTGACGAATCTGAAGAAGGGACCGCTCGATCGCTAGTGCGCTCGTGAATAAGACTGCACGCGTCCCGCGCGCTCGAGCCACTGTCAAGGCCACCGTTTGATATGCGCGGTCGGCACCGATCCGATCACAGCATGCGGCGAAGCACCTCGTCCCGGCGCACGAAATGGTGGAACAGCGCCGCGCTGATATGGATCGCGACGATCGCCGAGAGGGTGATGCCGACGATGCCATGCCAGGCAAGAATCTGTTTGGCCGCCAGCTCGTCCTTGCTAACGAGCGGCGGCAACTCGAATAGCCAGAAGACGTTGATCGGCGCGCCAAAGGCCGAGGTGCCCCACCAGCCGATGATCGGCTGGATCAGCAGGATGGCGTAGAGCAGGCGATGCACGGTCCCTGACGCAATGCGCTGCCAGGCGGGCAGATCATCAAGCAGGGGTGGCGGATGCGTGAGACGCCAGGCGAGGCGGATGACGACCAGCGCGAACAGCAGCACCCCAATCGAGCGGTGCAGATCGAACAAGGTATTCTGCACCCGCCCCTGCGGTAGAGCGAGCAGGACGAAGCCGACCGGAATTGTAGTGAGCACGAGTGCGGCCATGGACCAGTGTAGCAGGCGCGCCACCCCTGTGTAGCGCTGTACCGCTTGCCTAGGCATCGGGCAACGCGCGGCCCGGCAGCGAGGTGCCGATCAGATGGCCAGCGCGCTGCTGCTTGGCTTCCAAATAATCCCGGTTGCTCTTGTTCACCGGCGCGACCAGAGCGATGCGCTCGGCGATCGTGATGCCGGCCTCGCGCAAGCCGGCCATCTTCATCGGGTTGTTGGTGAGCAGAGCGACATCGCCAATGCCGAGCAGGCGCAGCATGCGTGCGGCGATATCGTAGCGCCGCTCGTCGCGCTCAAAGCCGAGCGCGGTGTTGGCGTCGATAGTATCGAAGCCGCGGTCCTGCAGCGCATAAGCCCGCATCTTGTTGGCCAGACCGATGCCGCAGCCTTCCTGGTCGAGATAGAGCAGCACGCCGCCGCCACGTGCGGCGATCATGGCTATAGCCATGCGGAGCTGGTCGCCGCAATCGCAGCGCCGCGAACCGAACGCATCGCCGGTCAGGCAGGCCGAGTGCAATCGTACCGGGATCGGCCGCGTGCGGTCCACATCGCCGATTACTACGGCGGTCCAGAACTGGCCAAGAGCGTCGCGGAACACTTCGAAGCTGGAATCGCCGGCGTGGGGCAAAGGCACGCGTGCGCTCGATACCCGGCGTAGCGAGGACGCAAGGGCGGCGCGGAACGCCAGCACCTCGGACGTAGTCACGTACGGCACGGCACCGGTCCGTATCGTGCTCTCTGCAGCGCGCAAGCGAACCGCCAGCGCCGCGGGCAGCAGGCGCGCGAGCTTGACGAGTTCGATGGCGGCTGCAGCGACGCAACCGCCCAGGTTGATCACGAAGCCGCCCGGGATATCGGTCTCGCCGGCAAGGGCCAGCACTCGCTCGCAGCGCGTCGATGCGGGGAGCCGGATAGCGCCTGCGGCAATACCGTGCACACCAAGCGTGGCCGCGCGTGTGCCGGAGACGAAGAGGTCGATCGGCTCATCGGCAGCAGAAGCGAAGGCCGCGAGCCGCTCCGAGGTCAAGTCCTCGGCCGGCAGGACCAGCGAAACCGTGCTTTCTTCATCAGCAATGAGAACAGGTCGTCCGGCGACGAACTCGCCGATGGCCCGCTGCGTTGGCGCAAGCGGGTCGTTGGCGAGCAGCGATACCTGGGATACGAGCGCACCGACCGAATCTGAATGCGGATTTCCGTGCAGTTCCACAACAAAATCCTCCCGTTAGGGTATTTAGTACGTGAGGTCTCGCGGAGGATCAGTCCATGAGTAAACAGTCCGTGAACGCCGGGAATGCCCCCGATCACTTAGACACGTTATCCGACGCGGATTGGTCGCACATCTGCGCTGTCCGCAACAGCGGGACCCTCGAGATTGCCGAACCCTGGCAGTCCGCCTTTGCACCCCTGTTCGCCCCTGTAGCGCGCACCGCTCTCGTGATCGGCCAGATCGGCCAGTCGCTCGACGGACGTATCGCTACGGCGAGCGGCCAGTCGCGCTATATCAACGGTCCCGCTGCCATAGTCCATCTGCACCGGTTGCGCGCCCTCGTCGATGCGGTGGTAGTCGGCATCGGTACGGTGACGGCGGATGATCCGCAGTTGACTGTGCGACGGGTCGAAGGTCCTAGCCCTGCGCGAGTCGTCATCGATCCGCAGGGCCGCATCCTACGCAGCGCGAAGCTCCTTGCCGCCGACGGCTGCCGTCGTGTGGTGGTGACGCGGCCGGGCGCCGCGCCCGATCTACCAGGCGATGTCGAAAGGCTGAACGTCGATGACGATGGCGCCGGTATGCTGGCGCCGGCGGCAATTGTGCGCGCGCTTGCCCGGCTCGGCCTGCATCGCGTGTTGGTCGAAGGCGGGGCGTTGACACTCTCGCGCTTCCTCGCCGCAGCCTGCTTGCACAGGCTGCATGTCGTCGTGGCGCCGCTGATTATCGGCGCCGGTCCGACCGGCCTGTCGCTGCCGGCCATCAACCGGCTCGAGCATGCCCTGCGCCCGCCCGTGCGCATCTGGCGACTGGGTCAAGATCTGCTGTTCGACCTCGATCTCGGCTCAAGCGCCGGCGGATAGGCCCAAATGTCGAAGTGCCCGACCGTGAGGCGTGAGTGTTCTGCCCGGACCGCTTCAAGTCTACGCAGCAGCCAGCGGTCGAGCTCGCGCCGGTTGAGTACACCGGGTTCGCAGGCGGCCCGATACCAGCCGTGCATGAGTTCTCCCTGCAGCACGCCATCATTTAAGTCCAGCACCCAGTCGGAACCAGCGTGGCGGATATTGAAGCGGCGCGCGGCCAGCCGCTCGATCGCCTGGGCCGAGGCGAACGGACCAATGGCACGACCGAAGCCCTTGTCGCCTCGCTGATGGGCATTGAACGCGAGTAGGACCGCCGCGTCGAAGGGATCGCCCGGTTCACAAGCGATGCGGCCATTGTAGGTCAGCATGGCATAGATCGGCCGCCGGTGCGCGGCCGCCATGTCGGCGAGGCGCTCGAGCCATGCGATCGAGGTCAGATCTAGAAGGGCCGACATCGTGACCAGATCGGCTGGCAGCGCCATGATGGCCTCGAGATCGTCCTGTAGGTCCGCATGATGTAGTTGCCAGGCGATCGCCTGCATCCCCGGCGGTAGTTCACGGCAGCGTTGCTCGATCGCGTCCAATAGGCCTGCGTCGTGATCGACCAAGCGCCAGCTCTGTCGTGCCGGCAGATGCGGGCCAAGCGCGCGCATCGTGGCGCCGGTGCCGCAACCGAGATCGGTCACGGTGATTTGCGTGCGGTCGTTGAAATAGCATGCCACCTCCGCCAGCAAGCTGGCGTTACGGGCGCGCCGGTCGGCCGGCTCACGCAGATCCAGCCACTGGGCGGTGAACTCGTTCATACCTGTGCCGCGACGAGTGCGGTGGCGAACAAAGCCGCTGAGTCCCGCCATCGTGGCAAGCGTGGCGCCGCCTGCCGTGCCACCTGGGCGAGGCCGTAACGCGCGGCGGAATCGCTCAGCAGCCGGCGCAAGGCCGCCGCCAGTGCCGGAACATCCTCGGGCGGCACCAGGACGCCGGCCCCCTCGGGAACCGCCTCGGGAATCGCGCCGGCTGTGGTGCCGATCACCGGCAGGCCATGGGCGATCGCCTCGGCATAGGCCATACCGTAGCCCTCGTGGCGCGAGGCGAGGACGAAGAGATCGGCGGCGATGTAGTGCTGCTGCAGTTCGCTTGGCGAAACCGCGCCGACGAGCGCGATCCGTTCACCGAGCCCAGCCTTGGCAATTGCGCGCCGCAAGGTCGCCGTGGTTGACGGATCGCGCTCCGAATCACCAAGAATGGTGAGCCGCCATGGCAGATTCTGCAGTATCGCGAGCGCCGCGATCAGAAGATCGTGCCCCTTGCGCGGCACCAGCGTTCCGACACTCAGCAAGCGTGGCACGCCGGCACGATCGCATGCCACGAGAGGCGCCGGATCGGTGCCCGGCGGAGCGACAGTGATGCGCGCCTGCGGCACGCCGTATTCGGCCATTAGCACCGCGGCTGTGGCGCGGCTGTTCACAATCACACGACAGGTGGCGGTGAGGGCCGCGCGCTCGCTTGCACGAAGGACTTCGGCACGTGCCGCCGTGATGCCGGACTCGAGAGCTAGCGGATGATGCACCATCGCCACTAACGGCCGCCTGGGGCCGAGATGGCAGCCGATATCGGGCAGCGCGCCCAGCGCCAGACCGTCGACGATGATAGGGATGCCTTCGGGCAGCAGTGCCAGCGTACGATAGGTCGCGGCCAGGATCGCTGCGTCTGGCGCGGGAAACTGGCCGTTCAGCGTCATGTGCCGGATGTCCCAGCCGAACCGGCGCAGCTCGCCGATTATGCGCCGATCGTAAGCATAACCGCCGGTCGGCGCATCGAGATCGCCAGGGATGGCGAAGATCGCACGCCGTTCAGCCAAGCGGCGCCTCGTACCAGCCGCGCGCGACGTGCGACTCCGACAGGGTGACGCGCAGCGCATCAATCTCGGACGGGGGGCGGCCGAGCTTGCCGTCGCGAGCATATTCGGCGATGCGGTCATGGATATATCTGGCGAGGAACTCGGTGGTCGTATTCTTGCCGGCGAAGGCCGGCATCTCGTCGAGATTACGGTAGTTCAGAGGTTCCAACACCTCGCGCAGGATCGAGATCGCGCGGCCGATATCGACCACCAGTCCCGCGGGATCGAGGTCGTTGGTCAGGAATGCCGCGTCGACGACGAAGGTGGCACCATGCATACGCTGAGCAGGGCCGAAGATCTCGCCCCGGAAGCTGTGCGCCACCATGATGTGGTCGCGAACCTCGACGGCGAACATGACAGCCTCCTCGTTCGGTACCAATACGGGTCAGGAATAGGCCACGACCTGACACATCGTGGCGCTGCCCGGCCCCAGCAGCGCGGGCAACGCGGTGGGCAGGTCTTCGAACGACACGTCCGGCTCGAGCACCGAGTCCAGGCGCGGATCGATCAGCAGGGCAATCGCCTTGGCGAGGCGCCTTCGGTGCGGCCAGCGCGCACGCATCGCCGGCGCCACGCTGCCGACCTGGCTTGCGAGCAGTCGCAGCCGCCGGCTGTGGAAAGCGCCGCCGAACGCGGCTGTGACCGCGCGATCGCCGTACCAGCTCAGCTCGACGACTGTGCCCTCGTCGCCGGCGGCCGTCAGAGCGGTCGCAAGACCTTCGGGCGTGGCGCTGGCGTGAAACACCAGATCGCAATTTGCCGGCGCTTCGCGGGGGGAGGCGAATTCGACACCCAGGGCGCTGGCAATCCCAGCGCGTTCAGGGCGGACGTCGACCATGGTGACCTCAGCACCCGCGACGTGGCCTGCGAGATAGGCGGTCAGGGCGCCCACCGTGCCGGCACCGATCACCGCGACGCGGCTGCCCGGCAGGACGGCGGCATCCCATAGGGCGTTGAGGGCGGTCTCCATGTTGGCGGCGAGCACCGCGCGGCGCAGCGGCAGTCCCGAGGGCAGCGCGATCACCGCCTCAATAGGCACGACAAAGGCGCTCTGATGCGGATGCAGTGCGAAGACCTCGCGGCCGAGCAGATCGTGCGGGCCGACGGTCACCGTGCCGGCGGCGGCGTAGCCGTACTTCACCGGGAACGGAAACGCACCGGCTTGAAAAGGCGCGCGCATACGGCGATGCTCGGTTTCAGGCACCGCGCCTTGGAAGACGAGGCTCTCGGTGCCGCGGCTCAGCGCCGAATAGCGCGTCTGGACCAGCACCTCGCCGGATCCAGGCGCCGGTGTCGCCTCAGCGCGCAGAATCGCCTGCCCGGGCGCGACATACCACAGCGCGCGCGTCACGGTGTCGTGTCCCGGCTCTCGGTGCATTGCTTCGACGCTGCTGCCAAGGCTAAGTCTTGTCGCACATTGATAGGCGAGCGCCAACCGACATGACATCGCAATGACTGCTCCGGCGCCTTCGATCCCGCCGCATCGCGACCAAGTCGATATGACACAGAAGATGGCTTGGCGCCGCGGCGTTTTTGCTCTGCTGGTCATGGCGAGCGTGGCGACAATGCTGGGGCTGATGACCTATACGCTGGGCATTGGCGGTCTCGACGTCATCGACTGGCTCATCCTTGCGTGCTTTGCTGTGACCCTGCCGTGGTCGGCAATCGGTTTCTGGAATGCCGTGATCGGGTTTGCCCTGATGCGCCTCGCCCGCGATCCCGCGGCGCTGGCGGCGCCGGCGGTGCGGATCAACCGCAGCAACACCGCGATCGCCGGCCAAACCGCCATCCTGGTCTGTATGCGCAACGAGGATGCCGCGCGACTGCAACGGAACCTCGCCGAGATGATCGCCGGCTTGATTGCGACCGGCGCCGCGCCGCACCTGCATTTCTACCTGCTGAGCGACACCGACGAGCCAGGCATTGCTGCGGCAGAGGAGAGCATGTCAGCGCAGCTCGCGGCTCGGTTCGGCACGGTCCTGCCGGTCACATATCGCCGCCGGCCGACCAATACCGGCTTCAAGGCCGGCAACATTCGCGACTTCTGCCAGCGCTGGGGCGCGGACTTCGATTTCGCGCTAGTGCTCGACGCCGACAGCTTCATGAGTCCGGCGGAGATGTTGCGGCTAATCCAGGTGATCGCGGCCAATCCGCGGTTGGGTATCGTGCAGAGCCTGGTGGTCGGCCAGCCGAGCCTCAGCCCGTTCACCCGCGTCTTCCAGTTCGGCATGCGTTTGAGCATGCGATCTTATACCCTAGGCAGCGCTTTCTGGCAGGGCGATTGCGGGGCCTACTGGGGCCACAACGCCGTCATCCGCCTGGCGCCTTTCATCGCACATTGCGCGCTGCCGATCCTGTCCGGCAATGGCCCGCTGTCGGGCCATATACTGAGCCACGACCAGGTTGAAGCCGCCCTGATGCGACGTGCCGGCTACGAGGTCCGCGTCCTGCCCGATGAAGCCGGCTCGTGGGAAGAGAACCCACCAACCCTGCTCGAGTTCATTCGCCGCGATCTGCGCTGGTGCCAGGGCAACATGCAGTACTGGAAGCTGCTCGCGTTGCCGGGCCTGCACGCGGTCAGCCGATTCCAGCTCGCGCTGGCGATCCTGATGTTCATCGGGTCGCCCGCCTGGATGCTGATCGTGGTATTGGCGACGTTCCGCGTGCTGCTGATCGAGACGCAAAGCCCGGTGTTCCGGCCGGAGAGCGGCATGCTGCTCTTCTTCCTGGTGACGGGCATGACCTTCGCTCCCAAGATCGTGAGCATCCTCGATATAATGGCGCGGCCGGGGGCCGCGGATGGCTTCGGTGGCGGGGCGCGCCTCCTCGCCAGCGCGGTGCTAGAGATGGCATTCTCCGCGATTCTGGCGCCGATCATGGTAGTGGCGCATACCGTGTTCATCAGCGGCCTGGCGGGCGGGCGGGCAATAGGCTGGACTGCACCGGTACGCGGGGGCCATCGCGTGCCGTTCGCCGCGGCGGCGCAGAACCTATGGGTCCAGACCCTCTGCGGCCTCGGGCTGCTCATCTGGTTCGTCGTCATGGCTCCGGGCGCGCTCGGTTATGGGATCCCATTCTTCGCGCCACTGTTGTTCGCCATTCCCTTCGCTGTGCTGAGCGCACGCCCCGACCTGGGTGCGGTGCTGCAGCGGCTGGACCTCGCCACCATACCCGAGGAAGTGGCGCCGCCGTGGGAGCTAGCGCGTCTCGACCTGCCGGCGCTTGTCGACAACGCACGCGCCACGGCCGACGCTGCGGACCGGGTCTGAGCCTTGTTCGCGACCCTGCAGCAGGTTGCCGCCATAGGTCGCTCGCTCTGGGTCTACCATGGCGATCTTGCGCGTCATCGCCGCATGGATGGGCTCTACGCGCGCTTTGTGCGGCGAGACGATTTGGTTTTTGACATTGGCAGTCATGTCGGTGATCGGATCCGATGCTTTCGCCGGCTAGGCTGCCGGGTGGTCGCTCTGGAGCCGCAATCTTGGCTCGCGCGCATGCTTCGCCTGCTCTACGGCCGCGCTGACGGCGTAAGGATCCTGGAGGAAGCGGCCGGCGCTCGCATCGGCACGCTCGAGCTGTACCTCAATCCCGCCAACCCGACCGTGGCCACCGGCTCGACCGGCTTCATCGCGGCGGCGGCCGGCTGTCCGGGCTGGGAGCGCGAGCACTGGACGCGCTGCGTGACGGTGAAGCTCACAACGCTTGATGCACTGATCGCGCAGCACGGCGAGCCCACCTTCATCAAGATCGATGTCGAGGGGTTGGAGGACGCGGTCCTGCATGGGCTGTCCCGCCCGGTGCGTGCGCTTTCGTTCGAGTTCACCACCATCCAGCGCCACGTGGCGCTGGCCTGCCTGCAGCGTTGCATGGCGCTCGGACCCTATCGCTTCAACGCCGCGCTGGGCGAGAGCCAAATCCTGGTCCATGAAGACTGGCTCGATGAAACGGCGATGGCGCACTGGCTCATCGCGTTGCCGCACGCGGCCAACTCCGGCGACGTCTATGCCTTGCGCGCCGATGTCGCTGTCTAGTTGTGGAGTCTCAGCAGGTTGTCCTGATCAAGACCGAGTTGGAGTTTATTCCGCCATGTGGTCGATGCCAGTTATACGATGGAGCCAAGCGGGCAAAGCGGCGGCTCTGTGGGCTGAGGTGGGATAGGCTTGGGCATAGGCCCATTCGCGCAAGGGTCTGGATAAAGCGTTCGGCCTTGCCATTGGTCTTGGGCGTGTAGGCCTTGGTGCGGATGTGCTTGAGACCGCGGGCACGGCAGAGATCGCGAAAGGCAAAGGATTTGTAGCAGGCCCCGTTGTCGGTCATCACCCGGCCGACAGTGACGCCAAGGCTATCGTAATGGGCGAGCGTCGCTGCGAGGAAGCGACCGCGTACTGTAACATACATATTCTCTTTAAACCTCCTCAAAACATTTGACGTACTCATTCTCCTTTTTAATACCGCCAACAACGCGTGCAGCTCTTACAGCGATGTTGTCATTGGCGACATTACCGTATCTATCTAACCGCCACTTCTTTATGATAGTTTTAGGATCGTTCTTCCTAGCTATCGCTCTAGCACATGCCAGCGCAGTGATACAATGCCCAGCAAGCGCACGAAGCTCATTGCATTGCCTGCATACGATGCGAATGTTGTCGCGGGCATTTGTGCCACGGCGTGCGCGCGGCTCGTTGGGATCGAGCCGAGACAGCAAGTTCTTGATGCGGTCCCAGGTCTGGGACCTCGGATTGGCGGCGTAGATCGCTTCCGAGAACTGAACCGGCGCGACGATGTCGCGGTAGATTTCGCCCAGTTGCTCGGCGACAGCGGCATTGAGGCGCCCGATGGCCGCGCTTTCGAAGAGATGGACGACGACGGGACCGTCGCAAAGTTGGGGGTTAGGCGGCCACCGCCATTGGCGGGTGTGGGTCGTTGGTCGGCAGGAATTTCTGCCGGAAACCGGTGCCGAGCGTGCCGTTGTAGAGGGCGCAGCGGACCTGGAGCAGCAGATCGGCCCCGCGCCGGGTCCAGCGCATCTGCTGCGCTTTAGCCATGCGGCGGTTCACCAGGAAGTTGGCCGTGCCCTCGGTCAGCGCCGTGCCGACCCGCTGCCCGGCCCGGTGCCGTTCGGCGTAATCGACCAGATGGG
>JBKPSV010000126.1:0-21570 GCA_046735215.1 Pseudomonadota bacterium | reverse complement strand
ATTGACCGAACGCGCCACAGGGTTGGCGGTGCCGCTGCAAGCAGCGCTGGCAGAGCTCGACACACTGCTGCGCCCGCAGCGCCCGTTCGAGGCCGCGAACGAAGAGCTGCACGTGGTCATCAGCACAGCAGATTATGTTGCACTGCTGTTGGCGCCCATCCTGGCGGAGATCGCGGCAATCGAGGCACCAGGCGTCGTGTTCGAGTTCGTCGCAGGCGCGGTGCACCATGCCGATGATCTTGCGCGCGTCGATTTCATGATTGGCCCGCGCGCCTTTGGCCAGACGCTTGGCAAGCGTGTCGGTGTCATGCCGTTGTGGCAGGATGACGTCGTCTGCATCATAGGAGCAAGCAATAAGACGATCCCGGCCCGTATCACACCGGAGGCGTTTCGCCGGCTGCGCCACGCTGCGTTCCAACGCAACCCGGCGGTCTCTGAACGGCTGCGCATGTTGATGCAGCCGACCTCGGTGCTGGAAACCCGGCGGGTCTGCACCCTGCCGGATTTCCTGGTACTCGGAGCGGTGGTCGAGAAAGCCGACTGCGTCGCGCTGGTCCCGCGCAAGGTCGCGAACGAACTGCTGCACTGGCGCGCTCTGCGCATCGTCGAGCTTGCTTACGCCGACCGGCATCTGGCGATCGATGCATATTGGAGCCTTGCCGCCGATGCCCGCCGAGGCCACGCTTGGTGCCGGTCGCTGCTGGCGCGCGCGGCGCGCCGTATCGAGCAGTTAGCGAAGGAGCGGACCGATGAGGGACAGCCGTGATCGCATCATCACCAGCCACGCCGGCAGCCTGCCGCGTCCCGACTCCCTGATCGCAGCGAATCAGACGCGGCAATCAGGCGGCGATGTCAGCGAGGCACAATTTCAGCAGCAGCTGCAGGGCGCCGTGGTGGACGTGGTGCGGCGGCAGAAAGACCTTGGCGTGGACGTGCCGGGTGATGGCGAATACGGCAAGTCGATGGGCCACCGCGTCAATTACGGCGCATGGTGGCATTATTCGTTCAGTCGGCTCGGCGGCCTCGATCCACATGGGCCGGCGCTTTACGACATGGCGCCGCACCGATCGCAGCCTGGCCAGGTGGCGCTGACCAGCTTTTCCGACCGGCGCGATCGGCAACGCTTTGCCGCCGCTTATTCTGATCCTGAGTCCGGCATCACCACCGGTCCGCGCGCCCCGAACTGGCCCATGTGCGTCGGCCCGATCACGTATATCGGCCAGGATGCAATTGCTCGCGATATCGCCAACTGCAAAGCGGCGCTGCAGGCGAACGGAGTGGCGGAAGGATTCATGACCGCGATCGCGCCCGGCAGTGCCTGCCGCATTGCCAATCGCTACTACAAGACCGAACAGGAGTTCATGTTCGCCTGTGCGAACGCGCTGCGCGAGGAATACAAGGCGATCATCGACGCCGGGCTCGTGTTGCAACTCGACGACCCGTCGATCGCCGAGAATTGGGATCAGATCAATCCGGAGCCCAGCGTCGCGGAGTACAAGAAATTCACCATGCTGCGGGTGGAGGCGCTGAACGAGGCGATCAAGGGGCTGCCGCCGGATCGGATCCGCTTCCATCTCTGCTGGGGCAGCTGGCATGGCCCGCATACCACGGACATTCCAATGCGCGACATCATCGATGTGATGCTGGCGATCAACGCCGGCGCCTATTCATTTGAAGCCGGCAATGTGCGCCATGAGCACGAATACCGCGTGTGGCAGGATGTAAAGCTGCCGGACGGCAAGGTCATCCTGCCCGGCGTCGTCAGCCACGCAACCAACGTGGTCGAGCACCCTGAACTGGTCGCCGAACGCATCGTGCGGTTTGCCAAACTGGTGGGACGAGAACGAGTAATCGCCTCCACCGATTGTGGTCTCGGCGGGCGCCTGCACGCAGACATCGCCTGGGCGAAGCTGGAGGCGCTCGCTCAGGGTGCCGCACTGGCCAGCAAGGAGCTGTGGCGCTAGGTCCGCTCGATGACCTCCATCTGTGCACCATCGGGGCATTCGACAAACGCAACGTGCCTGCCATTGTTGGGCGGCAGTTCCTCCAGGATACGGACACCGTTACGACGGAGCTGCGCCAGAGTACCAGCATAGTCGTTGGTCTCCAGCGCCATGTGTTCGATGCCGTAATGCTGCTCGTGGTTTTGCGCGGAGATCAGCGTGGTGATGTTGAGCTGGAGGCCGTGCAAATCGACCCGTATGCCGCGTCCGGGGATATCCCCTTTCACCGTCGCACCGAAGTTGTCGATATAGAACTGTGCCGTCTTCTGCGGATCGGGAGTTTTCAGATGCACGTGCTGGACTGTGAAAGCCATGGACGTCCTCCTTCTCCTGGTTGTGCTCCAGGCTGGAGAAAATCCGCCTTTCGGTCAAACCCAGCAGGAGCAAGACGATGACCGTCGCCCGCCAACTCGCCGAGTTTCTATGCCGGACGACGGTGGCGGATTTGCCGTCGCAGGCGTTGGACTACGCTGCAATGTTGATCGCCAGTACCCTCGCGAGTGCGGCGGCAGGCAGGCGGATCGAGTCAGCGCACATTGTGCGTGAGTTGGCGATGGACCGTGGCGGTCGCGCCGAGGCGTCGGTGTGGTTCGAGCCCAACGCGCGCACCTCGGTTGCCGATGCTGCGCAGGTCAACGCGGTGATGAGTGACGCGGCGGCGTCGGACGACAGCGATCTGCGCAACATCGTCCATGCCGGCACGCCCTGCACCGCCGTTTCGCTGGCGGTTGCCGAACGCACCGGCGCCAATGGAGAAGCCGTGCTCGCGGCGATCGTCTGCGGCTATGAAGCGGCAGGCCGGATCGGTGAGGCTATCACGCCGGGTTTCCGTCAGCGTGGCTTCCACGGTTGCCACGGCGCAGTGTTTGCGGCCGCCGTCGCAGCGGCGCGACTGCTGGAGCTCGATGCGGTGCAGATGACGCGGGCAATCGCGTTGTCGGCGACGTCGATCGGCGGACTGGCGACCGCAGCGGACACCTCGGTTGCGCGCGAGTATCACGCTGGGCTGGCGACAATGCTGGGCGTCAATGCGGCGCTTGCGGCGCAGCGTGGCTATCAGTGCGAGGAACGCGTGCTGGAGGCACCGCAAGGGTTCTTCGAAGCTGTCGGCGGTGTTGACGGGACCACAGGTGCAGCCGTCGCGACGCGTGAGTTGGGTGTCAGTTGGGACATCTGCACGGATATGGCGATCAAGCTGGTGCCCGGCGGACACCCGTACCACGCGATCGCCGAAGCCGCCGCCAAGGCGGCGCGTGAGGGCAATGTAACGGAACCCGACGTTGAAGGTATCACAATAGCACGGCCTGGAATGATGCGGCTGGGCGGGCCGCTGCACCCGCGGAGCCTGATCGATATGGCACACAGCCCGGCTTATTTCGCCGCGGCAGGTGTGGCCGATCAGACATTCTCCTGGCAGCACGCGGGATTGCCCAAGATCACCGACCCGGCGATCCATCGCTTGATCGATCGCGTGCGCCTTGAACCGACACAAGCAGATCCTCGCTTCAGGCAGGGCGCAACCGTTACTATTCGTATGCGCGACGGCCGCACGCTGAGCAACACAGTGCATGTGCCCAAGGGTGCAGCGACACTCGGCATTGCGTGGAGCGACGTCGATGCAAAATATCGCGCGCTGACGCCCGCCGCGGGGCTCGATCAGCAGAGGGTCGAAGCGAGCCTGCGGCAGATACACGACTTCCGCACCGCGCCGAACGTCGCCACATTGCTCCGCACGCTGGAGGTCGTTTGAAATGGCAAATCCCCATGGTCCATTGCAGGGCGTCAAGGTCGTCGCCTGCTCCACCGCGCAGGCGGGCACCGTTCCCTATATGCTGATGGCGGATCTTGGCGCCGAGGTCATCAAGATCGAAGTGCCCGAGGGTGGCGACAACTCGCGCGGCTCCACGGTATTGCCCGGCTTGCCCAGCACCTATTTCGAAACCAACAACCGCGGCGTGAAGAGCGTCACCCTGAACCTGAAGTCGGAGGATGGACGCGAGATCCTCCGCCGGCTGGTGGCCCAGGCCGATATTTTCGGCCAGAATTTTCGCCCTGGCGCGGCAGAGAAGAACGGGTTCGGCTATGAGGAACTGCGCAAGGTCAACCCGCGGCTCGTGTATATCTCGATCTCCGGCTATGGCCCGAACGGACCGAACGCACATCTTCCGGGCACCGATTCGATGGCACAGGCGCTGGGCGGCATCGCCGAGGCGTATTCCACGCCGGGCCAGCCATTGCGCACCGGGATTGTGTCCGTCGCCGACGAGACCTGTGCCATCCTGGCCTTCGGCGGCGCACTCGCTGCGCTGACTCACGCCCGCGCCACCGGTATCGGGCAGAAGGTCGACTGCTCCTTGCTCGGTGGGCAGATCAGGCTGATGGGATGGACGCTGACCACGACCATGTGGCGCGACCGCAATCCGGTGACCGGTCAGGCGCGCGTGACAGGAACGCCCGATCGCCCGGGGCTCAGTGCCAGCTTCAATGATCGCGACGGAAAGCCACTGGTGTTTCAGTTGAATGGTGGGCGGGCGTGGAAGACGGCGATGACCTCGCTCGGGTTCTATGATGCGCTGGAACGGGCGGGATTCGGCGATCTGGGCGTGATCATCAACTCCGATGAGAAGCGGGAAACCTTGCTGCGCACGCTGGACGAGCTGTTCGCCACCGGCGGGCGTGACGACTGGGTGGCAGGTCTGCGCGCGGCCGACATCGTGGCGGCGCCGATCAACACGCTGCTGGAGGCATCGAACGATCCCGATGTCATAGCGAATGGCTACGTTGCCGAGGTCGACTATCCGAAGTACGGCAAGACGCTGAAGGTGCACGGCACGCCGTGGCACTTCTCTGAGACGCCGGCGCAGATCGGCATTGCGCCAGAACTCGGCGCGGATAACCACCAGGTGCTCGGAAGGTTGGGATATACCGCGGAGCAGATCAGAGATCTGCATGAGCGGAAGGTGATATAGCTTCGACTCTTGCGCGCGGCGTCTGATGTTCCACACTCTTGCGGACGGGTTCCGGCGCATGCCGGACGCCCTGAGCGGCATCCTGCTGATGTGCGCAGGCGTCTCGACGTTTCCGTTCATGAACGCCGCGGTGAAGCTGCTCTCACCCAACTATCCGGCAGCGCAGATCACCTGGGCGCGCTTCACCGGCCATCTGATCTTCATGCTGGCAGTGTTTCTGCCCGTATACCGATGGACGCTGTTCCGCACACGCCGACCGTTTCTGCAGATCAGCCGATCCATGCTGATGCTGGTCAGCAATCTTGTGTTCGTCATGGCGATCGGCAGCGTTCCACTTGCGACCGCTTCGGCGATCGGCTTCACCTCACCGTTGATCGTCACCGCGCTTTCCGTGCCGCTGTTGCGAGAGCAGGTCGGATGGCGTCGATGGAGTGCCGTCGTGGTTGGCTTTGCCGGAGCGTTGATGGTGATCCGTCCCGGCAGTGGGCTGGCGGATCCTGCCGTTCTGCTGATCCTGGCATCATCGTTTGCATATGCGCTCTATCAGATCGCGACTCGCTCGGTTGGCCGCGTCGATCCGGCTGCAACCGGCATCATATTCGCCGCCCTGCTCGGCTCGCTGGTGATGAGCGCAGTCATGCCCTTCATTTTCGTGATGCCGAAATCACTGATTGACTGGCTGTTGTTCAGCAGTCTCGGACTGTTGGGCGGCTTCGGCCACTATCTGGTGATACAAGCGTTTCAGCGAGGCCAGGCGGCGGTGATCGCGCCACTCGGCTATGTCGAACTGGTGGGGAGTGCCGTGCTGGGGTACGTGATCTTCAGGCATTTTCCGGATCTATGGACCTGGCTTGGCGCGGGCGTGATCATCGCATCCGGGATCTACATCGCCTTGCGCGAGCGTCGACGCCGGCAGGAAGCCACGTGATGCGCCGCCTGTTCCTTGCCACACTGCTTCTGATCATCGGGGCGGACCCCGCCATGTCCTTTCGCATCGTCAATCCCTGGCCCGAGCCGGCGACCATGCACAATGTTCGCGAGGAACGCGTTACGTTCCAAAGCAGCGACCCGTTCGCGCCGGATGACATAGGCAGTGCTCCGGCGCGTTCTGTCAGCGGCTTGCTATTTCTGCCGGCCGGCTCTCGGCCGAAGCGCGGAATCCCAGCCGTGGTGATGCTGCATGGCTCGGCTGGAATGATCTACGATCGTGCCAAGTACGGGCCGCAGCTTGCTGCGATGGGCATCGCGGTCCTGTTGGTGGAGACGTACGACAGCCGGCGTGATCTTGCGACGAGCTTCATCGATCGCGTTCTGCACATCACAGAAACGATGTTCGTGGCCGACGCCTACGCGGCGCTGCACTATCTTGCCAATCGTCCCGAGATCGACGGGCGCCGCGTGGCACTGGCCGGCTTCTCTTATGGCGGCATGGCCACCGAGTACGCGATGTATGCGCAGATGGCCGAAGCGCTGTCGCCTGATGGGCGACGCTTCGTCGGCCACGTTGCCTTCTATGCGCCCTGCATTGCGCGCTTCGCGGACAGCCGCACAACCGGCGCGCCACTACTGATGCTGTATGGCGCGGACGATGAGTTGATGCGCCCGGAACGCTGCGAGGAGGTCGCGAACGACCTGCGTGCCGGCGGCAGCCACGTCGACATTATTTCGTATCCTGGCGCTGTCCACCAATGGGACGGCGGGATGCCGCGCGGGGTGATCGGGCGACAGCTTGCGGGGTGTCGCTTCCTGGTGACCCGCAGTGGAACCGTGCGCGATCAAAACACCGGCCTGCCGATGTCTGGGCCGTTCCTGCGCAAGATCATCCTTGGGCTTTGCACCGGCAGCCGACCTTATCCGATCGGCCGCGACGATGCGGTTCGAGCCGAGTCGAACCGCGACTTCGGCAGATTCCTGGCTCGGGTCTTCGCCGAGTAGATTTGCCGTCGACGCCTCGTGTGTGCCCGTGCCTGAACACGCCGATACTCACGAATTGGCGAAGATCCGGCAGCCCGCACATGACAAGCGCGTCGCAGTTGTTTAATCCGCTCGCAACCTAGGAAAATGCGAGCGTTGCATCTGACATCCGATCCCATTTCCGGCACTTCACCCATGGACCAAGCGAAGTGAGCGCGCGATCGCTCCGAAGACTGGCTGCACCAATCCTGTGCCTAACGATGCTGTCAGGCTGCACATCGATATTGACGGAGAGCACGTCCGCGGGGGCGGGCGTCGCTGCTGCGGGCGTCTCCCGCGCGGTCACCAAGGACCCTGCGGTGGTCACCGGCATCGGACTTGCGGCGCAGGCCGTGGCACGGGCCGGATTGCAGTATACCGAGCGCAAGGTGCACCAGAGCGAACAGGACACCATCGCCGCGGTCGCCGGTGCCTTGCCGGTTGGTGGCGTGGCGAAGTGGCGGATCGTGCACGACATTCCGATCGAGGCCAATGAGCACGGGGACGTGACGGTCAGCCGAACGCTGGGCGGAGCCGACATCACGTGCAAGGAGATCGTCTTCTCGGTCGATGACGACAAAGAGCGCGCGTTCTATATGGCGACGATCTGCCGCGACGGCACGATCTGGAAGTGGGCGACAGCCGAGCCCGCCACGGAACGATGGGGCGCGTTGCAGTGAGGGCCGCAGGCCGCGCTCTGCTGCCGCTATTGCCGTTCATGCTTATTGCCCTGTGCGGATGCCGGTTCGTCAACGAACTTGCCGGCGCCGCGGCGGGTGGTGCAACGGCGGCGGCGAGCGCCAATCCGCTGGTCGGCGTCGCTGTGGGTGTGGCCGTCAACAGTGCGCTTGATGCCACCACCGACTACATCGTCCGGAGGCGGCAACAGGCAGAACAGGACGCAATCGTCGGCGAAGTCGCGACCATGGCGATAGGCGATCGCCGGCCATGGGAGATACGGCACGATATCCCGATCGGCAACGAGCATGGCGAAGTTCAGGTGACGCGGGTGATCACGACGCCACTTACCTCGTGCAAGGAGTTGCTGTTTTCAGTGGTCAGCGGCAGTGGCGAGGACCTCAAACGCGCATGGTACACGACGCAGGCGTGCCACGATGGGCAGCGCTGGAAATGGGCCTTGGCCGAGCCAGCAGTGGAACGCTGGGGCTCGCTGCAATAGCGATCGGTGCCTCGCCTCAGGCCACACGCCATTGCACCAGCGTGTAAGGCGCATCGTCATGTGGCTCGAACACGGCTTCGACCGATGCGCCGATCGTCACCTCCTGGTGCGGATCGCCGATCAGGTTGCCCAGCATGCGGATGTTGCCTGCATGTGGCAGCTCGACCAGCACGGCGATATAGGGCCCGTGGTCGCGCAGCGCCGGGTGAACCGCGTGCCAGCAACGCGTCCAGGTCCATATATGACCCTTGCCCTCGATCTGGACCCAGCGCATGTCCCATGACCGGCAGTGGTGGCACAGCCATTCCGGGCCCCATTGCCAGGTATTGCAGGCACCGCAACGCTGCACCTTCAGTACGCCTTGGCGGGTGCCTTCCCAGTATGGCAGATCCAGCCCATCGTTCTCGACCACAGGCGCAGGAAGTCCCGGCGGGAGGTAGGTCATCACAGCGTCTCCTGCGAACCGATGATCATCGTCGATACAGGTGTCACCATTGGGCCAGCAATCACGCCTGCCACATGCACGTCGGGCACCTGCGCGGTGGATTGGCCGCGGATCTGCCGCACCGCTTCGATCTGCAGCTCGAGTCCGTGCATGTAGCATTCCGCCAGGTTGCCGCCGCTGGTGTTCAACGGCAGTTTGCCGCCGGGCGCGAGCAGGTTTTCCAACGTCAGGAACTCGTTTGCCTCCTGCGGTTTGAAGAAGCCATGCTCGGCCATGCTCATCAGCACGCCGCCGGTAAAGTTCTCGTAGCTCTGCAGCACATCGACATCACCGGGGCCAAGTTTGGCCATCTCCCACAGATGCGGCGCCACCGGGCCGAAGCTTGATGAGGCAAAGTCTGGCGCGTTGAACGAACGCGCAGCATTGCGGTGGTCGGAGCCTTGCGCGGCGGCGAGCACGTAGGCCGGCTTATGACGGAAGTCCTTCGCGCGCTCGGCGGATACCAGGATCAGTGCCGCGGCACCGTCGTTCTCCTGGCAGCAATCGAACAAGCGGTAGGGTTCGGCGATCCAACGCGAATTGTCATACGTCTCTTGGGTCAACGGGCGGCCATACATCACCGCGCGCGGGTTCGCCTGCGCATGATGATAGGACGCCATGGCGATCGCCCGCATCGCATCGCGACCGATACCGTGTTCGTGCATGTAGCGCATGAACTTGAGCGCGAAGCGCTGCGCCGGAACGAAGATGCCGTATGGATTGATCAGCGCATTGTCGCCAGAGACGGTGCCGCCCGCCGCGGCGCGACCGAAGCGCTGGAACTGGCCTTGCGCCAGCGCACGGTACACCACGGCTATGTCGGCCTGGCCGGTGATGATCGCCGCCGCCGCGTTGCCCACGGCAGCAGCTCCGCCGCCACCTCCACCGCCCCACTGCATATTGGACAGCCGCAGCTCCTTGGTGCCAAGCGCGGCGGCCAATCGCGAAGGGTCGTTGCGATCGTTACTGTAGGAGGCGAAGCTGTCGATGTCGCTTGGATCGATACCGGCATCCGCAGCAGCGGCCAGGATCGCCATCAGCGCCAGCTTGAATTCCGGTTCAGGCGACTGGCCGTGCTTGTAGTACTTGGTCTCGCCAATGCCGACGATGGCGACCTTGCCGCGCAGGCTGCGTTCCATTTTTCGAGTCTCCTCCGCCGCAGCAATGACCAGGACAACCTTAGCCGTGCCGCCGCTGCCCGCAAGTGGTGCCGCGACCGGATTGCTCAACCAATGCTTGCAACGGACCGCGCAAGCGTAAATGATTCTAACTCGGCAAGAACGCTGGATGGGGGACCGCATGCAGCCAGGGGCGACCGGCTCCGCAGACGAAGAGCCCGACAGCCGATGGATGACCTACACCGAGTTGGCTACTGCACGCCGCATCACCACGTCATCGGCGATCAAACTTGTGCTGAGGCGTGGTTGGCGGCGGCAGAAGGACAACCACGGCACGATGCGGGCCCTGGTGCCGCCCGATTGCTGCGAGCCGGCACCAGGCAAGAACGGGGACGCTGACGCTAAGGACGCGATCGGCGCGTTGGAGACAGCAGTTGCAGCACTGCGCGACCGCGCAGAGGCGGCCGAGCAGGTGGCTCGTTTGGAACGTGAGCGAGCCGACCGGGCAGTGCAGGCGCGCGATGGGGAGTTGATGCGGGGCAATTCACTGCGAGATCGCATCGACAGTTTGCGCACCGAGTTGGCGGACGCATTGGACGCGCTGGAGATCGCACGGCACGAGGCATGGGAAGCGATGCAGGCGGCCGAAGAGATGCGAGAGGCTGACGCCACGTGGCATGCTCTGGGGCGGTTCGCGCGTGTTCGACGTGCCTGGCGCGGCGAATAGATCAGTCGTCGGTCTTCTCCAGCACGTAGCCCTTTCCCGCCAGGCAGGTTCGGATCGCGGCCCGCACTTCCGGCGGGCCGGTGATCGGTGAAATGATCCAGCTCTGTGGCGTAGCAGCGTTCTTGCGACGGACCGCTTCCTGGGAAGTCGTGCGGCACGTTTCGAGATCAGTTTTATACTTCTCCGACGTACGGTCGCCCTGCACCGGCGGATCGTAGGCCGCACAGCCGCCCAATCCAGCCAGCAGGAGCGACATGACCACCGTGATGCGGAACGCTTGCGCGTATCCAGCGATCATCCCTGCATGATCAGCCTGGCAGTTTCTTCCGGCGCGGTCAGCATCGGATAATGCCCCGCATCGAGTTCGTGCCAGGTCGCGCCAAGTTTCTGCGCGGCGCGCCGCTGGTGCGGCTCGCCAGGGTTTGGCGCCTGGCGACACCAGACCACGGCCGCCTTCCAACTCTGCTGCCAGAACGACGGCAGCTTCACTGGCTGGTCCATCGCTGCGACCGGATGCGGCGTATAGCGCTCGAGGGTCCAGGTCTTGATGGGTCCTTCCAGGCTGGCGAACATCCGCGATGCCGCGTCCTCGCGCGAGGGACCTGTGGTCAGCTCCGTGGTTACCCGGTTTACCCGGTTGACGATATCGCCGATCCGCTCGCCATCGAACAGCGCCAATGCATCGAGAAACACCAGCCGGCCAATCCGAGCGCGCGCACGCTCCGCTGCACTGCATAGGACCATGCCGCCACTGCTGGTGCCGACCAGAACGACATTGTGCAGATCTTCGAAGAACAGCAGGTCGGCGATTTCCTGCCCGTGTGTCTCGGTGTCGATGCCGGGACGCAGCGCGTGGCGACGCTCCGCGCAACCGTCCAATGAGGGCGCGTACACGCGATGCCCCGCCGCAGTCAGCCGCGGCACCACATGCTGCCAGATCCAGCCGCCCTGGTAGGCGCCGTGCACGAGTACGATGTCTGTCATGTTTCCCCCTTACGCGAGCGCAGGCGCTCGATGACGCTCCTGCACGAACAGCACAGCGATGCCGCTGACGATTCCCGCGGCTATCACGTAATAACTCGGTGCCAGCACGTCACCGGTGATCCGTACCAGGAACGTGGAAATGTACGGCGCGAACCCGCCGAAGATGGCCACCGCAAAGCCGTAGCTGACCGACAGCGCCGTGTAGCGAATGTTGGTCGGGAACATCTCCGACAGGATGGTCGAGATCACCCCGGTGTATAGCGTCAGTACCGCCTGGGCGATGGCCTGCACCACCAGCATGCCCCAGAAGCTCGGATAGGTCGCCAGGAACAGAAACAACGGATATGCCATGATCACTGCCAGCAGAGAGCATGCAAACAGCATTGGTTTGCGGCCGACGCGATCCGAGTAGTGTCCGACGATCGGTGTCAGCACGAGATACAATGTGCCGGCCAGCGCGGTGGACCACAGCGCGTAACTCAGATCGATCTTCAGTGTCTGCGACGCGAAACTCGGCAGGAACACCAAGAACACGTAATTGATCACACAGCCGATGATCGACAATCCGAAGCCTGCCAGAAACATCCCGCCATGCGAACTGATCGCTTCGGCGATTGGCATCCGCTTGATCGTCTGGGTTTCTACCGCGCGCTGAAAGGCTGGCGTTTCCGCAACGCGGGTGCGCAGGTAATAGCCGATCGGACCTAGGATGAAGCCGATCAGGAAGGGAACGCGCCAGCCCCAGCTGAAGAAGCTTTCCGAGCTCATTGCTGAGCTGAGGATTGCCGCCGAAAATGTCGCACCCATCGCACCGATCGCCGTTGCCGCTTGCTGGAAGCTGCCGATCAGGCCGCGGCGTCCGGCGGGCGCATGCTCGACCAGAAACGCCGCAGCACCGCCCCACTCACCGCCGGTGGAAAACCCCTGCAGCATGCGGCAGATCACCAACAGGATCGGTGCCCACAGGCCGATTGCGGCATATGACGGGATCAGCCCGGTGACACCGGTGGCGCACGCCATTAGTCCGACTGTCACCACCAGCGCCTTGCGTCGGCCGAAACGATCTCCGTAGTAGCCAATGACCAATGCGCCGACCGGCCGGAACAGGAAACCGACCGCGAAGGTGGCGAAGCTCGCCAGCAGCGAGGCCGCAGGGTCGCTCGAAGGAAAGAATGCTCGGCCTATAGCGACGGCGAAGAAGCCGTAGATGACGAAGTCAAAGATCTCGAACGCCTGGCCAGCGGCGCACGCGAGCACGGCGCGGCGAACCGTCGCGGCGTCCTCGCTTTCCGTTGACGATGTTCCCCGCACCGTACCGGCCATGGCTTCCCCCGCACTGCCTGACGCAAGCTATCGGGCCAGGTTGCAAAGGGAAAGACCGGTCCTTCAGGCCATAGACCTCGGCATCGTGGCTACAAGCTGAACTGATTCCCTACCGCCAACGGCAGGACCACCTTGTCGCCGAGCGCATTCTGCAGCGCATTCACCGCGCGCCACCCGGTGCAGTGTCCCGCCATCACGTATTGCAGGCTAAACCGCTCCAGATCACGCACCGTCTCCGGGATAATCTTTTCACTTGGGCCGGACAAATGGAAGCCACCCATCACCGCGTGCAGCGGCACACCTGGAAAAACGCTCCGTGCATGATGCAGCACATTGACGATGCCTGCGTGCGAACATCCGCTGAATACCACCAGCCCTTTGTCTCGTACGTGCACCGCCAGGAACCGCTCATCAATGATCAGTGGCTCCGGTTCCCACGGCGCATCTTCCGCGCGCCGGTGAACATTCATGTCCAGCCCCGTCTCATATGCGGTGATGCGAGGGATTTCACCGCTGACAAAGAATAGGTCGTCCAGACACGCGGCTGGCTCGGTTGTCACGACCGGTTTTGCGCCGAACCCCTCCCACTGCTGCACCGTCGGAAACGGCCCCGCCGCAACTACGCTGTCATCGGGCATACGGAAGCCGCGATCCTGGAACATGGCGGGATGCAGGAACAGAGGCACGGGGCGGCCCTTGTTTGCAGCGCGAATCAGTGCCAGTGCGCGTGGCAGGCCGCCAGCGTGATCCCAATGACCGTGCGAGAGCATGATCGCCTCGATCGTCCCGAAATCGATCCCCAGCCTCGCGCCATTCATCTCGATGGCGTAGTCGGCAGGACCAGCATCGAACAGCATGGTTCTCACGCCATTCGGTCCACGCGCGCCAATGAGCAGTGATAGGCCATGTGCAGCACAACAGTACGCGGCCCCGGCGGTTGGGCTGATGCGGCGCTGGCGCAACCGAGCGATTTCGCTGGTCACCACGGATGGGGTGGACGACAAGATATCTGTCATGTTGTCCACCAGCACCAGGACCTCGAGACGATCAGCTTGAGCGAGGTGCATGTTGCACGACCCTTTCAGGAAACTCGCCACCTATCGCCAATCGGGATGCAGTTCATTGACCTGGATCAAGCAGAATTGGAACACGCTGTTTCTCTCCTCGACCGAACCTTGGCCGCGCGCTACGGTCGCTGCATGATCGACAAGTTCGTGCACAACATGACCGACGCCGTGGCAGGAATCGCCGATGGCTCCACCATTCTGCTTGGCGGCTTTGGCGATGTGGGCATTCCGACACCACTGCTCGACGGCCTGATCGAACAAGGTGCAAGCGATCTGACCATCGTCGCAGTCGCCGGTGGACGCGATGGCAGTGCGATCGAGCGCCTGCTGTCACTCGGTCGCGTGCGGCGGCTGATCTGCAGCTTCGTGCGGCCTGCGAGCCTCGCCGGCCGACTGTTGCAACGCGGCGAGTTGGAGGTAGAGATCGTGCCGCAGGGTACGATGGCCGAGAGAATGCGCGCAGCCGGCGCCGGCATCACCGGCTTCTATACGCCCACCGGTGCCGATACGCTGCTGGCCGAGGGGCGCGAAACGCGTGAAATCGGCGGGAAGCTGTGTCTGCTGGAATACCCGCTGCCAGGTGACGTCGCATTGATTGAGGCCTGGCAGGCGGATCGCTGGGGCAACCTGACCTATCGCGACAGCGCGCGAAACTTCAATCCGGTGATGGCAATGGCCGCGAAGCTCACCATTGCGGTGACGCGCAATGTGGTCGCGCTTGGTGAACTGGCGCCGGAGATCATCGTGACGCCTGGCATCTTCGTGAATCGCGTCCTGCACGTGCCGCTCTGAGAGGGCTTCGATGGCATTCACTCCGCTCGACCGCAACGGCATCGCAGCATGGTGCGCGCGCGACATACCGGAAGGTTGGCTGGTCAATCTCGGCATCGGCATTCCGACGCTGGTCGCCGACTTCGTGCCGCCGGATCGCGAGGTAATCTTCCATGCAGAGAACGGCGTGATCGGCGTGGGCCCAGCGCCAACCTCCGATCAGGTCAATCCGTTCCTGATCAATGCCAGCACAACGCATGTCACGCTGCGCACCGGTGGATCTTATGTGCATCATGCCGACAGTTTCGCCATTGCGCGTGGGGGCCATCTGGACCTTTGCGTGCTCGGTGCATTCGAAGTTGCCGAGAACGGCGATATCGCCAATTGGGCAAGATCGGCCGACGAGCCGGTGAAGCAGGTCGGCGGCGCCATGGATCTTGCGATCGGGGCGCAGCGCCTGTGGGTGGTGATGGAGCATACGACCAGGGATGGCGAGCCACGGCTACGTCGGCGTTGCACCTATCCGCTGACCGCGAAGGGTGTCGTGACAAGAGTCTATACGAACCTAGCGGTTCTGGACGTGACGCCAGACGGTTTTGTCGTGCGTGCCATGGTCCCCGGCATGACGCGGGAGGCGTTGCAGGCGCGCACGGAGGCAAAGCTGGCCTAGAGAGGAACGGAGGAAGCAACAATGCAGACCCGCATGACCCGCCGCCGCGCTCTGCAAGCCACCGCCGCCGCGTTGCCACTGGTGCACATCCGCTCCGCCGGGGCCGCAGGGAAACTGGCGCTCGCCTTCTGGGATCATTGGGTGCCGGGCGGCAACGACGCGATGTCCAGGCAGATCAATGCCTGGGCGAAGCAGAACCAAGTCGAAGTGACGGTCGACTACATGAGCGCCGGCAACAAATTGCTGATCACTGCGGCAGCCGAGGAGGCAGCAAAAACCGGGCATGATGTCATCGCACTCCCGGTTTGGGAGATCCACAATCATGCACGCGCCTTCGAACCGGTGGATGAGGTGGTGCAACGGCTGATAGCCAAGTACGGCCCGACCAACGAGGTGAACGAATACCTTGCCAAGGTGAATGGCCACTGGATGGCCGTACCAAGCAATTCCGGTTCGCAGAACCAGCCGCCGGTGGGTCGCATCAGCGTGCTCAAGGACAAGGCGGGGCTTGACCTGCCGTCGATGTATCCGGTGAACGACCAGTACACGCCAGGCGCAGACGCATGGACGTGGGAGGCGCATCTGAAGGCCGCTGAGGCGTGTCAGAAGGCCGGCATGCCGTTCGCACTCGGCCTCTCCAACGCTGGCGATTGCGTAGATTTCTGTGGTGCGCTGTTCGCTGCCTACGGCGCCGAGCTGGTCGATGCGCAGGGCAAGGTCACCGTGCGCTCGGACGCCGTGCGACAAGTGCTCGAATATGGTCAGCAACTGGTGAAGTTCCTGCCGCGCGACGTGCTGAGCTATGACAGCGCTTCGAACAACCGCGCGCTGATCTCGGGCCAAAGCGCCCTGATCTTCAACCCACCCTCGGCCTGGGCCGTGGCCAAGCGTGACCAGCCACAGGTGGCGCAGGACTGCTGGATGATCTCCGCGCCACGCGGGCCGAAGGGTCGGTTCGTCGCTTACAATCCATATTTCTGGGCCATCTGGTCATATAGCCGCAACAAGCAATCGGCCAAGGACCTGTTGGAATACCTGTCGCAACGCGAGCAGGTGGAAGAACGGACCGAGGCGGTATCGGGCTTCGACATTCCACCGTTCGACAGCATGTTGGATTTTCCGGTGTGGAACGAGGTCGAGCCGCCGCGTGGTACGGTGTATCACTATCCCATCCGTCCGTCGCATCACGCGCGTCCGCATGTGGCCGGCACGCCGGCCACGCCGGAGATTGCCGTGCAGATCTATAATCGTGGCACGCAGCCGGCGATGCTGGCAAAGTTGTTCAGCGGTCAGTCGATCCCGCAGGTGATAGCGTGGGCGGAAGAGGAGCTGGAGGGTTTTTCGCGATGATCACAGCAATTGAAATTACCTCCCGCACGCCCTTCGTCGGCGGTGCAAACTTTGGCAGCACCGGCGCCTACGAGAGACTGGATGGTGTCGCGATCGGCGAACTGGATCCCAGGCACACTGCCAACCGTGGCATCATCAACATCGACAAGGCGCCGCGCAATGCACGCGGCAATGTCGAGTACCGTAGCGACATCTGCATCCTGCGTCCGGCAGACCCGGAACGTGGCAACGGCCACATTCTGTACGAGGTCAACAATCGCGGTCGGATCATGTTGTTTGCCAACCTGTGCACCGGCAAGGCAGGCAACCAACCGACCGGCATCGCCGACCTGGGCAACGCCATGCCGCTGCACCGAGGCTTCACCTTGGTCTGGTCCGGCTGGGACCCGGGCGCGCCGCGGGCCAATGGCGGCCTTGGCCTCGAGGCCCCGGTCGCAACCAACAATGGCGCGCCGATCGTTCGCCGCATCCGCGAGGAATTCATCTCCGGCACCCGCGGCGGCGATCTGCAGCAGTTTCGCCTGTCCTATGAGGCGGCAATGCGCGACGATGCCGTGCTGACGGTGCGGCGCACACAGACGGCACCGCGGCAGAAGGCGGCGTTCGAGTTCGTCGATGCCCGCGCGATCCGGCTCGCCGCAGGTGCACTGCCGGAGCCTGGCTCGATCTACGAGCTACGATACCGTGCGATCAATCCGCGCGTTCTTGGCATCGGCTTCGCGGCGACGCGCGACATCGTATCGCATCTGCGCAGCAGCGCAGAGGGACGCGACTTGCTTGGACGCCAACCTTCATACGCCCTGGCCTTCGGCATTTCGCAGGCGGGTCGCTATCTGCGCGACCATCTCGTGCAAGGGTTCAACAGGGACGAAGTGGGCGCACGCGTGTTCGACGGTGTGTTCACCCACGTGGCGGGCATCGGTCGCGTGTTCTGCAATACCGAATTCGGCCAGCCGGGACGTACGCGAACCTGGCATGAAGACCACGATTTTCCGGAAGTGACGTATCCGTTCGCCACGGAAGACCTGCTGCGCGGCGACGATGTGAAGGTGATCGAGACCAACACCTCGACCGAGTATTGGCAGAAGGGTGCCTCGCTACTGCACACAAGCGACGGGCAGGATCGCGCATTGCCGCAGAACGTCCGTGGCTACTGTCTGCCGGGGACGCAACACGGCGGAAAGGCCGGCATGCCGCGAGATGCTGGCCCCTGCGCCAATCCACGCAACTGGCATGACCCCATGCCTGCGATTCGCGCTCTGCTGGTTGCCCTCGATGAGTGGGTGGCAAACGGCCGCGAGCCACCGCCTTCGCGCCTGCCTCGCATTGCCGACGGGTCGCTGGTTCGCGCCGACGCCGTGGCTTGGCCGAAACTTGCCGCCTTGGTGGCGCCACGCGACTCCAATGACGTGGCGGAACTAGACGACTGGACCGATCCGCGAACGCCTGTACGCACGTGGCAGCCCCTGGTGCCGCAGGTCGATGCCGACGGCAATGAGATGGCCGGCATTCGACTACCGGACATCGCCGTGCCGCGCGGGACGTTCACCGGTTGGAACCTCTATCGGACTCCTTGGCCAGAAGGCGAACTTGCCGATCGCGAAGGCACCCACCTCGCGTTCGCGCCCACTCGCGCCGAACGCGAGCAGTCCGGCGACCCGCGACCATCTTTGCAAGAGCGTTATCCGACATCCGAGTTGTACGCGGCGCGTGTCGCTGGGGTTGTCGAAGCGTTACAGCGCGACCGCCTGTTGCTCGACGAGGATGCCGCGGAGTATCTGCGGCGCGCGCATCAGTAACCGGTGCGTGTCGCCCCCGCCACGTAGCCTTTGCGCGGGAATTCTTCCCAATACTGGCGCAGACCCTTACTGCCTCGGTCCTGGTATGGCCGCGCCTTCAGCCGCGCGACATCGATGTCGATGCCATGCCCGGGCACGGTCGGCAATTCCGCCCAGCCATCGTGTACGGCAATCGGCTGCACCGCGATCTCATCGCATGCCGGACGCAGGTTCACGAAGAACTCCGCGATCCAGAAGTTGGCTATCACCGCCGCGAAGTTCATCGTCGCCGCCAGCCCGACCAGCGTGCTGTTGTAATTGTGCGGCGCGATCGCCACCGCGTGCGGCTGCGCCATCGCGGCGATGTCCAGCATCGCCGAGATGCCGCCGCAGTTGCAGATGTCGGGGTTCAGGATATCTGCCGCCCGCGCCGATAATGCCGCGGCGAACGCTTCCTTCGAGTAGATTGCCTCGCCGGTCACGATGGGGATCGGCACGTTGCGCCGCACCTCTGCCACAAGCTCGATATTGTCACACAGGCATGGTTCTTCGTACCAGCCGATATCGAACTCGGCGATCCGCTTGCCGATTCGGATTGCGTGCATCGGTGCGAGCCGACGGTGCACTTCCACCAACAGCGTGAAGTCAGGCCCCAATGCCTCGCGCATCGCCCGCACATAGCGCACCACGTGTTCCTCATCCTCGCGATGGATGAAGCTGCGCCATGGTCCGGGGAACGGATCCCACTTCAGGGCGGTGAAGCCCATCTCCTTGATCTTAAGCGCACGCTGTAGATTCGCCTCGATCGGCTCGGAACCGTTCGACCATCCATTGGCATAGACACGCACTCGCTCGCGCGACGCACCACCCAGGATGTTGTACAGCGGCAATCCGGCACGCTTCGCCACGATGTCCCACATCGCGATCTCCAGCGCGCTCCAGGCCGACATCAGGTCCAGCGAGGCGCGGCGGATTGCGAAGTCCTCGAACATGATCTGCCCGGTGTGGCGGATGTTCATTGCACTGCGGCCGATGACGTGCTTCGCCATCTCCTGCAGGCATTGCTGGATCACCGGCTCCTTGCCCGGCGTCACATAGGCCTCGCCCCAGCCGTGCAGCCCGTCCTCGGTTTCCACGCGACAGAACAGCAGGTTCTTCGCCGTGCCGGGATCGAACAGGAATGTCTCCACCCGGGCGATCTGCAACTCTGGCATCCGTTCCCTCCTCGGCGCATGGTTCGCACCGACCATACAAGCGGCGGCCACCAGGAGGAAGCAGATGCAGTTCGACCAGATCACCTACGAAGTGAAAGGCAAGACCGCCATCGTTACCTTGAACCGGCCAGAGAAGCGCAATGCACTCAGTGCGAAGCTGCTGCGCGAGTTGCATGAAGCGCTGCTGGAGGCCGATGAATACAATCCCGTGCACTGCATCGTGCTGCGAGGGGCCGGTCCGCATTTCTGCGCCGGTGCTGACCTCAGCGAATATTCTTCGGGCCGCGGCGAGGATTATCGCGGCAGGCAGGAGATCGACGACGACGTGTGGCGCCTGGAACAAGGGCAGCGTCTGCGCATGACGCTGTTCGATATGCATAAGCCGGTCATCGCCCAGGTGCACGGCACGTGCATCGGTATCGGCACCGATCTCGCCTGGCTGTGCGACATGGTGATCGTAGCCGATGACGCGCGCATCGGCTTTCCGCCGGTGCGCGACCTTGGCACGCCGCCCGGCAGCATGTGGCTGTATCATTGCGGACCACAATGGGCCAAGCGCCTGCTGTTCACCGGCGACAGCGTCACCGGCGCTGATGCCGCGCGCATCGGCCTTGCGATGAAGTCAGTATCCGCCGCAGACCTTGAAGCCGAGGTGATGCGGTTGGCAGACCGTATGGGACTGGTCGATCCGCATCTGCTGTCGGCCAACAAGCGACTGGTCAATCTAGGTCTTGAGCTTATGGGAGCGCGGACGCTGCAGCGGATCGGCGCCGAGATCGACGCACGCGGACACAATGCGCCGATGGCCCGCGATTTCCGCCAGAACATGCGGACGCATGGCGTGAAGTATGCCTTTCAGAAGCGTGATTCGGCATTCGGCAAGGGTTTTGCGACCGTCGAGGGCCCTGATCGCGATTAGGTGAAGCCGAATGCAGCAATCTTGTAACCTGACGCCGCATAACACCGGGAGCTCACGGCCAAACCGAGCGCCGTCATGCTGTCGCCCGCTGATAACGTCGTTCTTACGTTCCCGCCTCGACCTTTTTCACAATGGGAGCGGGCGCAGCTCGCCGAGTGGCATGCCGCAACCCGGCTGCGCGCGCCTGACATAGGGCGCGCCTTCATCAGCGAGCGTCGCACCGATCATCTGCGCATCGCGGGTCGCATCGTCGTAACCCTACGGTCGAACCAGGATCCTTCCTATCTTGTGCATGCTCCGACCGGCATGACGTTCTGGGTCGTAGCAGCGGGCCCGGACTGGGACGCGCTGCACCGCTTCCGCACATTGCTTGCGGCACTGAATTTCATCCGGCCCGTGCTGACGGAGCCAGTTGCACGATAGGACAAGCGAAGCGACAGCGGCCTGTAATTTCTAAACGTCCCAATCCAGTCAGATCGCCAGGAGTGCACCCAGCCACGCCGCCGACGTCCAAAGCATCAGGAAGACGACGTAACAACGTGGCGTCAAAGGCGGCAACGTCGCATTCTCGGGCAATGCAGCACCATGATTGAGAGCGAGCGCGGTCATCGGCACGAACAGCACGAAGCTCGCCACGCTGGCCACGATCAAAGCCGCCACGCTCGCCTGCCAGCCGAACAGGATTCCGGGCATGGCAGCAGTCAGCACGAACGGCAATCCCAGCAGCCGCCCCCGCGCATCTCGCAACGAAGGCCAGGCAACGTCAGGCGTGGTCTGTCGAAGTGAACGCATGGCAGCCTCACAGTTCAGGAGAGAGGTCGTCGTGGAACCGGTTCCCGCTGGTTGTTGGGCGGATATGGCCGGCGCGGATGGTGAAGTCGCCAAATCGCTCGCCGGCGAGGCGGCCTTCGGCGTAATCGCGCAATAGCGGTGCGAGTGCGGACACAATCGCATCACCATCGACGTCGCGGCGGTAAAGCTTGTTCATCCGCGAACCGTCAAACGAGCCGCCCAGATAGAGATTGTAGATACCAGGGCTGCGACCGACCAAGCCGATCTC
>JBKPSV010000125.1:0-13445 GCA_046735215.1 Pseudomonadota bacterium | reverse complement strand
GAGGTGGTGCGGCGCATCACCGCTGACCCCGCTGCGTTGCGGCTGCAGGGGGAGATGCGCGAGATCACCGCATTGTTCACCGATATCGAGGGCTTCACCGGCATGACCGAGCGAGCGGATCCCGTGGAGCTGGTGGCTCTGCTCGACGCCTATTTTGACGCGGCCACGCGCATCGTCACCGACCACGGGGGCATGATCGACAAGATCGTCGGCGACTCGATCCATGCGATCTACAATGCCCCGTTGGAACTGGCAGATCATCCCAATCGTGCGGTGCAGACGGCGCTGGCGCTGCTGACGGCGTCCGAAGAGGTCCGGCAATCGTCGTTGGGCCAGCGATTGCAACTGGGTCGCACGCGCATCGGCATCGAGACCGGGCCGGCTATCGTGGGCGACGTCGGCGGCAGCCGGAAGCTCGACTACACGGCACACGGCAACGCGGTAAATGCAGCTGCGCGACTGGAAGCAGCCAACAAAGACCTGGGCTCCAGCATATGCATCGGCCCGGGCACCGCGGCCAAGGTTGATCCGGTAACTTTGCGCCAGATCGGCACACTGACGCCGCGGGGCCAGAGCCAGGCGATTGCTGTCTACACGCCGGTGTCGTCGCCGCTCAGTTGACCAAGGCCATCGCCTTGGCGATACGCGCGGCACCCCAGGGATGGGGAGTCGTCGGTTCGTCGCCAGGTCTGGCGATATCAGTCCCCTGACCGTCGGTCACCAGCACCGCGGTGTTGACGCCCACAACTGTCACAGCGCCCCGCTCGACGAAGACCCCGAAAACGCCGTTGCTGGGCCCCGCGAAGAATCGCGTGCCCCGGACGGCAAGCAACCCGTAGGGCGTGCGCACCGCCAGATCGCCGCTCCCAGGCCGATCGTGGTCGTAAACCATGGCGCCGCGATCCAAGATCAGCACACCCCCGGCGTTTATGATGAAGCGGTCAATGCGAAGGCGGGATTCGGCCCCCAGGCGGACCTCTGTCGCCTCGCCCAGAAGCATCCCCAAGGCGGATTGCGTCCCGGTGGCAACCGCATCGCCGACGAATAGAGGCGCATCCGGTCGCAAGGTACGGCGCTCCGCCGCCATCTGAGCGTAACACTCGCCGCGCGAGTTTTGCACCTCGCCGGCGCGCTCGACGGCCCAGGCGGGCGCTGCGACGCCAGCAGCAAGAAGACCCGCCAAAAGTGCACGTCTTTCAATCCGATTTGCCATGGTCGCGGAAGCTAGCCGGGATCGGCAAACGGCTCCAGGGCACTCACCGCTAAGCGCTCACACCCACAGTGGGACGCCCCTAGTCCCCGAATGCAGCCGCCAGCTGATGGCCCGGCTGCCGCGGATCGAGGCCCTAAGCGGGGTTGCGGGCGCCACTCGCCAGGCAACGGCCTGCGCAAGCGGCAACCCGCATTCATGCTACCGTGAGTTCGGTATGCAAGGCATCTCCGCAAGTGCCTCGGCCCGGCGGGTCTGATTGCTCACAGAACCGACGCCGCCACCTTCTGCTTCAGCCTGGCGGGTCCGCAGGTTCACTGATCCCACACCACCGCCCTCGGCCTCAGCCCGGCGGGTCTGATTGTTCACCGAACCCACGCCACCACCCTCGGCCTCGGCCTGACGGGTCCGCAGATTGACTGAGCCCACGCCGCCGCCTTCCGCCTCGGCCCGGCGGGTCTGGTTGCTCACCGATCCCACGCCACCGCCCTCTGACTCAGCGCGATGATAGCCCGCGGGGCAACCGGTATAAGGTGTGGCAGCGACCCCTGACGTTGCCACGGCTGAGCCGAGTAATAGCACCGCAGCTGATGCACTAGACCATAGGCGCATTGTACCCCTCCATCTGAATCTGCGAACGCAGGCTGCGTCGCATTTAAGGTCGGTCGGCCACGTTCTTATATAAGGTAGAATGGCCGTGTGTCGAAGAGACGGTTAAACCGGGTTCATGTCCTCTTTGCAGACGCATCCCAACCGAACGCCGGCTACGCATGTCCGCGGCAAATTGCAGTTTCTGCCCGCATGTGCAATGCCCCAGCCATGCCGGGAGCGCAGGCCAGCGCCTCGAGACCGCGAACAGGTTATGAACTTCAGAGCAGGGATGATGGCGCCGATTGCCATGCTCGCTCGTACGGAAAGCGTGACGAGGGCAACTGGCCCTCTGACGGCAGCGGGTGGAATTCCGTTTGAGCGCCCGAACACCGCTTAGAAGTCATGTGCCCCGGGCGGTCGAGGTGAACTGCAGGCATTGAGCTGCGCAACTCGCGAGAAACTGAAGCGTTTGATCTAAATTTAAGACGTCCCGAACGGGATTGTGAAACGTGTGAAACGCAATTGTGAGACGTGCACCAGAGATCATGCACGTTAGTACCCTTGCCACCTGCACGACGGCGGACCTGTCTCCTTCATAAAAAGCCGCGGCATGCCCACTTGCACTGCGACAACTGCAAACGCTACGGCGGTCGTTCGATAGTGGCAGGCACGTGCCTATTCAAACAGATTATCGGGCACTGACTAAAGTGGTGTGAGAAGCACAATCGACGCAAAGTTGCATAAGTCTGCCGCGAGACGCGCAAATTGCATCCGAGCCGGGCTTGAGTTTGCCGTTACACTCCAATAGGTTCAGTGGCTCCGTGTGGAACAGAATGGAGACCAAGTTGCCTCGCAAACCAAACTTATCCAAACATCTGCGTGAAGCCCGCATCAGGCGTGGCCTGTCCGTCGCTGAAGTGGCAGAGCAGGTTGGAGTTAGTCAAACCAGCATTTATTTTTGGGAAACCGATTACTGCCGCCCACGCGCGGCCAATCTCGCTGCCCTATGCAAGGTGCTGAAGCTGCCAGTGCGTGCAACAAAAGAGCTTGCCGGCGGCTGAAGGCTGTGCTTGAGGCCGGGACGGCTAACGGGGCTAGCGGTCCATCGACACGCCTTGCAGCCGGATCAGCCCGTCGGGGACTTGCTGGAAGCCGCTGACCGCTTTCTTCATTCCCACGATGTTCTTTGCTGTCCAAAGGTAAATCAGCGGCAGGTCCTTGCGTTCCTGCTGCCAAACTTTGGCATAGGCCGCGCGCCGTTGATCGACGCTGGCCACCATGCGCGCCTCATCCAAGGCGTGGTCTACCTCGGTATTGCTGTAGTGCCCGTAGTTGAACGTGCCGCCGGCATGTAGCATTTGCCACATGTTGCCGTCAGGATCCGCGCGGCCGGACCATCCGATCAGATAGGCCTGAAAGTCGCCGGCGTATGCCGCCTGCAACGAAGAGGCAAACTCCATTGCCTTGATCTTGACGTCGAACCCCGCCTCGCTCGCCATTGACTGAATCACCTCGCCGGCCTGCTGGATGTCGGAGCCGTTGGTGATTGTCAGTGTCACCGGAACCGGGCTCGGCACGCCGGCCTCCTTCAGTAGCGCCTTCGCTTTTGCCACATCGCGCGCCGGCACCTTAACATCCTGGAAAAAGAACGGCGAACTCGGCGGGTTTGCCTGCACCGTCGGTGTATACATCCCTGTGTATACAACCTGGATCAACGCCTCGCGGTCCAGCGCGAGCTCGAAGGCCTGGCGCACCAGCGCCATCTTGCCCAGCGCAGTATCGTGTGCCGGGCCGTTGTCCGTGTTGATCGCGATGCCGGTGTATGCCAGTGAATCGCCGATCGCGATTCTCAGTTTAGGGTCCTTCTGCACCGCCGGCACATCGGTCGGCAGAATGTATTCGACGACATCCAACGCGCCAGCCTGGAGGTTGGCCAGCCGCACCGAAGCGTTCGGGTTCGGCAGATAGACCACCTGATCGAAGTGGATCGATCTGGCGCCCCAATAGCCGGGGAACCGCTTCAGCACGATACGGTCCTGGGCAACGCGCGAATCAAAGCTGAACGGACCGGCGCACACCGGATGCAGTCCAAACTTGTCGCCCTGTGCATCCACCGCCTTCGGCGAGATCATGATACCGGCGCGGTCGGTCAGCTGGGCCAGCAGCTGCGACGCGGGCGCCTTTAGATTGAGCTGAACGGTGAGTGGATCCAGCACCTCGATACTGTCGATCGCGTTGACCTCCCCGCGCCGCATGCTGCCCTTGGCTATCAGGTCGCGCGTCAGCTTGTACTTGACCGCCTCTGCGGTAAGCTTTTCTCCGTCCTGAAACTGCACGCCGTCACGGATGTGGATGACAAGGTGCGTCGGGTCCTTCCATTCGTACCCGGTCGCCAGCACAGGGACGATGTTGAGCTTGGGATCGATGTCGAATAGCTTGTCACAGAGGCCAGCGAACACGATGCGCCCGACATAGGAGGAGCCAAGCGTCGGATCGAGCAGATCCGGATCCTCGCGCAGTCCGACATGCAATATCCGCTCTTGAGCTGCTGCCTGCACGGACAGGGTCGCGGTAAGGATAAGGCCGAGAGCGAGCCGACGCATCAACGCCTCCCCAGCTTGCGTAGCCGAACTATGGGGCTGATGAGCTCCCCCAAGCAACGGTCACATCGGCGAGCCGCTACAGGAGTTCGGCAACCACCGAGCGATAACGCGTGATGGCCGCAAGGTGCTCTGCTGCCGTGCGCCCGTCGATACGCCTGTGGTGACTGCTGGCATAGGTCGTATGCGCCGTCAGGTGTGTCACGCCGGCTTGCTTCCAGAAAGCGAATTCACGCCGCCAGTCATCTTCTGTGCCGGCGAGCGACACCCAAACCTCGATACCCATCTGCGCCGGATCGCGCCCTGCTTCACGGGTAAGCCGGCGCAGCTTGTCGAACGCTGCAAGCGCCGCATCATTCGGCGGATAGGCAAGTGGCATGAATCCGTCGCCGTATTTCGCCGCACGGCGAAACGTTGCTTCAGCGTGTCCGCCGTACCAGATTGGCACGCGGCCCGAGGCTGGCCGTGGATTGATGCCGGCATCCTCGATGCGATGAAACGCACCGCCGAACGTCACGTGTTCCTGTGCCCACAGCGCCTGCATCACCTGGACCTGCTCTTCCGATCGCCTGCCGCGATTGCGAAAATTCTCGTTCAGGCCGACGAACTCCACCTCATTCCAGCCAACGCCTACACCGAGACGAAAGCGGCCGCCGGACAGTACGTCTAGGCTGGCCGCCTGCTTCGCAACCAATACCGTCTGACGTTGGGCCAGAATAAGCACTCCGACCGCGAAGCCGATGCGCTGCGTGCAGCCTGCCAGAAAGCCGAACAGAACGAAGGGGTCGTGGTACGCATTGGCTGTGGTGCCGACCCGGCGTTCGCCGTGCTCCGCCGTGGGATTGGCGCCCAGCACGTGGTCGGGCGCTACCAGGTATTCGTAGCCGAGCGCTTCGGCGGCCTGTGCATAGTCGCGCACAATGTTGGGCGCGGTGCCAATATCGACCACCGGCAGTGATGCACCGATCTGCATGGTATCTTCCCCCCGTTCACGCAGCGACACTACATCGCGCTTTGCGTTCGATCGAATCCTCCTCCGTGCAGGCGGTGCGTTGACGTGATCGCGTATCCCGTCCAGCCTTCTGCTGTAACGCGAAGGAGGAAACGCACATGCCGCTTCCGGCTGACACCGACGCCACCACGCCGAAATACCTGCGCGACAAGTACGCGATCGTTGGCGTTGGCGAGACGACCTACACGCGCGGCTCTGGCAAGACCACGCGCGCGATGGGCACCTTCGCGGTTCGCGCGGCTATGCAGGACGCCGGCCTGAAGCCGGCCGATGTCGACGGCATGCTGTCCTACTCCGGCAACGATTCCACGCCATCGCCGTTTCTGGCCGGCGATCTTGGGATTCGCCTGAACTTCTTCATGGATGTGAACGGTGGCGGGTCGTCCACCGAGGCGCTGATCGGCATTGCCATCGGCGTTATCGAAGCCGGTTTGTGCAAGTGCGTCGCGATCTTTCGTTCGATGAATGGCTACTCGCAGGTACGCATCGGGGGTACCGGCGCGCGCTCGGCGGCGCCGATCAACGGCGATGCGCTGCACAGCCGTGTGTATGGCTGGCAGAGCGCCGGCCAGATGTTCGCACCGACCTTCATGCGTCACATGTATGAGTACGGCACAAAGCCCGAGCAGGTGGCGATGGTGAAGGTCGTCCATTCAGAGCACGCCTCGAACAATCCGAAGGCGTTCTACAAGAAGCGTTACACGGTCGACGATGTGCTGAACAGCCGTATGATCTGCAAGCCGCTGCACTTGCTCGATTGCTGTGTCGAGACCGACAATGCCACCTGCATCATCGTGACCAGAGCGGAGCACGCGCGCAATCTGCGCCATACGCCGGCGCTGATCCGTAGTGTGGTCGGCCGCTGCAGCAAGCCACGCACCGATATGCACTATCAGTGCGGACCGATCACCCGCGTCGCCGGCTACTACGCGAAGGATATTCTATGGCCAAACGCCGGTGTTGGTCCGGAGGACATCGACGCTGTCGGCGCCTATGACGCGTTCACCTTCACCTCGATGCTGCAGCTTGAAGATTACGGTTTCTGCAAGAAGGGCGAAGGCGGGGAGTACGTCTCGTCCGGCATCACCCGGCTTGGGGGAAAGCGGCCGCAGAACACCTCGGGTGGCCATCTTTGCGAAGGCTATACCCACGGCATGAACATGGTGATCGAGAACGTTCGCCAGCTGCGGCACGACGCCGATGACTACTGCCCTATCGGGCCGGATGGCAAACGCCAGCATACGTTTGACTATCGTGAGGGCGGCTGTCGCCAAGTGCGCAATGTCGAGGTTACCGCCAATCTGGGCTGGGCCAATCCGATGACCGGATCGGCCATGGTCATGCGGCGCGGCTGAGAGGGAGGAGCAATCATGTCAGTTCGCGCCACTTACCTGGACATGCCGCTGTCGATCGACGATCTGGACGGCGAGAACCTGGAGTACTTCCGTCACTGCGCCGAGCACGACTTCCACCTGCAGCAATGCGATGACTGCAAGCTGTTGCGTTACCCGCCGACCACTGCGTGCCCGTGGTGCACGTGCCTCGCGTCCACCTGGACGCGGGTCGAGGGCAAAGGCGAAGTTTACTCGTATGAGGAAGTCCGTCACGGCATTCAGCCGGCGTTTCAGGCGCGGGTACCCTATATGGTACTCTTGGTGGAGCTGGATACGCAGAAGGGCAAGCCAACGGAGCACGAGGCGTTGCGCGTCGTTGCCAATCTGACGACCGCGGATGGTATAATGGCGCCGCCCGATGTCGTCGGGCGGGTCGGCATTGGCTCTCGCATGAGGATGGTATTCAGCGACGTCGGGCCGGGCTTGTCACTGCCGCAATGGACCCTGGACGAGAGTGCACCACAGCCAGCCAGGCCATGGCGTTATCCTCAGGAATGAATTCCTAAACAAGCCTACTGCCCAACTCCCTGGGTGAGGGCCATCGCACGACACGCTATTCCAAGGGTTCGGCCCCTACCCGCGATGCGAATCCCGATCGCGGCGGGGGCCGGGCGACTGCTTCGCCTCGTGCCCCAGATACCAGGCGCCGACGCCGTAAATCGCTGACCACGCGATGCCGCCCCGAGTTCAATCATGTGGGGCCCAGCACATGCGGTTTGCCCTGGCCAACAGCGCCTCGCCCGGCAATGGGAAGCCGACGAACTCGAGACCCACGACCAGCGCTCCCACCACATTGCCATAAGCATGGAAAAGCTGGAGGAGATGGTGGCAGAAACAAATCCATCACCGCGCTAAGACGCGCCTGTGTCGTATGTAACGAGGTTACCGCTGATGGTCAGTCGATTCGACGTGGTGGTTGTCGGTGGCGGCCACGCCGGTTGTGAAGCCGCGGCAGCGGCAGCGCGGATTGGCGCGCGTACGCTGCTGCTGACACATCGGCTGGACACGATCGGAGTGATGTCCTGCAATCCGTCCATTGGCGGCATCGGCAAGGGTCACCTGGTGCGCGAGGTGGATGCCCTGGATGGACTCATGGGTCGCGCCGCCGATGCCGCGGGCATTCATTTCAAGCTGCTGAACCGCAGCAAGGGTCCGGCAGTGCGCGGGCCGCGCGCCCAGGCGGATCGGGCGCTTTATCGACAAGCTATGCAGCGGCTGCTGGCAGAAACGCCGGGGCTGACAGTGCGTGCTGGGTCAGCTGAGGATCTGCAGATCGGCGCGGATGGGCGGCTTGCCGGCATCCTATGTGCCGACGGGGAATTGATATCTTGTGCTGCCGCGGTTCTGACGACGGGGACGTTTCTGCGCGGAATCACCCATGTCGGCGACCAATCCAGGCCTGCCGGAAGGGCGGGCGAGGCGCCCTCCATCGGGTTGGCACAGACGCTTGCTCGGCTGGCGTTGCCACTAGGGCGGCTGAAAACCGGGACGCCGCCGCGCTTGGACCGCCGTTCGCTCGACTGGGAGGGGCTGGCCGCCGATCCGGGTGATACGGTTCCGGAGCCTTTCAGCACCCTCACTGGGCGGATCGGCAATCCTCAAGTGGAATGTCGGATCACCCGGACCACTCCCGCGACGCATGCCGTGATCCGCGCCAACCTGCACCGTTCAGCGGTATATGGCGGGCACATTCCTGGGACTGGCCCGCGCTACTGTCCCTCTATTGAGGACAAGATCGTGCGGTTTGCAGGTCGACAGAGCCACAACATATTCCTCGAGCCCGAAGGCCTGGACGATCACACCGTCTATCCAAACGGCATTTCGACCAGTTTGCCGGCAGAGGTCCAGCTGGAACTGCTGGCGACGATCCCCGGCCTTGAACACGCCCGGATGATCCGCCCGGGGTATGCGGTCGAATACGATTACGTCGATCCAAGGGCCCTGGCCCCGACGCTGGAGGTCCGTTCTTTGCCCGGCCTCTTCCTGGCCGGCCAGGTGAACGGCACGACTGGCTATGAGGAGGCTGCCGCGCAGGGTGTGCTGGCCGGCATCAACGCGGCCCGCAAGGTGGCGGGGCAGACGGGTGCTGTTCTCGATCGGTCGGAAGCTTACATCGGTGTGCTGATTGACGATCTCACGACCCAGGGCGTGACCGAGCCCTATAGGATGTTCACGTCGAGGGCGGAATACCGGCTTACGCTGCGGGCGGACAACGCGGATCTGCGGCTGACCAGGAAGGGCATGGCTTGGGGTTGCATGGGGTACGAGCGAGCCGCCGCGTTCCTTGCCTACGAGGCAGAGACCACAGCGATCGTCCAGCGGGCGATGAAGGACGGCGGCAATCCTAGCTGGTTGGCGCAACACGGCATATCGGTTCGAGCCGACGGCCGTTGGCGGCCAGTGTTCGAACTAGCAGGGCTCCCCGACGTGCCTTTGCACGCCGTTTCCAGCGCATTTCCCTGGCTACAGGGGCTCTCCAACCGGCACCTTAATCATCTGCAGACCGAGGCTCGATACAAAGGCTATCTGGGGCGTCAGCAGGCTGATATACATGCATTTCGCCGAGAAGAGAGGCTGCGGCTTGAGGGCATCGCTTTCGCCGACATTGGCGGAATTTCGGCAGAAATCAAAGCTAAGCTAACGCAGGTCCGACCGCTATCTCTCGGCGCAGCGTCGCGCATTCAGGGCATGACACCTGCCGCTCTGGTGGCGATCGCGGCGCACGTGCGCAAGCAACAAAATGCCGCCTGAGGTTTCACGTGAAACACGGGAGGCGTTGGACCGCTTCGCTGCCCTCCTCTTGCGCTGGGGTCGCACGATCAATCTGATCTCGTGCTCCGACGAACCGCATTTGTGGAAGCGCCATATCGACGACTCGCTCCAGCTGCTTCCGCTCATGCAACCCCTGCCCTGCAGGGCGATCGATCTCGGCTCCGGTGCTGGGTTCCCCGGCCTTGTGCTCGCCCTGGCCAGCGGCGTCCATTTCGACCTGATCGAAGCCGATCAACGGAAATGCGCATTCCTGCGCGAGGCGGCACGCGTCACTGGAGCTCCGGTTCGGATCCATCCCGTCCGTATCGAGACTGCGACCCTGTCTCCCGCCCCGTTGATATCAGCCAGAGCCTTGGCGCCGCTCCCCACGCTGCTGCAATTGGCAGCACCATTACTGGCTGCCGGAGGCCGATGCCTGTTTATGAAGGGGGCAAACGCGGGCATGGAATTGACGCACGCGGGCGCAGAATGGCAGATGCAGGTAGAGCGAATCCCCAGCCGGACCAACCCAGAAGCCTGTGTCTTACGGATCAGCAATCCAGCCCGTGTCCTCTCCTCTGCCTGAAGGCGACGCGTCCCAACAAGCGCCCAATGGGGTCCGTATCCTCGCGATCGCCAACCAAAAAGGTGGTGTCGGGAAGACAACCACTGCGATCAACCTGGCCACCGCCCTTGCCGCAGTGGACGAGCGGATTCTGCTGATCGACCTCGACCCGCAGGGCAATGCATCCACCGGGCTCGGGGTGCCACGTTCAGACCGGGCCACCGGCAGCTATGGACTGATGACCGGCGATGCAGAACTTGGCGAGGTCACACGAGAGACGACCATCACCAATCTGTCTCTCGTCACCGCGGAGGCGGGGCTTGCGGGCGCAGAGATCGAACTCGTAGGTCTCGATCGCCGCGAGTTCAGGTTGCGGGACGCGCTCGCGCCCTTGCGGACCGGGGTTTCCCCCTACCAGTTCGTGCTGATCGATTGTCCCCCCAGCCTTGGCCTGCTGACGCTCAATGGCCTCGTCGCTGCGGACGCAGTGCTGGTGCCGTTACAGTGCGAGTTCTACGCGCTCGAAGGCATCAGCGGGCTGGTTCGAACCATCGATATGGTCAAACGCGGCCTAAATCCCAATCTGCGCCTGCAAGGAATCGTCCTGACAATGTTTGATAGGCGCAACAATCTCTCGGATCTTGTGGCCGCGGATGCGCGAGGATTTTTCGGGGGAACCGTCTACGAAACCGTAATCCCTCGCAATATTCGCATCTCGGAAGCGCCGAGTCACGGAAAGCCAGTGCTGCTGTATGACTTTCGCTCTCCTGGCGCCCAGGCTTATGTGCGGCTTGCCGGCGAAGTTATGCGGCGGGAGAGGGCACAGCCATGACGACGCGCCGCGAACCAGGCCCTCGCCTCGGTCGTGGTTTGGCGGCGCTCTTGGGCGATGCTGCCGTCCAAACTACTGCGCCTGAGCCTTCCTCGCTGCGCCGGGTGGCCCTCGATCTGCTGGAGCCCAACCCGTTCCAGCCGCGCAGCAGCATCGACCCATTGGCATTGGAGGAACTCGCACAATCCATCCGTCAGCGCGGGATACTGCAACCTTTGGTTGTAAGACCGCATCCGGAAAGGCAAGGTTGCTTCCAGATTGTAGCTGGTGAGCGCCGCTGGCGAGCAGCCGGAGTGGCTGGGCTCCACGAAGTGCCTGCATTGGTCAATCAGATGACCGACACCGAAGCGGCGGCCGTCGCTTTGGTAGAAAACCTGCAGCGTCAGGACCTGAACCCGATCGACGAAGCCGAGGGCTACAACCGCCTGCTGACGCATTTTCAGTTCACCCACGAGGCGCTCGGGCAGTCGGTAGGCAAATCACGCAGCCACATCTCAAACGCCCTGCGACTGCTAAACCTGCCCGAGACGGTGAAGGACGCGGTCCGTCAGGGTGACATTTCGGCCGGGCATGCACGAGCGCTGCTGGCACATCCGGCACCTGAAATTGGGCTGCGGGAGGTGCTCAACCGACAATTGTCCGTGCGGCAAACCGAGGCATTAGCGTCCCGCCCAACGCCGGCTGAGCAGACAATCCCTGACGACCCACAGGCGCATCACGACGCCAACGCTGTGCAGCTGGAACGGACGCTCAGCGAACAGCTTGGGCTAACAGTGAAGGTGACGTTCAACGGCAAACGCGGTGTGATCCAGTTCCACTATACCGATCTAGAACAACTTGATCATTTACTGGTGCGCATGGGTTTAGCGCAGTAAAACAAGATAGAGCGCAGTAATCGATCTACTGGCGCCGAGCGGCACCGACCGCGCGGCGAGCCAGCGCTAGAACCGCGTTGCGAGCCAGCACATCGTCGGGCGCGCCGGTTTGCTTGCAGCCCAGCTCTGCGTCTGAAAGCCCGCGCATCGCTGCCAGCAGTGATGCAGACGACCATAACTCTACAGCCTGGCTGAAGGCCGCGACCCGGCGAAAGAACACCGGCGGGCGCGCACTCTTCACGGCGTCCGCAACATTGGCACCCTCGTCCACCGTGAGACGTACCCGATGCACGCGCTGCAGGTGCATCAGCCCCGCACGCAGCACGCCCACCGGTGTGGCCCCTTCGGCAAGGGCGAGTTCCAGAGCTCGATCCGCCCGCGCGACGTCGCCTGCGGTCGCAGCAAACAGCGCGTCATCGAGCGACAAGCCGGCGAGATCGCCGATGCAGGCCATCGCGGCCGTGAGATCAACGCGACCGCCCGGCCCGGCATACAGGGCAAGCTTCTCCGTCTCCGCGCGGGTCGAGACCCGATCCGCGCCCAGATGGTCCGCCAGCCAGGCAAGGGCATCGGTGTCGATGGCCACGCCGGCTTCACCGAGCACCACCCGAATTGTATCGGCGAGCGCGCGCCCTTCCTCCGGGTAACAGCCGATCGCGACCCCGTCCGGCGCCGCCTCAACGATCGAGCGCAAGCGCGAACGCGTCGCAAGTCCCGGCGCCTCCAGAATCACCAGCGCTGGTGCGGCGCTCTTGAGGACGCTGGCAACCCGATCAGCAAGTGCATCCGTGCTCTCGCGCAGCCGAATCACACGTCGCCCCCCGATCAGGGGCAGCGAGTTGGCTTCATCTGCCAACGTGCCGGCATCCTCTCGACTCAGTTCGGCGACCAGGAAGGTATCGTCCAGCGATCCCGCGACGGTCCGAACCAGCGCCGCAGCACGGTCGCGGATCATCCCGTGGTCCTCGCCGTAGAGCAGCACGACCCGGCAGGTTCCCGGATCACGCAGAAAGGCGGGCACGCGCTGGGGAGACAGCTTCACCCGCTCTTTGCCGTTTGTTGGCGAAAATAGACGGCCAATTGCATCGCGATCTGGTCGGCCAGCGCATTGGCCAGCCGGCGCTGAACCGTCTCGTTCTCCAGATCGGAGGCGAAGTACTGCGCATTGATGAGATTGTAGCCGTCCACCGCTTTGGCCGAGCCGCTGGTCACCAGCGTACGAGCCGGATCCTGGGCGACCAGCGTCCATGTCGCGCTGCCGATCTCGCGTATTCGGGTCGGATTGCTGTCTGGCAGGATGGCAATCGCGTCGCCAGCGATGCCGAAGCCCACTCGCAGTTCGTAGCGCTGGGCAACGCCACTTCCCGAGCCTTCAAATCGACTCTGCAGCGCCTGGCGCAGAAGTTGGCCGGGGCGATCGGGTATGATGGCAACGTGGATGGCGGCAAGTTCCCGTTGCGCGACGCCGGCCTTGCCTGAAGCGGTCGGCATGTAAACCGGCTGGAAGCCGCATCCAGGCAGCGAGGTGCAGATTGCCAGCCCGAGTAACTGCCGCCGATTCATCACGCCACGACGAAGTTGACGATCCGATTCGGCACGTAGATCTGCTTGACGA
>JBKPSV010000124.1:0-3653 GCA_046735215.1 Pseudomonadota bacterium | reverse complement strand
CGACGGGATCAGATGACGTGATGCTCGAGGACGTGTTCGTTCCTGATGAGGCGGTGCAGGCACGGCGTCCCAAAGGCATCTGGCATCCTTTGATGCACCTGGCGGGTATGATCGCTTTTCCGCTTGTCTATTCGGTCTATCAGGCGTCGCTGAGTCTGCGCGCGACATAGCGATCGGCCTGGCTTCCGCAGAAAAGCGCCGCGAACCGCTTGTTCAGCTCATGGCCGGTGAAATGGAGAACCGGCTCATGGCCGCGCGTCTCGCCGTGCAGCGGATGGTCGACCTGGGCGCCGAAGCGACGCCAGGCGCAGAGGTGACCAACGCGATTTTCACTGCCCGCACTCTCGCCGCCGAGGCTGCGCTGTCCTGTGTCGATCGGGCAATGGAACTGGCAGGCGGCAAAGCGTTCTTCCGTGCTGCCGGACTGGAGCGGCGCCTGCGTGACGTTCAGGCGGCGCACTATCATCCCATGCGCGCAAAGGACCAGCAGTTGTTTGCCGGACGCATGGCGCTGGGTGTGCCGATCGAGTGATGGTTGCGTTCGGCAACCACTACCAGGGACGCACGTCCAGCCAGGTGCTCTGATACGTCGCGCCTTCGCCCATGTCGGTGTAGGCGTCCGAGCACAGCATGTTGACGCTGCCCTCCAGCGTCTCGTTGTCAGGGCGCTGTCCGGGCACGAGCACGACGCCTGGCTGGATCTCGTCACGCACGTGCAGCACCAGACCTATGCTGGCGCGGTCATTGACCAAGCGGACGCGATCGCCGTCGCGCAGCCTGCGTGCCGCGGCGTCCTGCGGGTGCAGCACACAATATGGCGCTCCCTCGCGCTGACGCAGAAACGCGACCCCGGAGAAGGCGGTGTGGCTGAGGAAATAGCCGGGACCGGTCAGCAGCCGCAGCGGCCATTTCGAGCCTTGCGTCGCCTCGGCCGGATCGGGCTGCCAGTCTGGCATGGGTCGCAAGCCCTGCTGCGCGAGCGTCTCGGAGTAGAATTCCAACTTGCCTGACGGCGTGCGGAACTCCTGCCCCTGTCTGGTCGCGATCGATATCGGTCCCGCGCCGCGCACGGCATCCGGGTCGAATGCCGCGACCGCCCCCTTGGCGCCGCGGAATAGCTCGCGCAGCAATTCGGGTTCCGACATCCTGAACACCGGGTCGGTGACCCCCATTCTCGCCGCAAGTTCCTGTGCCAATTTCAAGTTTGACCAGGCCTCGCCTTGCGGTTGCACAGCGCGTGGCGCGTATTGCATGTAATAGGCGCCGTAAGCGCGGAAGAAGTCCTCGGTCTCCAGATACGTCGCCGCCGGCAGCACGATATCGGCATAGCGCGCCGTCATCGTCAGGAACGGGTCGTGCACCACGGTGAACAGGTCTTCGCGAGCCAGGCCGCGGCGCGTCTGCGCGCTGTCGGGGCAGGTGACGGCCGGATTGTTCGACGCGATGAACAGCGCACGGATCGGCGGATCGTTCAGGTTTAGCAGCGCCTCGCCGAGACGATTGTGGTTGATCGTGCGCGTCGCTGCAGGTCCGGACGGCTTGCGCAGCGCGTTATAATTGAATTCGAATGACGCCGCGGTCAGGTTCACCGCGCCGCCGCCGTAGCGGCCATAGGCGCCCGTGACGCCGGGCAGCAGCGCGACCGTGCGCAATGCCTGACCGCCATAGGTGTTGCGCGTCATGCCCCAGCCCAGCCGGATCAGCGAGCGTTTCGCCGCGCCGTACATGGCGGCGAGCCGCTCGACATCGGCAACATCAAGGCCGGTGACGGTGGCGACACGATCAGGTGTGAAGCGCGGCAGCACTTCGCGCTCGACGCGATCAAACCCCAGCGTGTGTTGGGCGATGTAGTCGCGATCGCACAAAGCGTCGCGCACCAGGATGTGCATGATCCCCAGCGCCAGCGCCGCGTCGGTGCCGATGCGGATCGGGATATGCCAGTCGGCATTCTGCGCCGAGCGGGTGCGGCGCGGATCGATCACCACCAGCTTCACGCCGCGCTTGCGCGCCGCGTCGAGCTTTGCCCAGAAATGCACATTTGTGGCGTGCAGATCGGCGCCCCAGCAGATCACCAGGTCCGACGCCGCCACGGCCTCAGGGTCCGCGCCGCCGATCGGGCCAACGGTCGCGTCCCACGCCGCCTCCATGCAGCTGTCGCACACTGTGCCGGCCCACAACCGACTCACCCCCATTGCGTGGAACAGCCCGTTCGGCAGCCCGCGATTCATCTGCCCCTGGTGTGAGCTGTAGCAGTACCCCAGCAGCGCCAATGGCCCAGATTCAGCGATGACCGACTTCCAGCGCGCGGTGATCTCGTCGAGCGCCGCGTCCCAGGAGATCGGCGAGAACTTGCCCTCGCCCTTGGCGCCGATGCGGCGCAGCGGCGTGGCGATGCGGTCCGGTGAGTGCACCAACTTGGCGTCGCGGTTAACCTTGGCGCAGGCAAAGCCCGCGGTGAACGGCTGGTCGGGATCGCCCTCAACCTTCACCACGCGGCCGTTATCGACATGGGCGAGCAGCGAGCACATGTCGGGGCAATCATGCGCACAGACCACGCGGATCGTTTCCAAGTCGGACCTCCTGCAGCAAGCTGCCGATACCTATGGCTGCAGGTGGCCGAGTGATAGGCCACCTGGCAACCCCGTGGCCAGACCATTGCCGGCGTGGAGCGCTGGGGCGAGTATCCCGGACCTTGGCATAAGAAACAGGCGGGGGTGGTATGCGACATTGGCTGGCCGCGGCGGCCGCACTTGCGTTCTCTTGGAGCGCCTCGGGGGCTGATTTGAAGATTGGGGTATCGTCCGAAGTGACGACACTCGATCCTCACTACTTCCACCTCACCTCAAACACCGAGATCGACAAGCTGATCTATAGCGGCCTGATCACGCAGGATGCCAACCTGAAGGTGATCCCCGACCTGGCGGAGAGCTGGCGCAACGTCGATCCGACCCACTGGGAGTTCAAGTTGCGGCAGGGGGTGAAGTGGCACGACGGGTCGCCATTCACCGCCGACGATGTGGTCTTCACCTACCAGCGGGCGCGCAATGTGCCGAACAGCCCGGGGTCGTTTCTGCAATTCCTGAAACACGTGGCAAAGACCACCGCAGTCGACGACCACACGCTGGTGATCGAGACCGATCAGCCCGACCCGATCCTGCTCAACGAAATCCTCAATGTTTGGATCGTGTCGCGGAAGAATGGCGAAAAAGCCGCCACCGCCGACTATAACTCCGGCAAGGCGGCGGTCGGCACGGGTCCATATCGCGAAGTCGAGTGGGTTCCGGGCGATCATATCACGCTGGAACGCTTCGATGGCTATTTCGGCGCCAAGCCCGATTGGCAGAGGGTGACCTATAGGCCGATCACCAACGACGCGGCTCGGGTTGCCGCCTTGCTCAGCGGCGACGTCGATCTGATCAGCAACGTGCCCGGCAACGACATTGCCCAGCTGAAGCAGAACCCGAACGTCACGCTAGGCACGAAGGAGAGCAACCGCTGCTACTTCTGGACGCTGGATGTCGACCGCGACGCGTCGCCGCAGATCACCGATGTCGAAGGCAAGCCACTGACCAGGAACCCGCTGAAGGACGTGCGGGTGCGGCGGGCGATGTCGATGGCAATCGATCGGGCCGCGCTGGTCAGCAAGGTCATGC
>JBKPSV010000123.1:0-4066 GCA_046735215.1 Pseudomonadota bacterium | reverse complement strand
CGAGGCCAATCCAAAGGAAACCGAGTTGACCTGGGTGAAGCCGGGCGACCCGGTGCGCGTTGATGTCGACACGTATCCCGGCCGCTCCTGGGCCTGCCGGGTTGCAAGCATCGCGCCAAACTCCGGGTCGGAATTTTCGGTTCTGCCGGCGCAGAACACCTCGGGCAATTGGGTGAAGGTCGTGCAGCGGATTCCCGTCCGCATCACCTGCGACCACAAGCAGGGCGAGCCTCAGTTGCGCGCTGGGATGAGCGTCGAGGCGTCGATCGACACCGGTCATCGGCGTAGTCTCGCCGACCTTTTCTAATTCAAGCCAACGTGGCTCCGGCTTCTCATGATCAGGTGCCGCACCGCCTGATCATCACCCTCTGCACGGTCGGCGCGACCCTGATGCAGGCGCTCGACCAGACCATCGCCAATGTGGCATTGCCGTACATGCAGGGCAGCCTGTCGGCGAGCTTCGATGAAATCACCTGGGTCCTGACATCCTATATAACCGCGGCGGCGATCATGACCGCGCCGGTCGGCTGGATGGCGGCCCGGTTCGGTCGCAGGTATCTGTTCATTGGCTGTCTGACCGGCTTCACCATCACCTCCATGATGTGCGGTGCAGCGCAGTCGCTCGACGAGATGGTGCTGTTCCGCCTGTTGCAGGGCATGTTCGGCGCGGCTCTTGTGCCGCTGTCGCAAGCCACCATGCTCGACATCTATCCAGCCGAGCAGCGCGGGAACGCCATGGCGATCTGGGGCGTGGGAGTGATGATCGGCCCTATCCTGGGACCGACACTCGGCGGCTACCTTACCGAGATGTACAACTGGCGTTTTGTCTTCTACATCAACCTGCCGTTCGGTGTCCTGGCCACGCTCGGCCTGATTTTCTTCATGCCGCGTTCCCGCCCGAACGATAGCCTGCGCTTCGATTGGGTCGGCTTCACGGTGTTGAGCCTGGGCATCGGCGGATTGCAGATGATGTTGGACCGGGGACAGAATCAGGACTGGTTCTCTGCTCCAGAGATCATCATCGAGGCCGTTCTCGGTGGTCTCGGCATTTACCTGTTCATCGTGCACATGCTCACGGCGCGGCGGCCGTTCATTCCCCCTGCCCTGTTCAAGGACCGCAACTTTGCCGCAGGCGTCGCCATGATGTTCGCCGCCGGCACGATCCTGGTGTCCAGTTCGTCGCTGATGGCACCATGGCTGCAGAACCTGGCCAATTATCCAGTCGATGCCGCCGGCCTGATCATGGCGCCGCGTGGCATCGGCACGATGGTCGCCATGGTGCTTGCCGGTCGGATTGCGACCCGTGTCGACCCACGGATCGTTATGGGCGTCGGCATTCTGTGCGTCGTCTGGTCGATCTGGGAGCAAACCCGCTGGACACCGGCCATCGACGAACTGCGCTTGATCATCACCATCACTATTCAAGGTTTTGGTCTGGGTCTGCTGTTCATCCCACTGCAGATGGTCGCTTTCGCTACCTTGCCGGTGATGCTGCGCACTGACGGGGCGTCACTGTTCAGCCTGGCGCGCAATATCGGCGCGGCGATTGGCGTGTCTGTTACCACCGCCATGCTGGCGCATAATTCGCAGGTGCTGCATGCCGAGATCGGCTCGTGGGCCAATCCGTTCAATCGTGCGCTGCAGGACGGTGGCGCGGTGCAGCAGCACCTTGACCCAGGAACGAGACATGGCGCCGCGATGCTGGACCACCTGATCAACCAGCAGGCCCAGATCATTGCGTATATCGACGACTACAAGATGATGATCTTCACCACTCTGCCAGCGCTGCTGTTGTTGTTGCTGATGCGCCGGCCGCGCCAGGCGCCACGGACCGCCGAGTCGCACGCAGCGATGGAATAGCGGTCAGTCCAGCGCCGCCGGGCCTTTTCGACGCGCCACTCGCGCTCTGGAGTGGCTAAATTTGTTGCCATATGTCAGTTTGGCCCCAACCGGCGCCACAAGGGGGAGCGGTCCAACATGCAGGGCGCGATGCCCTATCACCTGTCCCTGTATCTAGACCTGGTTCGATTCGCTGCAGCGCTTGTTGTGGTTTTGAGTCATGCGTGGCCGATCCTGTTTCCAGGATTTCCGCTGCATTGGCCGGGGCCGGCGGCGGTCATCGTATTCTTTGTGCTGTCTGGATATGTCATTGCCTACGTGTCTGATGCACGCGACCGAGGCCTCGCGGACTACGCGCTTGATCGATTGTCTCGGCTTTGGTCAGTGGCGCTCCCCGCCCTCGGGTTCGGTATGGTGCTTGCGCCGTTCGTCAACCAATCGGTGTTCATGCCGGAGCTCGCCGATGCCGATGCCATGTTGCGTACCACGGCGAATGCTCTGTTCGTGGCGCAGCTCTGGTTTCTCGACTTCGCTCCGCCCCTGAATGGTCCGTTCTGGTCGTTGAACTACGAGGCGTGGTTTTATGCCATCTTCGGCGCCTGGAAGTACTTGCCACGTGCATCCAGAACAAGTGCCGCCATCTTCCTGTCGCTTGTCGCAGGCCCAAAGATCCTTCTGCTGATGCCATGCTGGTTGCTTGGCGTTTTCCTCTACCGAGCGATACCGCGCCGGCGAGTTTCTGAGAAAACCGCAGTGCTGTTGTGGATATGCAGCCTTGTTGCCGCCGCTCTCCTCGTCAAGACCGCCGTTCCGACGAAGCTGCATGACGTCTTCCAGTCGCGTTCGCCACACACGGCCGCACTGCTGGCATACTCCGGCTCGCCGCTGACCGATTACGCCCTGGCGGTCCTGGTTGCGGTGAACTTCTATGCCACGGCACATATGGCTTGGCTCAGACGGATCTTTCTACCGCTCGCGCGCCCCATCAGATTGGTGGCATCGTTTACGCTTACGACGTACCTCTTCCACCTGCCATTGCTGGTCTTGTTCTGGGATGTATTGCATACGCCGTCATGGGTCTGCCTGCTGGCGCTCACCGGATCGATCGTCGTCATTGGCAGCTTGAGTGAACATCGGCGACGGAAGCTTCGTGCGCTGCTTGCGGTTATCGCCAGGCGGTCGTTTGCTGGTCTGTCACCGCCGCCCGCTGGCATGGAACATCCCGCGACGCCAGAGCCAGTCGGGCTGCGTGAAGCGAACCTGCTGGAACCCGAGTTCGTGCAGCATGGCTTCGACGCAGCGTCGGTTCGGAGTCCACCAGTTCGTCGGGTCGTTCCCTAGCGTCATCCCCGGATGAAACTGCATCACGGGCTTCCTGATGTGGCGCATCGTCATGCGAGTCTCGACGATAAGCGTATCCGTGGTGAGATCGGCGACTCGTTCAAGCGCGGTCAGCGGATCGCGCAGATGATAGAGCACGCCCAGGAACAGCACGACATCGAACCGTCCCACTCGCTCGATACTCAGGTCGGGTAGGTCCGCATCAACGATCCGCATCGATGGCGCCAGATGCTGCTGCACCAGATCAATGCAGCGACGGTCTCCCCAACTGCCGTGCCACACGAAGTGGTCGGTCGCCGTGACCGAAGCACCCCGCCGAGTCGCCTCAAGGCTGTAGGCACCATCCCAGCAACCGATATCAAGCAGCGTTCGACCACGCAGATCGAGTCCGTTGAACAACATGCGCGACATGCGACGGATCTTCGACCGCTTGATGACGCCTGGTGTCAGCACACCGTTGCCAAAATCGATCTGGTGGAACCATCGAAGCTTACGGATGGCAGGCTCCAATGCCACAAGCTCATTCATCGTCGGCTGGTCCCTTCGGCGATTCGCCAAAGGTTAACGCATCGACACCGCGATGTCGTGGAACAGTCGTGCCGGCAGGCCACCGCCTTGCACGAACTTCATTGGTCGGTTGTCGTCATTGCCGAGCCACACGCCGATGACCCTGCCATCGACGCAGCCAACGAACCAGGCATCACGATAATCCTGCGTGGTGCCGGTCTTGCCTGCGGCATCGTGACCTGACACCGCGGCTGCGCGGCCGGTGCCGCGTGTTACAACCGCCGTCATCATGCGGACCATCAGCGCCGCAAGATCGGCATCGATCACCGGCGGGGTCGCTCGGGGCCTTGTTGCCACCCCATGCGGCGTCACGCGCACG
>JBKPSV010000122.1:0-7346 GCA_046735215.1 Pseudomonadota bacterium | reverse complement strand
GCCTGCTCGCTTTGGAACAAAGCCTGCACCGCGGCCAGCCGCGAGGCCGTCCGCGTCCTGCGCGGCGATCGCGCCATCAGTCTGCGCCGAGGTGTCGCGCCGCGTTGATTTGCAGAAGAGCCGCAGCCGCGGCTTCTGCTCCCTTGTTGTGACCATCCATTCCTGAACGTGCCTCTGCCTGCGCCAAGGTGTCGCAGGTAAGCAATCCGGTGCCGAGTGCAAGGCCGAATTGCAGCGCCACCTGCATCATCCCTTCCATGGTGGCACGACAGATAAACTCGTAGTGGTCCGTCTCTCCGCGCACGATGCAACCGAGTGCAACAAAACCATCGAAACGCTGCTTGCCGCGCACCGCCAGGCGGATCACCTGCGGCAATTCGAACGCGCCCGCGACGTCGAGTTGCTCGAACGTGCCGCCGGCTTCGCGCAGGATGCGCGTCGCGCCCTCGGTCAGCCCGTCCACCACGGCACGATAATAAGGCGCGCGAACAATTAGCACGTGCGGCGGCGCCCCGGCGACGTGCGGCGCAGCGGGAAGCGGCGCGTCCTCGGTGCTCATCCGGTGTAGCCTTCACCTACGATATTCGGAATCGACTTCTGCGCCACGATGTTCAGACCGTAGCCTTCCAGGCCGACGATGGTCCGGCGAACATTGGACAGCAGCACCATGTTCTTGACGCCAAGGTCGAGCAGGATCTGCGCGCCGATACCGTAATCGCGCAGCGCGCGCGGCGGCCGCGGGCTTCCGACAACCAGTTGGCTAACGCGCTCGGCCAGCGCGGTCTTGCGATGCTCGCGGATCAGGACGACGACACCGCGGCCCTCGCGGCCGATCATGTGCATTGCATTGTGCACGTTGATCCAGTGCGGGCCGCCGGTCATGTCGTCCAGCAGATCAACGGCGTGCATGCGCACCATGACCGGATCCATGCCGGCCACGTCGCCTTTCACCAGCGCAAGGTGCTCCTGGTACTCGACCGTGTTCGCATAGACGACCGCACGCCACTCGCCGCCGGCAACGTGGTTGAAGGTACCATCAGCAACGCGCTTCACCAGCCGCTCGGTCAAACGCCGGTAGGCGATCAGGTCCGCGATCGAGCCGAGTTTCAGATTATGGCGCTGCGCGAAACTCACCAGGTCCGGCAACCGAGCCATGGTGCCGTCGTCGTTCATGATCTCGCAGATCACCGCAGCGGGGGAGAGTCCGGCCTTGCGCGCGATGTCCACGGACGCCTCGGTATGGCCGGCGCGCACCAGCGTGCCGCCCTGGCGTGCCATCAGCGGGAAGATGTGTCCCGGAGTTACGATGTCGTCTCGCCCACATTCCGGATTGATCGCCACAGCGATGGTGCGCGCGCGATCATGCGCCGAGATCCCGGTGGTGACGCCCTCACGTGCCTCGATGGAGATGGTGAAAGCGGTCTGGTGCCGCGTACCGTTATGGGCGCTCATCAGCGGCAAGCCAAGTTGCTCGACGCGCTGCCGGGTCAGAGCGAGGCAGATCAGACCGCGCGCATGGCGGGCCATGAAGTTGATCGCATCCGGTGTGGCGAATTGCGCCGGCACCACGAGGTCGCCTTCATTTTCGCGGTCCTCATCATCGACCAGAATGAACATGCGGCCATTGCGAGCTTCTTCGATCAGTTCCTCGGCGGAAGACAGGTACTGCGACAGCTCGGCGACCTTCAGATTCTGCTGCATCACTTGAACTCCGCAAGCCGCGCGACGTAGCGGGCCAGCATGTCGATCTCCAGGTTCACCGCATCGCCGGGGCGAAGCGAACCGAAGCTGGTCACCGTCGCGGTGTGCGGGATGATGTTCACCCCGAAAGTGTCGTCCGTAACCTCGTTCACCGTCAACGATACCCCGTCCACGGCGACACTGCCTTTGACGGCAATGAAACGCGCCAGCTCGCTGGGGACCCGGAAAACGAAGCGCATCGACCCGTGCTCAGGCACCGCCGACAGTACTTCACCAAGTCCATCGACATGGCCGGAAACCAGATGTCCGCCAAGTTCGTCGCCGAGACGCAGCGAACGTTCCAGATTTACCCGCGCGCCAATCCGCCACCTGCCGAGTGTCGTCCGGCTCAACGTTTCTGCCGACGCGTCCGCCGTGAACCAGCCGGCGCCCACTTCGACCGCGGTCAGACAGCAGCCGGAACAACCGATCGATGCGCCAATCGGGATGGCTGCAGTATCAGGCCATGGCGCCGCGATCGTCAGCCTCATATCCGCCGTTTCACCCAGCGCCGTGATGGCGCGGACGCTGCCAAGTGCCGTGACGATGCCCGTGAACATCAGACGAAACTCCCCCTCCCCTTGCGGGAGGGGGGCAGGGGGAGAGGTGTAGAAAGGGCACCAACAGCATCCATCACACCGCGTCCTTTCTGACGAACTCGCTCAGCACATCATCGCCCAACGGTGTATCCCCCACCCTGGCAAATCGGGGCATCGCCGCGAGATGCTCGATGCCGAATGCCTGTACCGCAGGCCAGGCGTCGCCGCCCATGACTGCGGGCGCGTGGAACCATGCGATGCGGTCAACCAGGTCGGCGCGTAGCAGCGACGCCGCGAGCTGGGCGCCGCCTTCCACCAGAACATGTGTCAGTCCCGCTGCTCCCAGCGCGCGAAGGGCAGCACGAATATCGAGGCCTATCTCGGCGCCCGCAACTTCGATCAGCCTGACGCCAATCTCGGAGAAGGCGCGTCGCCGATCACGGTCGCTGCCGTCGCGGATCAGCACCCACGTCGGCACGCTCTTCGCCGTCGCTGCCAGGGTTGCCGTGAGCGGCGTCCGCAGGTGGCTGTCAGCGACGACACGGACCACCGGCATCGGCCGATATCCTGGCAGCCGGCAGGTCAGCTCCGGATCATCAACCAATACTGTTCCCACGCCCACCATGACAGCGTCGTGGCGTCCACGTAGCGCATGTGCCGCGCGACGCGCCGCCTCCCCGGTGATCCAGCGGCTTTCTCCGGTCTGGGTGGCAATTCTGCCATCGAGCGTCGAGGCAAGCTTGAGTGTGACCAGCGGGCGGCCCTCCAGGACCCGCAGCCGGAAGCCTGCCGCGACCCGGTCCGCCTCGGCGCGCAGCACCCCTTCATCGACCGAAATGCCGGCCGCGCGAAGTCGCGCAATGCCAGCGCCGTCCACCCGAGGATCGGGGTCCCTGGTAGCGATCACCACGCGGGCGACCCCCGCTGACATCAGTGCGTCGGTGCACGGGGGTGTCCGACCCCAGTGGCAGCAAGGTTCCAGCGTGACATAGGCGGTGGCTCCGCGCGCCGCGGCGCCGGCCACCTCCAGGGCGGCTGGCTCAGCGTGCGGTCGCCCTCCAGGGGCGGTCACCGCTCGCCCGACAACACGCCCGCCGTTCACCACGACGCATCCAACCGCAGGGTTGGGCCAGGTGTTGCCGACGCCACGCCGGGCGAGCGCCAGGGCGGATCGCATATGGGCAATGTCTTCCGGCGCTTCAGCCATCGCAGCGCTAGGAGCTCTCGCCGAGTGAGCCAATGAAGTCCTCGAAGTCCTTGGCTTCACGAAAATTCCGATAGACGCTGGCAAACCGGACATAGGCGACAGAGTCCAGCTCCTTCAGGGTGTCCATTACCAGTTCGCCGATCTGCTTCGACGGGATATCGCTTTCGCCCGACGCCTCAAGCTGACGGACGATGCCATTGACAATACGCTCTATTCGCTCTTCCTGGATGGGCCGCTTGCGCAGCGCAATGCGGATCGACCGCGCCATCTTGTCGCGGTCGAATGGCACGCGGCGGCCATCGGCCTTCACCACCGTCAGCTCGCGCAGCTGGGTCCGCTCGATGGTGGTGAAGCGCTGGCCGCAATTGGCGCAGAACCGCCGGCGGCGGATCGCGCCACCATCCTCGCTGGGCCGGCTGTCCTTTACCTGGGTGTCCTCGTGGCCGCAGAACGGGCAGCGCATCGGCGACTAGCTCGCGCGATATAGCGGGAAATGAGCGCAAAGAGCCTGGACGCGGGCCCCGACAGCTGCTTCGGCCGCGTCGTTCGACCCGTCATTGGAACGCGCCAATCCGTCCAACACCTCATTGATCATCAGCCCAACCTCGCGGAACTCGGCTGCGCCGAAGCCGCGCGTGGTGGCGGCTGGCGAACCCAATCGAATACCCGAGGTAACCGCCGGCTTTTCCGGGTCGAACGGGATCGCATTCTTGTTGGTGGTGATCCGAGCGCGCTCCAGACTCCGTTCGGCCGCTTTCCCGGTGACCCGTTTGGGGCGCAGATCGACCAGCATAAGGTGGCTGTCAGTGCCACCCGTGACGATCGCAAGCCCCTGCTGGATGAGCGTCTCGGCCAGCACCTTGGCGTTGTCCACGACGGCCTTCTGGTAGGCGCGAAACTCCGGCCGCAACGCTTCGGCGAACGCCACCGCCTTGCCGGCGATCACGTGCATCAATGGGCCACCCTGCAGGCCAGGGAACACGGCAGAATTGATCCGTCTGCCGATCTCGGGATCATTCGCCAGGATCATGCCGCCGCGTGGTCCTCGCAGCGTCTTGTGGGTGGTCGTCGTCACCACGTGCGCATGCGGCAAGGGGTCGGGATAGAGACCCGCCGCCACCAGCCCGGCGAAGTGTGCCATGTCCACCATGAAATACGCCCCGACCTCATCGGCAATGCGCCGGATCCGGGCGAAGTCGATGAAGCGCGGATACGCCGAACCGCCGGCAATGATCAACTTGGGCTTTCCGGCCTGCGCCAGCCGCTCCAGTTCATCATAGTCCAGCAGGCCGTCCTCCTTGCGGACGCCGTATTGCAGAGCGTGAAACCACTTGCCGGAAAGGTTCGGGGCTGCTCCGTGGGTCAGATGGCCACCGGCTGCGAGGCTCATCCCCAGGATCGTGTCGCCCGGCTGCAACAGCGCAAGAAACGCCGCCTGGTTGGCCTGCGCGCCCGAGTGCGGTTGCACATTGGCAAACGCACACGAAAACAGCTTCTTGGCCCGCTCGATCGCGAGCTGTTCGGCCACATCGACGTAGACGCAGCCACCATAGTACCGGCGCCCCGGATAGCCCTCGGCATATTTGTTGGTCAGCACCGACCCTTGCGCTTCCAACACAGCGGCAGAGACCGCGTTCTCGCTGGCGATCAGCTCTATCCCGTCCTGTTGCCGGATCAGTTCATCGCTGATTGCCCCCGCAAGCTCGGGATCGGTTTCGGATAGGGGGGCGCCGAAGAACCGCTGCAGACTGGCGGTGGGTCGCTGTTCGTTCATGACACGGCCACGGGCTGGTGATTTGCGCGACCTCTAGCATGGGGCCGGTGGCGGACAAACGGGGGTGCGCACCACCGGCGATTGGTTCAGGCCAGCAACTGTGGCTACCATTGGGTGCTACTGAACTACTGCAGGCTTATTCTGCCAGCGCGAGCGCTGTCGCTTCGAGCCGGCCCTTACCGGGGCTCAGGAGACTTGGCGCGCAGGAATCGAGGGGTCGGGCCTGCTGCTGGGGTGTGTGAGAATCCAGGTAAACTCGCGCGGCGCCCGCGGTAGCAGCTCGCCCTGCTTTACCTGCACGATCTGTCCCACCCAAGTGCTGAATACATTGCGAAGCTCATATAGGCCGGCTGAGGGAGCCGGCTCTCCTGGCCTCACCGCCTGCCCGTTGGGCTGACGGGCATTCGCACGGCTCGCTGCAAAAACCCGAAAGCGGGTCGCCAGCCGTTCCAGAGATTGTTTGGCGCTTGGTGTGAGGGCTGTGGCAGCCATTGCACTGATCTCTTCGGCCATGTGCAGGAGTTCCTCGACGCTCCTATCGCCCAGCGGTTTTCTATCGAAAGGCAAACGGGTCACAGATAATCTCCACCACCACTTTTGCGAGCGGGGGGAACTTCTAATGCGCGCAGATGAAAATGGGAACGACCTATTGCTGCTTCGGCGCGCGGCCACGCTCATCTGTGATTGGCACCATCGGACTGCGATCCGAGTGGCCGCCCAACAAGGAACGGCACAGATTCTGTGCTGGCAGAGTTTCGCGCTGTGCGACGCCTCCGTGCGCGCCATAGGAAGCGGAGCGCCTCGTGGCGCAGTCCATGCAGTTGAGCAACGCGCGAAGAAAACGCACGCGCAGACTATGACGGCCTCATGCGGTTTCGCGCGCTCACCCGCAGCAAGCGGACGCCTCGCGGGCTTACGCAACGTTAGCCGAACGGCGGCAGACTGTTCCGGTGTCGCCGAATCCCCGCCCAAGCGTGAATGCGTACGTGCGAGGCATCGATGCCGAAACGGCAGCATGCCTCGCACTGACACGTCACGGCTGGACCATACTCGCGAGACGACTGCGGACGGAGGCGGGCGAGATCGACATCATCGCCGCGCAACCTGACTTGCTGGCGATCATAGAGGTGAAGGCGCGGCGGACCCTCGGCGATGCGGCCTTTGCACTGAGCGGCCGTCAGTGCGCGCGCCTGATCGCTGCGGCGGACATCGCGCTAGCGGAGCATCCCGAGTGGGCGCGCGAAGGGATGCGCTTCGATCTGATGGTGGTCGACGCGACAGGGACCGTCAGACGGATTGCCGACGCGTTCAGACTGGAGAACTAGCCCCGCCGGCCCGGCAGCCGGTGCCGAAACGCCAGCGCCTCGGCCACGTGCACGCGCTGCACCACCTTGGCGGCCGCCAGATCGGCGATCGTGCGTCCTACGCGCAACACGCGTGTATAGCCACGCGGAGATAGGCGAAGCTTGTCCATCGCCTGCTCGGCCAAGGCATGCGCGTCGGGCGCCATACCAACGGCATCGCTGTCGGCTTCCGCATTGCTGCCCTCGCCATAGCGCGCACGCTGAGCATCGCGCGCCCGCGCCACACGCGCCGCCACAGCCTCGCTTCCCTCCCCCGCCGGCGCGCGCGCCAGTTCGGCCGCTGTGGCGGGCTGCACCTCCACCGTGAGATCGATGCGATCGATCACCGGCCCACTGATCCGATTCTGGTAGTCTTCCGCGCAGCGCGGAGCCCGGCCGCACTCGCGTGATGCGTCCCCCAGATAGCCGCACCGGCATGGGTTCATCGCAGCCACCATCTGGAACCGCGCCGGATAGGTGATGTGCGCAGCGGCCCTTGAAACTGTCGTTCGGCCAGTTTCCATCGGCTGCCGCAAGGCCTCCAGGGCCTGCTTGGGGAACTCCGGCAATTCGTCCAGAAACAATACGCCGCGATGCGCCATGCTTATCTCGCCCGGGCGCGCCCGCTGCCCGCCGCCGGTGAGTGCCGCCTGCGACGCCGAGTGGTGCGGTTCGCGAAACGGCGGGCGCATGACCAGTCGTCCGCCCTCCAGCATGCCTGCGACGCTGTGGATCATGCTGAC
>JBKPSV010000121.1:0-15392 GCA_046735215.1 Pseudomonadota bacterium | reverse complement strand
CTCGGGCAGAGCCTTGAACAGATCAGCCACCAGGCCGTAATCGGCGACCTGGAAGATGGGCGCTTCCTCGTCCTTGTTGATCGCCACGATCACTTTGCTGTCCTTCATCCCGGCCAGGTGCTGGATGGCACCCGAGATTCCAACAGCAATGTAAAGTTCCGGGGCGACAATTTTTCCGGTCTGCCCCACCTGATAGTCGTTCGGGACAAAACCGGCATCCACCGCGGCGCGGGAGGCCCCGACCGCAGCGCCTAACTTATCAGCGATTGGTTCCAAAAGATTAAAGTTGTCGCCGGACTGCATGCCGCGGCCACCGGAGATCACCACGCGGGCAGCCGTCAGTTCCGGCCGCTCGCTCTTGGAAAGCTCAGCCGAGATGAAGCGCGACATTTCCGGCAGATCGGGAACGTTCACCGCCTCGACCGGAGCGCTGCCGCCTTCCGCCGGGACGGGATCGAAGCTCGCGGCACGAACCGTGATCACCTTCTTCGGGTCCGACGACTTAACCGTCGCCATGCCGTTGCCGGCATAGATCGGGCGAACGAACGTGTCGGCGTCCACCACTTCGGCGATGTCGCTGATCGGCTGCACATCCAGCAAAGCCGCGACCCGTGGCATGATGTTCTTGCCCACGGCGGTGGTCGCCGCCAGCAAGTGGTCATAGTTCGGCGCCAAGCCGACCAGCAGTGCCGCCGTTGGCTCGGCCAAGAGATGATCGAGTGCCGGAACATCTGCCGTCAGCACCTTCGCCACGCCCGGCAACTTCGCGGCCGCCTGCGCGGCGGCCTCCGCCCCGCTGCCCGCTATCAGTGCATGCACGTCGCCCAGCTTCTCCGCCGCGGCCACGGCGCTGCGTGACGGCTGCTTGATCCCCGCGGCGTCGAACTCCAGCAGAACCAGTGCCGTCATCGCTTAGATCACCTTCGCTTCCGTCTTCAGCTTCTCTACCAATTCGGCCACCGAACCCACCTTTACCCCGGCCTTCCGCTTCGGCGGCTCCGCGACCTTCACCGTGGTCAGCCGCGGCGCAGGATCGACCCCGAGATCGGCCGGCTTCACGTTGTCAATCGGCTTCTTACGCGCCTTCATGATGTTGGGCAGTGACGCATATCGCGGTTCGTTGAGCCGCAAGTCGGTGGTGATGATGGCGGGCAGGGACAGCGCTACCGTCTCCAGCCCGCCGTCCACTTCGCGCGTAACCGTGATGCCGTCACCCTCGATTGTGATCTTCGACGCGAAGGTTCCTTGTGGCCAACCGAGAAGCGCGGCGAGCATCTGCCCGGTCGCGTTCATGTCATCGTCGATCGCCTGCTTGCCCAAAATGATCAGCTTGGGCTGCTCCTTTTCGGCAATCGCCTTCAGCAACTTTGCCACCGCGAGAGGCTGCAATTCGACATTGGTTTCCACCAGAATGCCGCGGTCCGCACCCATCGCCAGCGCAGTGCGCAGCGTCTCGGCGCATTGCGGCACGCCCATAGACACCGCGACAATTTCCGTGGCGGCGCCTTTCTCCTTCAGGCGCACCGCCTCCTCCACGCCGATCTCATCGAACGGGTTCATCGACATCTTCACGCCGGCGGTCTCGATGCCCGAGCCATCCGCTTTCACGCGGACCTTCACGTTGTAGTCGACCACCCGCTTCACCGGGACCAGAATCTTCATGAGCCCATATCCAGGAAAGTTGCGTGTCCGTGCGGCGGCACGTCCGCCTGTTCGCACCTGCAATAGAGGGCGCGGACCATATGCACCGGCCGGAACGCTGTCAAACGCGGCTTCAAGACCGCAGCAGGGTCATCAGCAGCAGGAAGAGCAGCAGGGCTGCGCCCTGCAGGATGACCCGCCAGCGCATCAGTTGATTGGATCGCACCGGATCGCCGCTGCCTTTGGCGAGACCGACTAGGCCGGCAAACAGCACGCCCAGGGTGGCAAGCATCAGCAGGGCCACGCAAAGGGCGAGGAACGTCTTCATTGAGGTGATGTAGGAGTCGTCATCCCCGCGCCCAAGGCTCCGCTCTTTTCTCCGCTGACCTCGCATGCTCGTGTGCCGCGCCATGCGATACCTGCAGCGCCTTTCGTTTCTCGCTTGCCTTCTGGCCTCCCTGACCACGGTGCCAGCCACCGCCCAGCAGACCACAAGGGAGGAAGCGCAGCGCACGCTTGATTCGCTGCAGGACCCCGCCAAGCGCGATCAGCTGATCGAGACGCTGAAGACGATCGTCCAGGTGCAGCCACCGCCGAGTACGTCTGCCGAAATCACGCCCAACAGCCTTGGCGCCGAGGTGCTGATCGGTGCTTCGGACTTTCTCAACCGGCTCGCTGGCCAATTCGTTGCAACGGTCGGAGCGATCCAGAGCATCCCGTTGCTCTGGGTCTGGCTCAAAGTGATGGCGACCGACTCGTGGGCGCACGGGGTCTTGCTGGATACCGGATGGCGCCTCGTGCTCGTTCTGGTGATCGGCCTGTTCGTGCAATGGGTGCTTGGTCGTGCCGTCCATCGCCCGATCCTGGCGCTGACCCGCCGCGCTCCCGAAGGCAATCATGTGTCGGAGGAGCCGGACGCCGAAGCGCGCGCCGAGCAAGGCGAAACCGAGCCGCCTCACCGTCGCCGAATAGCCGCGATCACGCTGCTGCGTCGCGTGCCTTTGGTGTTGGCCCGCTTGCTGCTTGAACTGCTGCCGGTACTTGGGTTCCTCGCCATCACTCACTTGCTGGCGGCGACGCCTCTGGGCGGTCGGCGGCTGCCGAGCCTCGTGCTGCTCGCGGTGATCGACGCCTATGCACTGTGTTCGGCACTGCTCTGCGTCGGCCGGATGATGTTCTCGCCCCGAGAAAGGCGATTGCGATTGCTCGCAGTCGGAGATGATACCGCCGGTTATGCCATGCGCTGGTTACGGCGCATCGTCGTGGTCGGTGTGTTCGGTTATGCGGCAGCAGAGGTCGGGCTGCTGCTCGGTATGTCGGACTCGGCGCACGAGGCCGTGCTGAAGATGGTCGCCTTGGTCAATCATGTGCTGATCGGCATTGTCGTGGTGCAACAGCGGCGCGCCGTCCGACGCTGGCTGCGTGCCCCCCAGGGCGCGACCGGCGTGCTGGCAGCACTGCGCAACCGGCTGGCGCGCGTGTGGCACTGGCTGGCACTTATTCTGCTGGCCGGCCTATGGCTCGCGTGGGTGGTCGAGGCTCCGCACGGTTATAGCCAGCTGCTGCGCTACTTTCTCAGCCTTGTTGCGGTGGGCATCGTCACGCGGTTCGTGCTGATTCTGATCCTGGGAAATCTCGATCGCGCGCTGGTGCTCGGCCCCACTACGACGGAACGCTATCCCGGTCTGGAGTCGCGGCTTGCCCTGTATCATCCGGTGGCGATCAGCACTGTGCGGGTGGTGGTGCTGTTTCTGGCGGCCATGGTCCTGCTGCAGCTTTGTGGTCTCGCGGCCTTCAGATGGCTGTTCAGCAGCGTACTCGGCCTGCACCTGATCTCCTCGCTCGCGACCTTGGTTGTCACTGCACTGATCGCCATCGCGGTGTGGGAGGCGGCGAACAGTGCGATCGAGCGTCACCTTGCGAAACTCACGCGTGACGGGCAGGCCGCGCGATCGGCCCGCCTGCGTACGCTGCTCCCGCTGCTGCGCACAACGCTGCTGATCACCATCCTGATCGTTGGCGGCATGATGGTGCTGTCGGAGATCGGCGTGAACATCGGGCCGTTGCTGGCTGGCGCCGGCATCGTCGGCGTGGCGGTCGGCTTTGGGTCCCAGAAGCTGGTGCAGGACCTGATCACCGGCATCTTCCTGCTGCTGGAGAACGCCATGCAGGTGGGAGACGCGGTGACCGTCTCGGGTCTGACCGGCACGGTGGAGAACCTGTCGATCCGCACCATCCGGCTGCGCGCCACCGATGGGTCGGTCCACGTCATTCCGTTCAGCTCTGTCACCACAGTCACCAACGTGAACCGCGGCCTGGGGAACGCATCCGTGAATGTCAGCGTTGCCGCCGCGGAGGATGCCGATCGAGTAACGGAGGTGCTGAAGGAGATCGTCTCCGGCATGCGCAGCGATAATGAATTCGGCTCGCGGATGTTGAGCGACCTGCAGCTTTGGGGCGTGGACAAGGTGGACGGCGCGTCCATGACGATCGCTGGGCAAGTGGTCTGCACAGATTCCGGCCGGTGGAGCGTGCAGCGTGAATTCAATCGGCGGATGAAGCAGCGATTCGATGAGTTGGGGATCCAGCTCTTCAATCCGATGCAGCGCGCGATCACGATGCGGCAGGTGAACGACGAGGCAAGCCAATGAACCAGTTGGCCAAGCGTTTGGGCGCGGACGGCTTCTCTTTTGCGCAGGGCCGCGAGATGCGGGTGCTGTTCGGCCCAATGGCGGATTGGGATGCCTTCGCGGCAAGCTGGAACGATCTCGGGCTCGACACCTACATGGCCGACGGCGGTCGTTACCGCAAAAGACGGTTTGCCGCGTTCGGCGCCCGCGCGGCTGAACCGATTCACCGCAAGCCGCACCAGCCGCACTATCAGAGCCGCGACTACAATCCGCTGAACGGGGGTATCGCCCGGTGGTTCGACCCGGTGCTGCCGGAGATCGCTGCCGGCGCCAGCATGACCGCGATCCTGGCGACCTGCCGAACGTTGTTCGAACAACTCGCGCCGAAGCATGACTGGCATATCGAGGTCCATCAATTCCGCATTGAGGCGCGCAGCGGCGAAGCCGGCCGGCCCACCCCGGAAGGCATGCATCGCGACGGCGTGGATTATGTGCTGGTGCTGCTCATCGACCGCCGTAACGTGCAGAGCGGCGTCACCTCGATCCATAGCACCGACGACCGTGACCTCGGCAGCTTCACCCTGACCGAGCCATGCGACGCGGCCTGGGTCGACGACCACCGGGTTATGCACGGGGTCACGCCGGTTGAGCCGATCGACCCAGCGGAGCCCGGTTTCCGTGACGTGCTGGTGGTGACGTTCCGCCGCGAGGACGCTGAACTCTAACCTGACTGCTGCCGCAGCGCCTACGGCGCGCCATTTTGATGCATCATCAGCATCAATGCTCGGCGCAGCCGGAGAATGCCCCCGCGTGTCTGCCCCTGGTCGCACATGCGTTGCCCCTCACTCGACAGGTAGCCGACCTCTTGTGGTGGCGGTGTGCCGGCGGAATTGGCCATCTTGCTCACCCGGTCGAGCAACTGCAGGCAGTACTCGGGTGTATCGCTGGTGATCTGCTGCGGCAACTGACTGGCGACCGGCATTAGACCGAACCAGACCGTCAACCCAGCGACTGCAATAGCCAGCACAAGCGAACGCATGGCACGCATCCTCGCAGTCTCGCCCTCTCCCGCCCGTGGTGCCCGCATGACAACGACGTTAGACACGCGCGGCGGCGTCCTCGTGCGCCGCCAGCGTCAAGATGGCCGCCAGGCCGGGCGCGGTGTCGACCAGCCGCAGGCTCCCGCCGTGCAACTGCGCAACCGCGTGCACCAACGCCAGTCCGAGCCCCGAGCCGGGAGTGTTGCGCGCGGTCTCACCCCGGTAGAATCGTTCCGTCACCCGCCCTCTGTCCGCCTCGGGAATGCCGGGTCCCTGATCGGCGACCGTGATCTCCACCCCAGCCTGTGCGGGCTTTGCCGACAATCGTACGGCGGCGCCTCGCGGCGAGAACTTCACGGCGTTGTCCAGGAGATTGGCGACCGCCTGTTGGATCAGATCGCGGTCGCCATAGGTCGGTAGATGATCTGGCCCCTCGACCGATAGCGCGACGCCCTTTTCGTCGGCCACCGCCCCGTAAAGTTCGGCGGCATCGGCGAGGACCGGTGCGATGTCCACGGTGGCGAAGGCGGCGCGGCGCGAACCAGCTTCGATCTCGGCGATCCGCAACAACGCCTGAAACACCGCGACGATATCGTCCAGGTCGGCAATCGCCCGCTCTATCGCGGACCTCAGCTCGGTCGCCGATTCGGAATGCGCCGCAGCGTCTTCCAGACGGGCCCGCGCTCGGGTGATCGGGGTGCGCAGGTCATGCGCGATCGCATTCGACACTTCGCGCACGCCCTCCATCAGTCGGGCCATCCTGTCCAGCATGTCGTTGATCGTCTCGGCGAGCTGATCGAACTCATCTCCGCGACCGGTCAGCTCGACACGCTGGGTGAAGTTGCCGCCGGCGATCGCCAGTGCGGTATCAGAGACGTTGGCCAGCGCACGGCGGAACAGGCTGCGCACCACCAGCGCGCCCATCGTTGCCATCGCCAGGACGACCAGCAGCGCCCACAGCAGCGCGTCGGTCAGCAGCGTGCGCAGTTGGGCGCGCACCTGCACATCGCGCCCGATCAGGAGTCGGAAGCCGCCCGGCAGGGTGAATGCCTCCACCACTGCAAGCGAGCGTACCCCGGCGCGCTCGATCGGCAGCTCATACCAGGCACCAGGTTCCACGGCGCCCTGCGGCCAATACTGCAGGTTGCCGGCCAGCGACCGTCCCGTGCGATCTACCAGCAGATAGATTGCGTCATCCTCGACATTCTGTGCGAGCCGCTCTTCGATGGTGAGCATCAGAGCGGCGACGTGGCCGACGGCGAAACGCTCGGCCAGGCTCTGTGCGTCCGCCTGGATCGACGCCTCGGTCTGCCGATCCAGTAGGCCCGCCGTGGACCACCACAGGAACAGCGCCAGTGCGGCGGCACTCGCCGAAAGCAGCACCGCATAGATGACGGCGAAGCGGATCCCGGCGGATTGCAAGAGTCGCCGTATCGAGACCCCCGTCGCTGCTTCGATTGGTCGTCGGAAAAACGACAGCGGCGTCGTCACGCACTCTCAGCGCGCAGCATGTAGCCCGCATTGCGCACCGTATGGATCAGCGGCTTTGGAAACGGCTTGTCCACCTTCTGCCGCAGGCGCGAGACGTGCACATCGATCACGTTAGTCTGCGGATCGAAGTGATAGTCCCATACACCTTCCAGCAGCATGGTCCGTGTCACCACCTGGCCGGCGTGGCGCATAAGGTATTCGAGCAGGCGGAATTCCCGCGGCTGCAGATCGATCTTCTGCCCCGCCCGCTTCACCTGGCGCGACAGCAGGTCAAGCTCCAGGTCTTCGACCACCAGTTTGGTCACCGGGCCCTCGCCCTTGCCGCGCCGCGCCAGAGCCTCGACGCGCGCCAGCAACTCGGCGAACGCGAACGGCTTGGTCAGGTAGTCATCGCCCCCAGCCTTCAGGCCGCGCACGCGCTCGTCGACATCGGCCAGTGCCGACAGGATAAGCACCGGCACGGTGTTCTTCTGTCCGCGCAACGTCTCCAGCAGCCGGATGCCATCGATCCCGCCCGGCAGCATCCGGTCCAGGATCACTGCGTCGAACGCCTCGCTTGCGGCAAGGAACAGGCCGTCGCGGCCGTTATCGGCGAGTTCCACAACATGGCCGGCCTCCTTCAGTCCCCTGACCACGAACGCCCCGACGTCCTTGTCGTCTTCCACCACCAGGATGCGCATTGAGCTTGCTCCTTTAGCCGGCGCCCTCCGTGGGCCGGAGGCCGACGGTCACCGGAACGTCCACCTGCCGCCCCTGCCGCCGGATCGAGAGTGTCACGTTGGTTCCCGGCGACACCGCTGCCACCGCACGAATAAGGCCGCGAGCGGTCTCGATCCGCTCACCGTTCAGCATCAGGATCGTGTCCCCCGGACGTAGCCCGGCACGAGCGGCGGGGCTGGTGCGCTCGACGCTCGCAATGTTCACCCCACCATTCTGCGAGTCGTCCACCGACACGCCGAGCCAGCCACGCTGAATGTGACCGCTGGTGCGCAGCTGGTTGATGATCGGGATGACGAGCTCGCTGGGCGTGGCGAATCCAATGCCGACCGAGCCGCCGGAGGGGGAAACGATCGCCGTGCTGATCGCGATCACCTGGCCGTCCATGTTGAAGATCGGCCCACCGGAGTTCCCCGGATTGATCGGCGCGTCGAGCTGCAGAAAGTTGTCGAACGGTCCTGCACGCAAATCTCGTCCGCGCGCCGAGATGATGCCCGCTGTAACCGAGCCGCCGAGACCGAACGGATTTCCCGCCGCCAGCACCCAGTCGCCGACCTCGACCTGACGGGAATCGCCAAATGGCACCGCGGGCAACGGACCGGGGGCCTGCACCTTGATCAGGGCGACGTCGGTCAGCTCATCCGTGCCGATCACCCGCGCCGGCAGTCGTGTGCCATCGCTCAGTGAGACCTGAATCCGGTCGGCGTGACCCACGACGTGGTTGTTGGTGACGATCAATCCTGAAGGATCGACCACGAAACCCGAGCCGGCCCCCATTGCCTGTTCGCGCCGGTTTCCGAAGCGACGTCGGAACTCGCGGCCAAGCGGAGTGTCCCGAAGTTCCGGCGGCAGCTCGGCAAGAACATCGCCACCCGTCACGGTTTCCGTCACCGCAATATTCACCACCGCGGGCAGGATACGCTTTACCAGCGGCGCGAAGCTCTCGGGTGCGGAGCGGGCCGAGGCGGTGCCCGGTATGCCGTTGCAGCCACTGACCAGCAGGGCCAGAAACAACATTGCAAACCGGGGTCTCCTGGTCGGTAACCGCCGCCACGTTGTCAAAGCAGGTGTCTCCCGACGGGATTGGCTGAGCAGGACATGGCACGCTGTCGCGGTTGCAACAAGAATTGCCGCCGCGAGTTTGCTCAGCGCTCGGGTCCTCCCGGATCCTCGGGCCAGGCGTGCTTCGGATAGCGGCCCAGCATATCCCGCCGCACCGCTGCCCAGCCGGTCCGCCAGAAGCCTGCCAGATCGCCGGTGATCGCAGCCGGTCGCCCGGCCGGCGACAGCAGAGCGAGCCGCAAAGGCACCCGGCCGTCGGCCAGCTGCGGCGTCGCCGTCATGCCAAAGAAAGCCTGGGCGCGCGATGACGCCACCGGGACCGGCTGCGTGTAGTCGATCGTAGCCCGTCCGCCCGGCAGAACCAGGTGGGTTGGCAAAGCTGCGTCCAGCCGACGCACCAGTGGCCGAGGCAGCAAGCCGCTCAGGATCGCCACCAGATCGAGGCGGTCCAGGTCAGCCAGGCGCGACATTCCGCCGAGTTGTGGTGCCAGCCACTGCAGAACGTCGGCCGTCAGCGCCTGGTCGGACAGATCGGGCCAGCCGCCGTCCGGCTCCAGCTGTCGCATCAATCCGATCCGCGCCCGCAACTGCCGCGCGGCATCGTTCCAGTGCAGTGACTGCAACCCCTCTGCCGCCGCTGCTTGCGCCAAAGCATCTGCGGCTTCAGCCGGATCCATCGGCTCGGTCCGATCAGCCAGCACCAGCGCGCCCAGCCTTCGCCGCCGGCGTGCCAGCACCGCGCCCGACTTGGGGTCGAAGCTGGTTTCCAGCTGCTCGGTTATCCGCTCGGCCGGCAACGCATCGGGGTCGAGGCGCGCCGCCAAGCGAATCCGTGCCGCCGATCGGAGTTCCAGCGCCGCGATCGCCAGCAGCGGCGCATTGGACAGCGGGTCGCTGCGCGAGAGGCGTGCGCCACCGCCGCCTGCCAGTCGGAAGCTGCCCGGCTCGCCACGGCGCTGTGCGATCCGGTCGGGGAAGCCCACGCCGATCAGCCGCCCGGCATCGCCGTCTGCGCGAATACCCGGCGGAAGCCGCAGCCGCCGGCGGTACTGGCCCGCGGCCCGGCGGATCCGCCATATCGCGGCACGATCCGCGGCCGGATCATCGTTCGCGATCGCTGCCAGGCGCAGGCCGATATCCGCCGGCGGGTCCGGGCCGCGCAACGGATCGCGCTCCTCGAGCAACGCGGAGAGATCGGCCGCCAGCGCCGACTCGCCCGGCGTTCGCGCGGCCAGCATCATCGATGCGAGCCGCGGATGCGCCCCAAGTGCCGCCATGTGCTGGCCTGCGTCTGTGATCCGACCATCCGGCGCCAACGCGCCCAGCTCTTCCAGCAATGCCGTTGCCGCCGCCACAGCTCCCGCAGGCGGCGAGTCAAAAAACGGCAGCTCTGGGCGGGGTGCCCCAGGCAGCGCAGTCGAGCACCAATCCCGACAATTCCGCGTCCAGGATCTCGGGCCGATCGTAGGCGGCGAGCCCGCGGTGAAGTGAAGCGGACCAGAGGCGAATGGCGGCTCCGGGTGCCTCTCGCCCGGCGCGGCCGGCACGCTGCTCCGCTGCCGCCCGCGAAATGCGAAGTGTTGTCAGTCTGGTGAGCCCGGTTGCCGGATCCAGCCGCGGGGCGCGCCGGAAACCGCCATCGACAACGACCCGCACGCCTGGAACGGTCAGCGAGGTCTCCGCAATTGACGTCGCCAGTACTACCCGTCGCTGCGCGGCGGGCCGCAGCGCGAGATCCTGCTGGGCGGTCGCAGCTCGCCGTGCAACGGCAGGACCAGCGCGCCACAATCGTCCAACAAGGCCTGGGTGCGCCGGATCTCCGCCATGCCGGGGAGGAAGCCGAGAACATCGCCCTCATGTTCTGCCAGGGCGGCTCGAATGGCACGCGCCATCGCCCCCGGCAGCTCGCGCGCGCTCGGAATGTCCCGCGCGGCATGTGCGGTCGTGACCGGAAACATACGTCCCGCGCTCTCGACGACTGCCGCGTCCAGCAGCGTCGCGACCCGCGCGCCATCAGCGGTTGCCGACATCGCAAGCAGCCGCAGTTCTGGCCGCAGCATCCGTTGCAGATCGCGGCACAGCGCGAGCGCAAGGTCCGACTCGACGGAACGTTCGTGGACCTCATCCACGATCACGACCGCCACGCCGTCCAGGCCGGGGTCCGATTGCAGCCGACGGATCAGGAGACCGTCGGTCACCACCTCGATGCGCGTCACTGGCGAGATTGCCGCGTCCAGACGAGTCCGATATCCGACCGTATCTCCGACAGCTTCTCCAAGCAGCGACGCCATGCGCGTTGCCGCCGCGCGGGTCGCCAGCCGGCGAGGTTCCAGCATCAGGACGGTGCCGTCGCCTCGCCAGCCGGCGTCCAGCAGCGCAAGCGGCACCAGAGTGGTCTTGCCGGCCCCCGGAGGCGCGGTCAGTACAGCATTGCGGCCGGCTGTGAGCGTCGCCAGCAGCGCTGGGAGTGCGTCGGTGATGGGAAGGGCTGGCAGCATGCTGGCGGTCTGGAGGATTCTGCGTCATATGGCGGCGGAATCACGGGGACACCATGCCGCTCGTTCTCAGGGCGCTCTTGTTCATCCTGGCTGCCTCCTGGAGCCTGCCTCTTGCGGCGCTGGAGAGCGCGCCGGTTGCCAGTGCGCATAGCACCGCGTCGCTGGTCTCCGACGTGGACTCGGTGGCTCCCGGCACGCCGTTCCACCTCGGCCTGAGGCTGCGGCTGGCAGATGGCTGGCACACCTACTGGCGCAATCCGGGTGACGCCGGAGTGGCGCCCGAACTAACGCTGGAGTTACCCGACGGGGCGAGCGCAGGACCGATCGCCTGGCCGACGCCGGCGCGCGTGGCTGAAGGATCGCTGATGACCTACGCCTATACGGGTGAGGTGCTGTTGCCGGTGACTGTGACGCCGCCTCCATCCGGCGGTGTCTTGACGGTGAAAGCACATGCCATGTGGCTGGTCTGCCGCGACATCTGCGCGCCCGAGGAAGCCAACTTCCAACTCGATCTGCCTGTGGGCGTTGCAAAGCCCTCGGACCAGGGCACACTGTTCGCCGCTACAGAACGACGGATACCCCGGCCGTCCCCATGGTCGGCGATTGTGGCTCGCGACGGAACGCTATGGCTGCGGGGACCGGAACTTGCGCCGAGTACCGTGGTGGATGCCTGGTTCATACCTGATACCGCCGGTTCGATCCGTGACAGTTCGGCCCAGCCGCTGACTGTCTGGGAGGGCGGGTTCACCCTCGCGCTGCGTCCAGGCAAGACGTTCAGAGCCGACGAGGGGCTTTCCGGGCTCCTTTCGGTTCGCGACCGCAGCGGCGTCGAGACCGATGTCGAGGTACGTGCCGTGCCTGGTTCGGTGCCCGCGCCGGCAACGATGCGGCTCAGCCGCATTGTCGGCCTGGCGTTTCTCGGCGGCCTGATCCTGAACCTGATGCCGTGCGTGTTTCCTATTCTCGCGTTGAAGGTGCTGGGCCTGACGGGCGTCTCGCGTGGCAACGCGCGTTGGCAGGCCCTGGCGTATACCGCCGGCGTTCTGGTCGCTTTCGCCGCCCTGGGGGGCGCCCTGCTCGCCGCGCGTGCCGCCGGTACAGCCGCCGGGTGGGGCTTTCAATTCCAATCGCCGGTGTTCGTGACGGCGATGGCGTGGCTGCTGTTCGGCATCGGCCTAAACCTATCCGGGGTTTACCAGGTCGGCACGGGACTGGTGCACGCTGGTCAAGGTCTGCACGTGCGCTCGGTGCAGCTTGGCAGCTTCCTCACCGGTCTTCTGGCAGTCGTCGTGGCGACGCCTTGCACCGCTCCGTTCATGGGCGTGGCCATCGCCGCCGGACTGGCCGCCCCCGCCGCTGTCACCATGCTGGTCTTTCTGGCCATGGGTCTTGGCCTGGCGGCACCGTACGCCGTGTTGGCCATGGCGCCCGCTTTGTGGCGCGCGGCACCAAAACCGGGGCGTTGGATGGAAGTGCTGCGCCAGGTGCTGGCGTTTCCTATGTATGCCGCGAGCGCCTGGCTGGTTTGGGTGGTAAGCCAGGAGGCGGGGTCGTCCGGTGTTCTCGCGGCCGCTGCGGGGTTGGTTCTGCTAGGCTTTGCCGGCTGGGTGCTCGGGGTCACGCAAACAGGCAACAACCGGATCCGACGCACCGGCCAGACAGCGACGGCGGTGGCCCTGCTCGCCGCACTGACGGTGCTGAGCGGCATCGCACCGGCCGCCGAGACCGGCGCGCGTGCGGCCACTTCAGGAGCGGAGCCGTTCACTGCCGCGCGGCTCGCCAGTTTGCGTGCCGAGGGGCGGCCGGTCTTCGTCAACATGACGGCGGCCTGGTGCGTCACCTGCCTGGTGAACGAACGGGTGGCGATCGGCACCGAGGGGGTGCGCCGTGCCTTTGCCGAACGCAACGTGACCTACCTAAAGGGCGACTGGACGCGGCAGGATCCACAGATCAGCGAGTATTTGCGCGAGAACGGCAGGGATGGCGTGCCGCTCTACGTCTACTACCCACCGCACGGTCCGCCGGAAGTGCTGCCGCAGATTCTTACCGAGAACGTTGTGTTGGAAAAGCTGAACCGGGGCTAGCTGAGCTAGTCGAGCTCAATTTTTCATCGCGTGATTCAGCTATGCGGCGCGTCCGCCTTCGATCAGCTCTGACCGCGATCGGTAGCACCGGCGACTTCCAGCGCCGCGAGGTTCACTAATCTAAGGCTCCTGGAGAGGCACTTCGTCGGCCAGACCAGCTCGTAGTGGTTTCGCATATACCGTCATGCAGGAGCGTACTCTCCTGCCAGATCTCGAAACGATGCACGCGATCTGTGCCAAGGTTCTTCCAACTGACATAGACCTCGACGATGGCGGCATTCAGGTCGGCGGACTCAAGATATTCCGCTCCGATGATGCTGCTGTTTCTATCGAGCAGATAGTATCGAAAGGTCGGCACAAGCCCTACCAGGCGATCTGTTGAGGCAGAATCTTACCGAGGACTGTGGCGTAATGGGTTAATGCATACGTTGATATTGTAGGCGACGGGCGAGCCAGCATCCGACCGTGACCCCACATACCTCACCGGTTGCGTCGCGCTGGAACGCCAGTGTCCAATCGCCAGGTGGGGTATGGTCCAGCGCACGCGGGCAAGGCACCGTCCAGACGTCTCCTCCGACTGGATCCATCAATTCCATCCGGCCTTGCCCGAGGAACCCGGAGAAGGCGCTGTACAGGGCGCCGCCCGCATCGGCGACCGTCAGTTCGGCGCCAAGCTCGTCGCAATGAAAACGGCCGACAACGTCCAACGCAGGAGCGCCGCCGCAGGCATGCAGCAGCGCAGAGTGGTTCTCGCTCGGACGGTCCATCCATAGCCCGTCATCGACTGGCCTCAATCGCACGCCGGGACCACTTGCGCTGCCATCCGACTGCAGTTCGAGTTGGTCCGGGTGGCTGCCATAGCGCAAGCGGACCTTGCCTTGGTTCAGATCGACCCGGACGGCCAGACGGCCCTCCGGCTCCATATACGAACCGCAAAATCCTATGGTGGATGGGACTGCTGCGAGGGGGGCACGCTGCTCATCAAGCACAGCACCAAGGATATCAAGTGCAGCGTCGTGCGCATTGGCCATGTGGTTGAACATCACGACAATCGAGATCCGCTCGGATGGAACGTACAGGCGGTGGCTGCGCCAGCCGCGCAGCGCGCCGCCATGACCCGTGACAGATCGCCCGAACTCGACGGCGCGGCTCAGACCGAAACCATAGGAGGCGGTGGCACCGTCAGCGAAGGTGACGGGCGACGACAGGCGTGAATACAGAGCGGCGGGGTCGTCGCGCGTCGCATCGATGTGATGTTCCCAGGCGATCATGTCATCGAGACTTGCGCCCAGACCCGCGTCGCCCGTCCAGACAATCCGATTCTCGGCGGCGCGAAAACCGCTTGCAGGCGTACCTTCGTAACCCTCAGTGCCATCGGGCATGGCACGTGTATCGGCGGCCAACAGCGCGCTTGCCATCCCGGCACGGTCGAACACGCGCGTGCGGAGCAATTCAGCGAAGCTGCGGTCGCTTCGCGCCTGCACGATTTCCGCCAGAAGACGAAAGTTTTGATTTACGTAGCTAGAGCGGGTGCCGGGCGCGAACTGCAGCGTCTTCGTGCCACTGATCGCACGTGCGGCCTCGCTGTCGCCGAACGGGGCTTCGGCGGGCGAGCCGTGCAGCATGGCAACGGCCCAGTAGTCGCGCAGTCCGGATTGGTTATGGCAGAGGTGCAGTGCGCCGGGTGGCGGCTGCTGCAGCAGAGGGAGACGCGCCCGCACGTCTTCGTCCAGCACGGAAGGGTCCGGGAAGCTGTCGAGCACCACAGCACAGGTGAACTGCTTGGTGATCGAGCACATGCGGAACAGTGTGCGTGGGGTGAAGGGTATGCGCCTCTCGGCATTGGCCCAGCCCCATGCGTGGCGGACCAGTATCTCGCCGTTGCGCAGAACGCCGACCGCACCACCGGGTCCGGCGTACGCGCGTGGCAGTGCTGCGATTGTGCGGTCCAGCCGGGTGCTTGTCATACGTTGCACTCTCTTATCGCGCATGTGCGGGGTAAAGACCGGAGCGGGTTGCGTTTTCTCGCACGGGGCACTGCCTCACCTTCAATCAGCAATGCTTCGCCATCCTGACAGCAGCTGAAGTTCGGACGCATCAAAAGAGAAGAAATTGCCGCCGCCTGCTCCGGGCTGATCCTCGGCGGGGTTGATCGGCGCATCCTTGAGGTGACAAAGCAGCAGAGCGCCCACGCCGCCGTGGGAAACTATCGCAATGTCTCCGTCACCC
>JBKPSV010000120.1:0-26928 GCA_046735215.1 Pseudomonadota bacterium | reverse complement strand
GAGCTCGCACTGATCGCGGACTGGGAAGAGAAGGTGGAGAAACTCGCGCGTGCCTGTCCGCAGCAGGATATTCGCACGATCAGCGGCACACCGAGTTGGCTGCTGATCTTCTTCGAGCGGTTATTCGCTTTGCATGCCGATCATCCAACACGCCTGCGCGGCCTGTTTCCCAACCTCGAGCTGCTGGTGCATGGCGGTGTGAATTTCACGCCTTATCAACATCAGTTCACTGAATTGCTGCAAGGCGGCTCCGCTGACCTGCGCGAGGTCTACCCGGCGAGTGAGGGCTTCTTCGCCATCGCCGACGGCGAAGCCGGAACAGGCATGCGCCTGATCGTGGACAACGGCCTGTTTTACGAATTCGTCCGGCAGGACGATCTGTCGCAACAGAACCCGACGCGCTGCTGGCTTGCCGATGTGCAGCCAGAGGTGGAGTACGCGCTGGTCGTCAGCAGCTGCGCCGGCTTGTGGGCCTATGTCGTCGGCGACACCATCAGATTCCTTGACCTGCATCCGCCACGACTGCTGGTCATCGGTAGGCTATCCTATTTCCTATCGGCATTCGGCGAGCACCTCGCCGGCGAAGAGATCGAGGACGCGATCAGCCAGGCCGCCGAAGCGATTGGCGCCAACGTAGCCGACTTCGCCGTCGGCGCGGTGTTTCCTGATGCCAATGAACCGCGGGGCGGTCACACCTTCGTTGTCGAATTCAACGCCGCTCCGCCAGGAGCGCAACAGATCGCGGTTTTCGCTCAGGCGTTGGATGCGAGCTTGAGCAGACGAAATGACGACTACCGCGCGCATCGGTCCGGTGGCTTTGGCCTCCGACCACCGGAGGTGATCGCGGTTCAACGTGGCACTTTCGCAGAATGGATGAAGCAGCGCAGACAACTCGGCGGCCAGCACAAAGTGCCACGCATCATCAACGATCGGCCGCTGTTCAACAGTCTGCGGCAACTGGCCCGCGAAACACAAAAGTTGGTGTAGCCACACAATCCTGCCCAATTGTTGCTGCGTGAGAACTGACCGTATGTCTCCTTGGCTACTCACTCGTCGGCAGCTGCTTTGGACGGGCGCCGCCTCGACGTTGCAGGATGTGCGTCGATCCCTGACATCGACAGATATCTGACTGCGACGGACGATCCGCTGCAGCGTCATTATATAACACAACGCGCGGTGTCTGATGGATCGCTGGTTTTCGGCAATCAGACCCGCCTGTTGATGGACGGCGCGCAGGCCTTTCCGGCGATGTTCCAGTCGATGGATGCGGCGCGCGACCACATCAACCTGGAGTATTTCATCTTCGAGGATATCGAAGTCGGCGGCCTTCGTCTGTCGGACCTGTTGATCGAAAAACTGAACCGCGGCGTGGCAGTGAACATCATCTACGATGCTTACGGTTCACAGGCCACACCTGGCGCACTGTTCGATGCGCTGCGCCGCGCCGGCGCCAAAGTGCTAACCTATCATCCCATCACCCCGGTTACGCTGCTGCAAGCCAACAACCGCGACCACCGTAAGATTATGGTGGTGGACGGACGCATCGGCTTTACCGGCGGCATCAACCTCTCGCCCACTTACGAAAACCCACCCTCCGCCGGCATCCCGCCCAATGGCGAGACCCGATACGCCTACTGGCGCGACACCGCGGTCGAAATTCGAGGACCCGCGGTCGCAGAACTGCAGCGCTTGTTCTTCACCACGTGGAAACAGCAGAACGGCGATCCGGTTCGGCCCGCCAACTACTTCCCACCGCTCCCGCGTCAGGGCGTGCAGACCGTCCGCATCATCGGCAGCGCGCCAGGCGACGATCAGCCGCTCTATTACATCTCGCTCGAGCAAGCGATCCGCGTTGCCCACCACCGCATCTGGCTATCGACCGGCTATTTCGTGCCGCCACACCAGGAGCGCGAGGACCTTGGCAAGGCCGCCCGCCGCGGGATCGACCTGCGCATCGTGGTGCCGAGCCACAGTGACGTCGAAGCCGCCGTCTACGCCGGACGCGCGGCTTATGGCGATCTCCTCGAACGGGGCGCGCGCATCTATGAAATGCAGACCGCAGTGCTGCACTCGAAGCTCGCCACCGTCGATGGTGTGTGGACCGCAGTGGGCTCATCGAACCTCGACCGGCGCAGTGTCGCATTCAACAACGAGGTCGACGCCATCATCCTCGGCGCCGATACCGCTTCGCAGGTCGAGGCGCTGCTGCGCAACGACATGGCGCAATCCGAGGCCGTCACACTGCAGCTTTGGGAACAACGTCCGCTGCGCGAGCGGATGCGCGAACTGGATGCCCGGATCTGGCAATATTGGATGTAGCCTTAGCACCTCACGCGCCGAGCAGATGGACCACCGTCCGCAGCAGCATGCTGGCACCGGCAAGCACCACGACGCCTCCCAACAACCGACGTAACACACGCTGCGGCAGCGCATGCGCAATCGGTGTTCCGACCGCAATTCCCGCCGATAGCGTGATGGCCAGCAGCGCCGCCAGCCTGACGTCCACCAACCCTGCCTGTATGTTGGCCACGCTTGCCAGGCCGGCGATTGGCAGGGCGATCGCCTGCCCCAGACCGATCGCCGGCAAAACCGGCATGTCGAGCAGCAGCAGCATCGGCAACAGCACGAATGCACCCCCTGCCCCGGTCAATGCCGAGACGAAGGCTGTGCCGCCACCCAGCGCAAGCAATGTGCCGGTTCCCAGACGTCGGCCCGCGACCGGGACATCGCGCGGCGTCCGCCAGGCATAGGCACCACCCACCAGTAGCAGCGCCCCGATCGCCGCCTCCAGCAGTAGGGCCGGCATATCGCGCGCCGCCAACGCTCCCGCCCAGGCCGCCGGCAGCGCGGCCAGACAGAGGCGCCAGGCATCCCTCCAGACCATGGAGCCGCGCCGTGCATACAGCACCACGGCAACTGCGCAGCCAGGCAGATAGCTGAGCAATGCGGCTGCAATCGCCCGCTTGACGTCGATCCCCAACGCCATGGTGAGGATCGGCACCAGGAGAACGCCGCCGATGCCCGTGGCGCCGATCGCAATACCCAACATAACCGCAGCGATGCCCGCCATAAGCAGCGGTGTCATGACAAATGGCGCAACCGCCGCTCCACCCTTTAGGCTGACCCCAATGTGTCACCGGGTCCGGGAGACGAAACTATGAACATCCGCTTTGATGGCAAGACCATTGCTGTCACCGGCGCCGGCCACGGCTTTGGCCGCTGCATCGCGCAGACCTTCGCTCATCTCGGCGCACGCGTGTTCGCCACCGACATAGTGGGCGACGAACTGGCCGAGACCGCTGCGCAAGGCGGTATCACGCCAAAGGTGGTCGACCTGCGCGACCGAGCAGCGGGGACCGCCTGGATTCGCCAGATCGAGACCCAGACTGGTGGTCCGATCCACGTGCTGGTTAACAATGCAGGCGGCGTTGCCGGCCAAGGACCCAAGCCGCTGGAAGAGGTGTCCGACGAAGACTGGAACGTGCTGTTCGACATCAACGTCAATGCCGCCTTCGCGCTGTGCCGCGCCGCGGCACCGGCGATGAAACGCGCCGGTGGAGGCCGAATCGTCAACACCAGCTCCGGCGCCGGACTGCAGCCATCACTGACCGGCATACAAGCGTATTGCGCTGCCAAACACGCGGTTGTCGGACTGACGCGTCAACTGGCACACGAATTCGGGCCACACAACATCACCGTCAATTCTGTCGCTCCTGGCTTCATCCGCACCAATCCGGCGACCGAGCGCCAGTGGGAAAGCTACGGGCCTGACGGCCAGACGGCGCTGGTGCAGCGGATTGCCATGAGGCGGCTGGGCACCGCTCAGGACATCGCCAATGCGGTGGTGTTCTTTGCCTCCGACCTCGCGGGATTTGTCAATGGGCAAATTCTGCAGGTGGATGGGGGGCGATAGGCACTCTCACGCGAGGAACGATTCGTTCCACCCGAATGCGAGCGGATGCTCCGCGCCGCCCCGGGATTCTGACTATTCGCTGGCGCGCCGCGATAAATTTGCTAATGATACGAGGCGGGTGACCAATGATACGGAACGAGTGACTCAGAATCACCGCCGCGATGAGAGGAATACGCCTTTGAGCAACTCACAAACCGAGCGCATCCGCCAGGATCCGCTCTTCGCGCAGCTTTGCCAATCGAGAAGCCGACTCGCGTGGACGCTGTCGGCGCTGGTGCTCGGGATCTACCTGGCCTTCATCCTGTTGGTGGCCTTCGGCGGCGACTTCATGGCAGCGCCGGTTGTCACGGGCGGCGTCACCACCATTGGCATTGTGGTCGGCATCGCAGTCATCCTGACCGCGATCTTGCTGACGGCCATCTACGTATGGAAGGCCAACACCACGTTCGACGACCTGACGCGCAGGCTGCTCGAGAGGTCCAGGTGATGCGCGCTCTATCCCGCTTCCCGGGCCTTGCCGTCGCACCGCTGGCGCTGCTGCCGACCGCGGCGTTTGCCCAAACAGCGGCCGCTGAGCCGCCGCCGATCAACTGGTCGGCGATCGTGATGTTCCTGGTGTTCATCGCGTTCACCCTCGGCATCACCTACTGGGCGGCCAAGCGCACCAAGAGCGCCACCGACTTCTACGCGGCGGGGCGCGGCATCTCTGCACTGCAGAACGGCCTCGCCATCGCCGGTGACTACATGTCGGCCGCCTCCTTCCTCGGCATCGCGGCGCTGGTCTATTTCAACGGCTTCTACGGCCTTAACTACTCGGTCGGCTGGCTGGTCGGCTGGCCGATCGTCCTGTTCCTTATCTCGGAACGGCTGCGCAATCTGGGCAAATACACCTTTGCCGACGTTGCGGCCTATCGCCTGAAACGCGAGCCGGTGCGCGTGATGGCAGCGCTCAGCACGTTGGTCGTCGTGATCTTTTACTTGATCGGCCAGATGGTGGGTGCCGGCCAGTTGCTGCACACGCTGGTGCCGCAAATCCAGTACTGGCAGTCGATCATCATCGTCGGCGTGCTGATGATCATCTATGTCACGTTCGGCGGCATGAAGGCGACGACGTGGGTGCAGATCATCAAGGCGGCGCTTCTCCTGGGCGGAGCGACGCTGATGGCGATCCTCGTGCTGGCACACTTCCGTTTCAGTCCCGGCGCGATGTTCGCCGAGGCAGTGCGCATCCATCCGAGTCACAACGCCATCATGCAGTCGATGGCGCCGATCGGCAGCAAGCCCAACCCGATCGAAGCGATCTCGCTAGGCCTTACGCTGATGTTTGGCACCGCTGGGCTGCCGCACATTCTGATGCGATTCTTCACCGTGTCGGACGCCAAGGCGGCCCGCAAGTCGGTGCTCTACGGCACCTGCTTCATCGGCTATTTCTATATCCTGACCTTCATCATCGGCTTCGGCGCGATCGTCTTCGTGGCCAGCGATCCCACCTATCTGGTGGACGCAGCCAAGGGCATAGCGCTGAAAGGCGGCGGCAACATGCCGGCGGTCTATCTCGCGCAGGCGCTGGGCGGCGACCTTTTCCTGGGCTTCATCTCCGCGGTCGCTTTCGCAACGATCCTGGCTGTCGTCTCGGGCCTGACGCTGGCCGGCGCCTCGGCGATCTCGCACGACCTCTACGCCAACGTCGTGGCGCATGGCCGGGCGAGCGAGCAGACCGAGGTGAGAGTGTCGAAGGCGGCCACGGTCGCCTTGGGCATCATCGCAATCCTGCTGGGCATCGCGTTCGAGAGGCAGAACGTCGCCTACATCGTCGCGCTCACCTTCTCGATTGCTGCCTCCAGCAACTTCCCCATCCTGGTGCTGGCGATGTTCTGGCGCGGGCTGACGACGCGCGGCGCGCTCGCCGGCGGCTATGTCGGCCTGCTCGGCTCGGTGATCCTGGTGACGCTGGGACCGACGGTCTGGGGCAAGGTACTCGGCATGGGAACAGCGCTGTTCCCACTCGACATGCCTACCATCATCACTTTGCCGGCAGCGGTCATCGTCGCCTGGCTCGTGTCGAAAGCCGACCGGTCAGCAACGGCACAGAGAGAGCGAATCGCATTCGAAGACGAGTACATTCGCTCGCAGACCGGGCTTGGCGCAGAGGGTGCAGCGAGCCACTGACCCGCCAGCTGCCTTACGGTTCGGGCGCCCCGCGACCCACCCCTGATGGCTGAGGGGAGTAGGTCGCGATGCCGCTCGCATTCGACTTCTCGATCCCGCCTTTCGATTGCCTGACGGACGAGGAGCGGCGCACGCTCGCGGCGGCGGCGGACATCTCCTTCCTCCAACCGGGCGAGGTGCTGTTTCGCGAAGGCGAGACGCCAGCTCATCTCTACCTCATCGTGAAGGGGCTGGTCAGTGAAAAGGCTGGCGACGAAGTCATCACCGTGCGCGGGACGGGTGATCTGGTCGGCGCCGATGCGCTCGCTACGCCGACCCCAGCGACCGCAGAGGTCCGGCAAGAGACCATCGCCCAGCTGCTGCCGCGCCGACTGCTGCTCGACATTGGCCGCGCCAACCCGACCTTCGAAAGCTATTTCACGCAGCGGCTCGGCGAGCGTCTCGCCGCCCGAGTGGCGCGCGACGCGACCCGTGGAATGGCCCCCCTAATGATGGCGAAGGTCGAAGAGGCCTTCCTTCATGCGCCGGTCGTCGTCCCTGCCGCCACTCCGATGCAGCAGGCTGCGCTCCGCATGCACGAAGAAAGCGCCACCAGCCTGTTGGTCCGGCGGACAGATGGCGCACAGGGCATCGTGACCGATGCAGACCTTGCCAAGGCCGTCCTTGTCCGCGGGCTGCCGCTCGACACGCCGGTCGAGCAGGTCGCGTCGTTCCCGGCCGTGACCATCGATCATGATGCATTCCTGTTCCGCGCCCAGTTGCTGATGACACAGCACGGCGTGCGTCACATGCCGGTGCGACGGGAAGGCACCATCATCGGCGTGCTCGAGCTCATCGACCTCGTGGGTTACATGTCGAGCCGGTCCTATCTCGTCATGGCGGAGATAGAGCGCGCAGCGAGCATCGACGACCTCGGTCGCGCGGCCCAGGCGATCGGGCCCCTTCTCGAAGCGCTGCACGACACCGGCATGAAGGTCCGAGCCATTGCTGAGATGGTGAGCGACCTCAACCGCAGCATTCTCAGGCGACTGTTCGAATTCATCGCACCGCCCGCGCTGCTGGCAGACGCCTGCCTTGTCGTCATAGGCTCGGAGGGCCGCGGCGAGCAACTTGCCCGGACCGATCAGGACAATGCACTCATCGTGGCCGACGGCGCTGACATCGATGACGCGCAGCTACGCGACGTCTGCACCCGCTTCTCCGAGACGCTGATCACGTATGGCTATCCGCGCTGCCCGGGCAACATGATGATCTCCAATCCGCAGTGGGCGAAGCGCGAGGCAGCCTTCGGCGCTGACATCGACAAGTGGCTGACGCATCCGGACGGCGACGGCTTTCTCAGGTTGGCGGCACTGACCGACGCCGCGGTCGCAGCCGGCGACCCGCTGGTGCTGGAGCGCCTGCGGCGGCACCTGTTCGAGCGAATCGGCAACGCCGGCGGCTTCCTGTCGCACTTCGCTCGGCCAGCCCTGCAGTTCGACACGCCGATTGGGTTCTTTCATCAGATCCTGCTCGGGCATGGCGAGCATGCAGGCGAGATCGACGTGAAGAAGGGCGGTATCTTCCCCATCGTGCACGGCGTGCGGGCGCTCGCGCTTGAGCATCGCATCCAGGAGACCAACAGCTTTGACCGAATCGAGGCACTCGTAAGCGCTGGGGCGCTGGAGCACGATGTCGCCGCCGATCTCGCGGAAGCCCTCCAGTATCTCATGGAGATCAGGCTCAGGGTACGCCTTCACCAGGACCGCAGTGGTTCGAGCGGGGACCGCGACAATCTGGTGCGCGCCCGGGATCTCTCGCGACTGCAACATGACGGGCTGCGTGACAGTCTGCTCATCGCCAAGCGGTTCAAGGAGCGGATCAACTATCATTTCCGCCTCGACGCCTTCTAGCTGGATTGGGATGTTGCTTGAGTTCCTGCAACGCGCATTCGACCGCCGCGCCTGGGCGCAGAGGCGCCTGCGTGACCCTGCCTACCAATTTCTCTTCGAGCAGGAACATCCGACCGAGGTGGTCGTGTTCGACACGGAGACCACTGGTCTCGACCGCAAGCGCAGCGACATCATCAGCCTCGGCGCAATCCGGATCAGTGGTAACCGCCTGCTGTTGAGCCAGCGCCTGGAGCTGGTGGTGCGTCCGTCCCGTGCGATCGAGCACGCCGCCGTTGCGGTGCACGGATTGCGTCCGATGGATGTCGCTGACGGTCTGCCGGCCCGCGAAGCCGTCGGCAGGTTCCTGCATTTCATCGGCACGCGGCCACTTGTCGGCTACTACCTCGAGTTCGACATCGCCATGGTCAACCGGGTGATGCGGCCTTGGCTCGGCGTTGGTCTGCCAAACCGCGCGATCGAGGTTTCCGCACTCTATTACGACCGCGTCATGCGCGAGCGCTCGACCCGCGATGCGCTCTACACCGGCACGGTTGATCTTAGTTTCGCTCGCATCCTCGCTGACCTAGACCTGCCGGTGCTGCCGGCGCACGACGCTGTCAACGACGCGCTGATGGCGGGGCTGGCCTATCTCAAGCTGACGCTGTCCGGGAGCTGAATATTGGTTGCATGGCGCTGAATCGGGCCATGGTCGCGCTGCCCGGTTGCCAGACCAGTCATGACGCCACACGACGGAGACGGGAATAAACCTGCCTCGTCAACGGTTCACTCGCCGCAATATGGAGACGTCACTATGCGGCGAGTGATTATCGGGCTCGTGATGACTGCGGTCCTGGGCAGTCGTGCTTCGGCCCAGGCTGACTCAATCGCGCCCCTGCTCGCGACAGCAGATCCCGCGGCGGGCGAATCTTATGCAAAGAAGGTCTGCGCTCAGTGTCATTCGCTGAATGAAGGCGGCAAGGCAATCATTGGACCCAACCTCTATGGTGTTGTCGGTGGCCCGCACGCGCACATGGCCGGTTTCAAGTACTCGGACGCACTGAAGACGAAACAAGGCGCCTGGACGTACGACAATCTGTTCGCCTGGCTCACCAAGCCAGACGCCTACGCGCAGGGCACGCTCATGGCATTCCCAGGGATCAAGAACGAAAAGCTCCGCCTCGACGTCATCGCCTATTTACGCACGTTGTCGCACAACCCGGCACCTCTGCCGACGCCTGAGGCACAAACGCCTGACTTTGCTCAGACGGCGACGGCCCGCAGCGGGCCGTAGTGCGCGATAATTCCGTCCACCTCTTCCCGCGTGCCGAGTGACGGCTGTGCGCCGAGCCGCGTGACAGCCAGCCCCGCCGCTGCCGCGGCGAAGCCGAGGCTCTCGGGCGTGCTTCGCTCCTCTGCTAGCGCGACAGCCAGCGCACCGACGTAAGCGTCGCCGGCCGCCGTTGTATCAACCGCCTGAACCGGAATGGCGGGACAGTGCCATGCATTGTCATTGCTGCGGTAATAGGCGCCTTCCCCACCCAGGGTCACCAGGACCGCCCGGACACCTTGCGCCAGCAGACGTTGCGCGGCCTCGTGCGGATCGTTGCTGCCAGTCAGCACAGCTGCCTCGGTTTGATTCGGCGTGATGATATCGATCAATGGCAGCAACTCCGGCGCGACAGCTTGCGCCGGTGCCGGGTTCAGCATCACAAAGCAACCGGCTGCTCTGGCGGCACGGATTGCGTGCGCGTTGGTCGCCTCCGGGATTTCGTGCTGCAACAGCAGGATACCCGGCCGATCGAGCGATATGAGTGCCCCATCCGCCAGAGCCGCATCACAAGCCATGTTGGCGCCCGAGATCACCACAATCGTATTCGCGCCCCGCGCGTCAACCGTGATCAGTGCAGTACCAGTGGGACTTGTTGTCTGTTGCACCAAATCGCATCCCACACGATCGACACGCAACACATCCAGCAGCGTACGCCCAAACTGATCGTTGCCGACACAGCCCGCCATGGTCACGGTCGCCCCCAGTCGCGCGGCCGCGACCGCCTGGTTCGCCCCCTTGCCGCCGGGGGCGGTGAAGAAATCCGAGCCCAACACCGTTTGCCCCCGCCGCGGCAGCTGATCGCAGCGCGCAACCAGGTCCATGTTCAGGCTGCCGATCACCAGGATCGGCCTTGCATCCGCCATCGGTCGCTGTTCCGTTCCTCTATGAGCACCAACGCCGCGCCATCTGGCGAGGGCCCGGGTACTATGACACGGTACAGACAGGCTGCGGATATCAGGGGGACGAAATCACGGATGGGCGCTCGGCTACGTGGCGCAGACTGATGGCGATCAACCTGTGGTTTGGCAGCGTGGCGGTGCTTCTCCTGCTGGGGCTCGGCCTGCTGGCCTGGCAGCAACGGCACCAGCAACGCGAAGCACTGTCGCGGCTGCGCGATGAGCGGCAGCGACGGGAGGCAGCCGAGGAAGCGCTGCGCCGAGCGCAGAAGCTGGACGCGATCGCCCGCCTAACGCGTGGCATCGCGCACGACTTCAATAACCACCTGACCGTCATCAGCAGCAACATCGAGCTGCTGCAACGTCGACTGCCCGCCGATAGCGGATCATTGCTGCGCTTCACCGAAGCAGCGATGGCGGGCGTCCAGCGTGCCGCGACGCTGACTCACAGGCTGCTCGCGTTCTCGCGCCAGCAACCGCTCGATCCCGAACCACTCGATGTCGGTCGACTGGTCGCCGATACGACGGACCTGCTGCGGCGGACACTCGGTGAGGCCGTGGCTGTAGGGACTGTGCTTGCTCCCGGGCTGTGGCAGACCCGCGTCGATGCCAATCAACTTGAGAACGTACTGGTCAATCTGGCTGTGAATGCACGCGATGCCATGCCGAGCGGCGGCCGGCTGACGATAGAGACTGCGAATGTCTGCCTGGACGAGATGGATGCCGCGTCGCTCACGAAAGTCAGACCTGGCGATTACGTGCTGCTCGCTGTCACCGGAGGCACAGCGGCGGATAGCATTGAAAGCGAGCGATCTGGCCTGGGATTTTCCGTGGTGAGAGGCTTCGTCAGGCAATCAGGGGGGGCGATGGCGATCGAGAGCCGTCCTGGCCACTCGATTAGCGTGAAAATTTACCTGCCGCGTCTCGGCGGCGAAGCGGCTGGGCAACCGATGATGCATTCGATCGTGCATCCTCGCCGAGATGCCCCAGGCGAGACCATTCTGGTGGTAGAGGACGATGACGAGGTACGCCACTCCTCGGCAGAGATGCTGCGCGAGATGGGCTACCAGGTGCTGGAAGCCGGCGATGCCATGGATGGCGTCAGGCTTATCGTCGATCGCGGCGGGATCGATTTGCTGTTCACCGATATAGGATTACCCGGCGGCGTAAGCGGCCGAGCATTGGCCGACGCGGCCCGCAGTGCACAGCCCGGCCTGCGCGTGCTGTTCACCACCGGATACGCGCAGAATGACGGTGACCTGCACGAGAGTGTCCACTTCATCGCCAAACCGTTCAGCCTTGCCGCGCTCGCGGCCAAGGTGAGTGAGGTCATGGCCGCGCCTGACAGCACGCCGGCGAAGTCCATGGACTGAGCGGGGCGGCGTCGCCTGTGTCCCGTTGACGCACTTGCGCGCCGGGGCTACATCCCGCGCCCTACCGCTATGCCCGCAATCGTCGCGGGATGACGATTTGCCCAGGTGGCGGAATTGGTAGACGCGCAGGTTTCAGGTACCTGTGGCCGCAAGGTCGTGGAAGTTCGAGTCTTCTCCTGGGCACCAATGCAATGAGCAGCACACAGTTCATGCCAGGCGGTACCATCCATCTGCACCGCCATGACCTACCGGAAGGCCTGTCCCTGGGACCGGTCATTGCGGTGGATACCGAGACGATGGGACTGAACCCATACCGCGACCGGTTGTGCCTCGTGCAATTGTCTTCCGGCGATGGCCACGCCCATTTGGTCCAACTCATCCCGGAGACCTTGGGCGGCCATGGCTACAACTGCCCAAACCTACGCTGCCTGCTCGCGGCCCCCAACATCACCAAGCTGATGCATTTCGCGCGTTTCGACGTGGCCGTGCTGCAGCGTTATCTCGGCATTTCCGCCGCACCGGTCCGCTGCACCAAGATCGCCGCCCGGCTTACCCGGACGTTCACCGACCGGCACGGGCTCAAGGACCTTTGCAAGGAATTGCTGAACATCGACCTATCGAAACAGCAACAGACGTCGGATTGGGGAGCGGTCGATTTGACGCCGGAGCAACTGGCTTACGCGGCCTCGGATGTGCTGCATTTGCACGCCTTGTGGGCGAGATTGGAGGCGCTGCTCATCCGAGAGGGCCGGTTGCCACTGGCCGAGGCCTGCTTCAGCTTCCTCCCCGCTCGGGCGCAACTGGACCTGCTGGGTTACGAGCAGCCTGACATATTTGCCCACTGACGCAGCTTCCTCCTGCCGCCGCTCTGGCATGATTCTTGTCCGAACCCTGCGCTCTTGCGGTTGACCCCCCGGCTTACCACAGTCAAAACAGCCGCATGAGTGTTGTCGTTGCCGTGGAGAATCCGGGCGATCTGGAGGTTGCCCGATCGGTCTTGTACACCGAGGCCGCAGGTCTGCACGCCCTGGCGGCTAGTCTTACTGCGTCCTTCGGCAAGGCGGTGGGAGTGTTGGCGGCTGCTACTGGACGCGTGGTGGTGTCCGGCATGGGGAAGTCGGGCCTGGTGGCGCGCAAGATTGCGGGTACGCTGGCCTCCACCGGCACGCCCGCCTTGTTCGTTCACCCCGCGGAGGCGTCACACGGTGACCTGGGAATGATCGTCGCGGGCGACGCGGTGCTGGCCCTATCCAACTCGGGGGAGACGGCCGAACTTGCCGATCTAGTCGCCCACTCCCGACGTTTCGCGCTGCCGCTGGTCGCCATCACCGCCCATCCCGGCTCAACCCTCGCGAGCGCAGCGGACGTTGCATTGGTACTGCCCAACGCAACGGAAGCCTGCCCGATGGGGCTTGCACCCACCACCTCGACCACGATGCAGATGGCACTCGGCGATGCGCTGGCTGTTGCGCTGCTGACGCGACGCGGCTTTACCGCCGCCGAGTTCCATCAGATCCATCCAGGCGGTCGGCTTGGCGCACGGCTCAGGCGGGTGCGCGACCTCATGCACGAAGGCGAGGCCGTGCCGCTTGCGCCGCCCGAGACGTCGATGGACCGCGCGCTACTGGTGATGACCGAGAAGCGGTTCGGCTGCCTAGGCGTTGTTGATCCCGGCGGGCGGCTGATCGGCATCGTCACCGACGGGGATCTGCGTCGCAGCATGGGTCCGGACCTGCTGTCCCGCCAAGTCAGCGAGGTAATGACCAGGATGCCCCGGACGATCGCAGCCGATGCCCTTGCTGGCGAGGCGCTGCACGCCATGAACGCCGAAGATCGGCCGATCACCGCGCTATTCGTGGTGGACGCCCGCGGCCGGCCGCACGGGATCCTTCATATCCACGACCTGCTGCGTGCGGGGATCGCATGAGCCTCAGTCCTCTGTCCATGCGGCCCGCGCCTCGCCGATCTGGTCAGCGCATTGCCGTGGCTGCCGCTGGCCGGATTCGGAAGCCACTCAGCCCGGAACGCCTGGCCCGGCGCCGCTTTGCCGTTAATGCAATAAAGTGGACGCTGCCGGCGGGCGCACTGCTGTTGCTCAGCAGTATGGCTCTATGGCCGGAGCTGGGCCGCTTGCGCGATCAGGAGCGCATCTCCTTGCAGCGCATGACCAGCGCGGTCGGCGGCGCAACCCTGACCGACGCCCGATACCGAGGGGTCGACGAGCAAGGACGGCCTTACACGCTTACAGCTGCGGTTGCTCAGCAGATTACCGACGAGCGAATCGATCTCACGACCCCTAAGGCCGATATCGCCCTGGCGAACGGTACGTGGCTGATGCTGCAGTCGAAGCACGGCGTCTACTTGCAGAATACCAACCAGTTGGACCTATCTCAGGACGTGACGCTGTATCGTGACGACGGCACCACTGTCAGTACCGCCAGCGCATCGATCGACTTGAAGCAGAATGCGGCAGCGGGCGCGGAGCCAACCCACGCCGAAGGGCCGTTCGGGATGCTTGACGCCCAGGGCTTCACCATCACCGACAAAGGTACGGCCATCCAGTTCACCGGCCCCGCACACCTGGTCCTGAACGGGAACACGCCGTGAAAGATAAAGTCCGAGGGGTCCAGGGGACGACTGTCCACTGGCGGGGGTTATTAGGGGGCAGAGCCCCCTCGGCCTTCTTCACCGCACTTGCCGTTGTTGCAATGCTGTCCCCCGCTCGGGCGCAGCAACTGGACCTGACACGTGGTGGGCCGATTTCCATCACGGCCACAGACGGGATCGAATGGCGGCAACAGCAGCGAGAGGTGATCGCGCGCGGCAACGCAAAGGCGGTACGGCAGAACGTCACGGTGACCGCGGATCGGCTGGTCGCCTTCTATAGGCCGAAGAAGGGGGCGCCACAGCCACAGCCGCCGCCGACGCAACCGGTATCCGCTGCGGACCCCGAGACGGGTGGCAATGAAATCTACCGTCTACAGGCGGAAGGCCATGTGCGGATCTTCACGCCCACAGATGAGGTGCAGGGCGATCGTGCGGTTTATGACATGGACCAGGCGGTCCTGGTGGTGACTGGACACGCGCTGCGACTAACCACGCCAAACGATGTGCTGACCGCCCGCGACACGCTGGAGTACTGGTCGCAGAAGCACATGGCAGTGGCGCGGGGCGACGCCGAGGTTGCGACGAAGGATGGCCGCAGACTTAAGGCCGACACCTTGGTCGCTTACACCACCGAGACGCCGGCCGCACCGACGCGAACAGCGGCAGCGCAGAGTCCACAGCAGGCCGGCGAGGACCCGCTGGCCACGTCGGGCAAGTTGCAAAAGGTGGACGCGTTCGGCCACGTCGTGGTCCGCACCGTCACCGACACGGCGATCGGCGACCGCGCGGTGTATGTCCCCGATACCGGCATCGCGCGCCTGGCAGGCAATGTCCGGATCACGCGCGGGCAGAACCAGCTCAATGGGTCCGAGGCAGAGGTCAACATGAAGACAGGCATTGCGCAGCTCTTATCGGGCCCGCGCGACCGGGTGCACGGCCTGGTGGTACCAAACGATGCAACCAATCAGCAATTGACCGGCCAGTCCCCGACGGGCGCACCTAAATGAACGATATCCGTGCTGATGTACGACCGACTGAGTTGCGGGTGCTGTCAGGCGGCGCCGGCCTGGCCGCGCGCGGCGTCGGCAAGACCTACAAGAAGCGCCCGGTGGTTCGCAATGTAACCATCCAGCTGCGGCGCGGCGAGGCGATTGGCCTGCTGGGACCGAACGGAGCCGGCAAGACAACGACTTTCTACATGATCGTCGGGCTGGTGAAGCCGGAGACCGGCTCGATCAGCCTGGACGGCACCGACATCACCAGCCTGCCGATGTACCGGCGAGCGCGTCTGGGGATCGGCTATCTGCCGCAGGAGGCAAGCGTGTTCCGCGGCCTCAATGTCGAGCAGAACGTGATGGCGGCGCTGGAAGTCGTCGAGCCGGACCCGGACAAGCGCGACAAGATGCTGGACGAACTGCTCGGCGAATTCGGCATCGGGCATCTGCGCCGGACGCCGGCGTTGGCGCTTTCCGGCGGCGAACGGCGGCGCGTCGAAATCGCGCGCGCGCTCGCCACACAGCCGGCATACATACTGCTGGATGAGCCTCTCGCGGGCATCGATCCGATCGCGGTCAATGAGATTCGCGATCTCGTGTCGCATCTGAAGGATCGCGGCATCGGCGTGCTGATCACCGACCATAATGTACGCGAGACGCTCGGCATCATTGACCGCGCCTATATCATGCACGACGGTCAGGTGCTGTTTGAGGGACGGCCGGACGAAGTGGTCGCACACGAGGACGTGCGGCGAGTGTATCTGGGCGAACGGTTCAGCCTGTGAACGTTTTGTTGGTCCCGACGCTCTAGCATGTTGGTCGTCGTGAACGACCTGACCACATCATGCCCCTAGGGCTACGACTGGATCTTCGCCAGACCCAGACTCTGGTGATGACACCGCAACTGCGGCAGGCGATCAAGCTGCTGCAGTTTTCCAATATCGAGGTCGCGAGTTTCGTCGACGAGGAGCTTGAGCGAAACCCGCTGCTGGAACGTGATGAGCGCGCGGAGTTGCCGGACACGGAGCGTGCGGCTCCTGATCAGAAGCCGGAGCGCATCAGCGAGCTGGCCGACACCGCACAACTTGCCGAGGCAGAGACCATGCCTGCCGAGATGGCGGCACCGCTCGATGCCGATCTTGGTGAGACGTATGATCCCGGCGGGGTCGCGGATGGTGCACCGCCGACATCGTCGATCATAGGTCGCGGTGGCCCCGGCAACTTCGAGGCCGATGATCGCGGCATCGAGGACGTTGCCGACGAGCGGCGTCCACTGCGCGAATACCTCGGTGAGCAGCTGCGTCTCTCGTTCAACGACCATGTGGACCGCATGATCGGCGCGCATCTGATTGCGCTGTTGTGCCCGGCCGGGCGGCTGACCGCGGATCCCACCGCTATCGCCGATGCGATGGCAATCCCGTTGGAGCGGGTAGAGGCGGTACGCGCGCGCATGATGCGCTTTGATCCTGTCGGGCTGTTTGCGCGTGATCTGCAGGAGTGCCTGGCTGCGCAGCTCGCCGAGCGTAATCGGCTGGACCCGGCCATGGCGACCCTGCTGGACAATCTGGATCTGCTAGCCCGACGCGATCTTCGCAGGCTATCCGCGATTTGTGAGGTCGATGCCGAGGACCTGGCGGACATGATCGCCGAGATCCGCTGCCTCGATCCGAAACCAGGCGCCCGTTACGACGATGCGCCGGCTCAGCTGGTGGTTCCGGACATCTTGATGCGGGCTGGTCCGGAAGGCGAGTGGTTGCTCGAGTTGAACCCCGAAACGATGCCGCGCCTATTGGTCAACGAGCGGTTCTATGCGCGTGTCGCGCCGCACGCTCGTAGAGAAGACAGGCTGTTCATGGCCGAGCAGCTGGCCAGCGCCAATTGGCTGGTTCGCTCGCTGCAGCAGCGTGCGCAGACCATCCTGAAAGTTGCAGCGGAAATCATCCGCCAGCAGGACGGGTTCATCCGCTACGGCGTCGCACATCTGCGACCGCTGATCCTGCGCGACATCGCGGAAGCCGTGGAGCTGCACGAAAGCACCGTCAGTCGCGTCACCGCCAACAAATACATCGCTACGCCGCGAGGAACCTTCGAGCTTAAGTATTTCTTCACCGCTGCGATTCCAGGAACAGGTGGTGAGAGCCACAGCGCGGAGGCCGTGCGCTATCGCATTCGTGCGTTGATTGGCGCGGAGGCTGCCGATGACATTCTGTCGGACGATGCGATCGTGGTGGCCTTGCGGGACGAGGGTGTAGACATTGCGCGGAGGACCGTGGCCAAATACCGGGAGGCGCTGCGCATACCGAATTCGGTGCAGCGTCGGCGTGAGAAGGCCGCTCTGGTCTGACGGTCAGCTCGGCCCTCTGGGAGAGAGAGGATGCACATCACAGTTTCCGGCAAGCAGGTTGATCTGTCGGACGCCTTGCGCACGCGCGTCTCGGACCATCTAGACGTTATTGCCAGCAAGTATTTCGATCACGCGCTGGAGGCGCAGGTCACGTTTGGTCGCGCCCGCAGCTTCTTCACCTGCGACATCAACGTGCACGCGGGCCGTGGACTGACCCTTCGGGGAGAGGGCGAAGCTGCCGACGCCAACACCGCGTTCGACGATGCGGCGGAGCACATCGCCAAACGGCTGCGTCGGTATCGCCGACGGGTGAACGAGCATGCGCGGGACAGCGCCAATCGCGAGCGGCCCGAGGCGGCGCGCCAATACGTGCTGCGTCAGGAGGACGGATCGGCAGAACGCGGCAACGGCGAGGCACAGGCCACGATTGTCGCTGAAGATACAACCGAGATCAGCCTGCTGACAGTCAGCGAGGCCGTGATGCTGATGGACCTGGCGGATCAGCCTGCGATGATGTTCCGCAATAAAGCGTCGGGCGAGTTGAATGTCGTGTACCGGCGCAGCGACGGCAACATCGGCTGGATCGACCCCGGCAGCAAGTAGCACGCTGTCATTGCGAGGCATCAACGCCTCGCAATGACCATAACCGGGCTAGTGGACCAAAGCCGGTACCATCTCGTGCTGCACAATCGCGGCCATGGCGGCGTCACGTTCAGCCGCAATCGCCATTGGCGTGCCGTCAGCCGCATGGATCGCGTAAGCCGCCGCCCCGTTGACCACCACGGGCTTTACATATGCGATCTGCTGCACGCCCAGCATGGCCAGCTGTTGTGGAGAAATGTCGTGTATATCGATAACGGCCGGCGTGGCACCTTGCTCGTCTGGTCGTTGAATACTGTTGGCGTCCATCGTCGTTACTCCTTGCACGGCGGCCCGCTTATGCAGCACCGACGTTGCTTGCTGTTCGGCCCGCGAAATGCGGCACCTTCTCAATCAGGGCAGCTGCTAGTCGTCCTGCCCCACCTCGTTATCAACCACCCGCACCTTGCCAGCACTGTGGCCGTTGTTGCCGTTGGCGCGGTTGATCTGGATCGTCCTCACCCGCGTCTCAGGCTGCGGCCTGACGAGATCGATGTGCAGAAGCCCATTGTCGAGCCAGGCACCCTTCACCTCAATCCCCTCGGCGAGAACGAACGCCCGCTGAAACTGCCGTGCGGCAATTCCGCGGTGCAGGAAGACGCGCCCCTGGCTGTCGTCATTCTGACGGCCTCGGATCACCAATTGGTTGTCTTCCTGCGTAATCTGCAGGTCATCCATGGTGAAGCCGGCAACCGCTAGCGTGATCCGCAATCCGGACGAGCTGATCTGCTCGATATTGTAAGGCGGATAACCGTCGGACGACGCCTTTGAGGCCCGCTCGAGCATCTGCTCAAGATGGTCGAATCCTAGGAACAATGGTGAGGCAAACACCCTGGTCGTCATGGCCCCCTCCTTCGAGCGAAGCAGTTACCGGAACCCGTGTCGGCATTCCGGCGGATCAGAATCTTGGCGGTCGAGAGCGTGGTTGCAAGGGGCACCGTTGATCGGTGCGTGTACCACCGCTACATGGCCGACATGAACGATTCGGTGGATACCCTGCCGATTCTGGTGGTGCCGGACCCGATTTTGAAGGCACGGGCCAAGCCAGTCACCGAGGCCGACCTGGAGCGCGTGCGCGGCTTGGTGCCGCGCATGCTGCAGACTATGTACCGGGCGCCCGGCATCGGGCTGGCCGCGCCGCAGGTCGGGGTTGGCCTGCGCTTCGCGGTGGTGGACTTGCAGCCGGATGACATCCGGGCGCCGATGGTATTGATCAACCCCGAGGTGGCTCATCGTAGCGAGGAGCAGGCGACCCGCGAGGAAGGCTGCCTGTCGCTGCCTGGGCAGTACGCCGATGTGACACGGCCGGCGCGCGTGACGGTGCGCTATGCGGATCTCGAAGGTGCCAAGCGGCAGATCGAGGCTGAGGGGCTGTTGGCAGCCTGCCTGCAACACGAGATCGACCACCTGGATGGTATCCTGTTCGTCGACCACCTGTCAGCGCTGAAGCGCAACATGATCCTGCGCCGGCTCGCCAAGGAGCTGCGCCAGAAGCGCGCGGAGGCCATGTAGCGTCATGCGACTGGCGTTCATGGGCAGCCCGGAATTTGCGGTCCCGGCCCTGCGCGCGCTGCATGCGGCTGGCCATGACCTGGCTGCGGTTTATTGTCAGCCGCCCAGGCCTGCCGGACGCGGCTATGCGCTGCGCCCCTGTCCGGTGGAGGTCGTGGCGGATGAACTCGGCCTGCAGGTGCGCAGCCCCGCGCGCCTCCGAAGCAATGTGGCCGAGCAAGCGGCGTTTGCTGCGCTCGACCTGGACGCCGCCGTGGTCGCAGCCTATGGACTGATCCTGCCGGAGGCGATGCTGACCACGCCTCGCCTGGGCTGCTTCAACCTTCATGCGAGCCTGCTGCCGCGCTGGCGTGGCGCCGCCCCGATCCAGGCGGCCATCCTGGCCGGCGACTCGGAAACGGGCGTCACCATCATGCAGATGGATGTCGGGCTGGATACCGGTCCGATGCTTCTGCAGGAGCGTGTGCCGATCACCGCCGAAGCGACAGCCGCGACGATACATAATGCGCTGGCGGAGCTGGGGGCCAGGCTTGTCCTGCGCACGCTTGCCGAGAGGCCCCGACCGGTTCCGCAGCCGGATGAAGGCATGACCTACGCCCCCAAATTGAGCCGTGATTCCGGTCGCATCGACTGGGCCCGCGATGCCCGAGCCATTGAGCGACAGGTGCGGGCTTTCGATCCGTGGCCCGGCACCTTCACTACCCTGCATGGGAACATGCTGAAGGTGTTGAGTGCGGAGCCTTGTTGCAGGTCTGGCGCGCCCGGTGCCGTGTTGGACAGAGAGCTGACTGTGGCCTGTGGCACAGGAGCGCTGCGGCTGACGAGGGTGCAGCTGGCGGGCCGTCCGGCAATGGCAGCCGAGGATTTCCTGCGTGGACACAGCATTTTGCCCGGGGTGATCCTGGGAGGTTAATCGCCGCGATATCGCGGCTTCCCTTTGCATTGAGCCAGATCAATGCGGGCTGCCGTCGACCCTTTACGCATGAGCGGATCGAGCCGATCGGAAAGTCACTGCGACACCATGTCAGTGTGGTTTTGCCTATGCATACGCCACGACCTGCGTTACTCCTTTCGGCAACAAAAATTGACCGCTGGGACGTGGCCCGGAAACAGCGGCCAGAAGAAGGGATTGGGGAAAAACATAATGCGAGCACTTGTCTGGGCCACCGCAGTCGCGGGGCTGCTTATTGCAGCGTCGAGCGGATGGGCGCAGCCGCCGGCGGCCATCTCCGTGGGGACTGTGGCGGCCGCACTGCGGCCCATTACTCAGGCGACTGAGTTCGTTGGTCGGGTAGAGGCGATCAATCGCGTCGACGTTCGCGTCCGCGTGACCGGCTATCTTGAGGACGTGCTGTTCAAGGACGGTGCGTCCGTCAAGGAGGGCGACGTTCTCTATCGCATCGAACCAGACACCTTCCAGGCGGCGGTACAGCAGGCACAAGGTGACCTGCTGAAGGCACAGGGCTCTCTGGCGAACGCGACCGCGCAGCTCGCCCGCACACAGGAACTGGTGAAGACCGATGCAGCATCGCGGGCGCTGCTGGACGTACGGACGGCGGAGCAGAAGTCCGCGCAGGGCACTGTCATCATCGCCGATGCCAATCTCAAGACGGCGAATGTGAACCTGGGCTATACTGAGGTCACTGCACCGATCAGTGGCGTGATCGGCCGCACTTCTGTCACCAAAGGCAACGTCGTCAGTCCTGACAGCGGACCGCTGACAGTGATCGTCAGCCGCGACCCGATGTACGTGACGTTCCCCGTCAGCCAACGCCTGTTCCTTGATATCGAGGCGGAGGAGACACGCCGCGGCAAAGGCGCGGCGCAGGCTCTTAAGATTCGCATCGCATTCTCCAACGGCACCCAGTACGACCAGACTGGGCGCATCGACTTCGTCAACGTGCAGGTGGACCGTGCGACAGATACCGTGCTGGTCCGCGCGATCATTCCCAATCCGGACGGCAGACTGATAGATGGCCAACTCGTCCGCGTTTCCGTCGAGGGCGACAAGCCGCAGGAAAAGGTGCTCGTCCCGCAGTCGGCGCTGATCGTGGATCAGCAAGGGCCGTATGTGTTCCTGGTCGTGGACGGCAAGGCAGAGGTGCGACGCGTCACGCTTGGCGGGGAGTCGGGCTCGAATGCGATCGTCGAGGATGGTCTTAAAGGCGGTGAACAGGTTGTGGTGCAGGGCATGGAGACGCTGCGTCCTGGCACCGCAGTGACAGCCACGCCGGTGATTTCGCCGCAGAGCCAAGGCTGAGACATGTTCTCCTCGATCTTCATCGAGCGGCCGCGACTGGCGACGGTTATCGCCATCGTCACCACTATTGCCGGGCTGCTGTCACTGCTGGTGATCCCGGTCGCGCAGTATCCCGATATCGTGCCGCCGCAGGTATCGGTTACCACACTATACCCTGGCGCCTCCGCCGCCATTGTCGACGCAACGATCGCGCAGCCGATCGAGAGTCAGGTCATCGGCGTCGACAAGATGATCTACATGAAGAGCGTCAGCGGCAACGATGGCAGCTATTCACTGAAGGTGTCGTTCGAACTCGGTACCGACCCCGACATCGATACCGTCAATGTCAACAACCGCGTGCAGGTCGCGCTGTCTAAACTGCCGCAAGACGTGCAGAAACAAGGCGTCACGGTCAAGAAGCAGTCATCGGCCCTGCTGGGCGTTATCGCGCTGTATTCGCCAAAGCAGACGCATGACGAGCTGTTCATCTCCAACTATGCGACGATCAACCTGCTGGACCAGATCAAGAGCTCGCCGGGTGTGGGCGACGCGACATTGTTCGGACCGCAGGACTACTCGATGCGGGCCTGGGTGCAGACTGACAAGTTGACCGGGCTCAACCTGACCACTGCCGATGTCATCAACGCTATACAGAAACAGAACGTGCAGGCCGCCGTCGGGAGGCTGGGGGCGCGGCCGACTTCCAACGAACAGCAGTTGCAACTCAACGTGCAGACCAAAGGACGCCTGTCATCGGCGGCCGAATTCGAGCAGATCGTCATCCGCACCAATCCTGACGGTTCGGTGCTCCGGCTCGGCGACATTGCACGGCTGGAACTGGGAGCGGCGAATCTGGACCGCTCGACGCGACTGAACGGTTCGCCCGCGGCACTGCTCGCGGTGTATCAGGCACCGGGCGCCAACGCGCTGACGGCACTCGCCGGCGTGAAGCAGGTGATGTTGGATGGCGCGAAGAACTTTCCGGACGATCTCGCCTGGAAGGTCACCTATGACCCCACAACCTTCGTCACCGCCACGATCCACGAGGTGCAGAAGACCCTGGTCGAGGCATTCATCCTCGTGGTTCTGGTTGTGTACCTGTTCCTCGGCAGCCTGCGCGCCACGCTGATCCCCAGCATCGCGGTACCGGTCAGCCTGATCGGCACCTTCATCGTGCTGAACGCAATCGGCTACTCTGCCAATACCGTGTCGCTGCTGGCGATCGTGCTGGCGATCGGCATCGTGGTGGACGATGCCATCGTCGTGGTCGAGCAGGTCGAGCACGTGATGGAGCAGCATCCCGAGCTGTCACCGGGGGAGGCCACCAAGCTGGCGATGAGCCAGATCGTGGCGCCGATCATCGCAATCACCCTGGTGCTGTTGTCGGTGTTCGTACCGGTGGCGTTCATTCCAGGTATTTCTGGTGAGTTGTTCCGCCAGTTCGCCGTCACCGTCGCGGTGTCGATGTTCCTCTCCGCGATCAACGCTCTGACGTTGTCGCCGGCGCTGTGCGCCATCTTCCTGCGACCACATCATGGACCGCGCCGCGGACCGATCGGGGCGCTGATGCGTGGCATCGACTGGGTGCGCGACGGTTATGGCGCAATCGTCGCACGGCTGGTGCGGATCTCTATCATCGGCCTGGTGATGGTGGGTGTGGCTGTGGCCGGCGTGATCGGACTTGGCAGGATCACACCGACAGGGTTCCTCCCGGAAGACGACCAGGGCGCATTCTTTGTCGTCGTCCAGCTGCCGGATGGTGCTTCAATCGGCCGCACGTCGGATTTCGTCCGGCGGATCGAAGACGTCCTGAAGCAGGAGCACGCGATCCAGGATTACTCCGCCACGATCGGACTGAACTTCATCGACAATTACTCGCAATCGAACGCGGCGTTCCTGATCGTCTCGCTCAAACCGTTTGACGACCGCGCCGATCCGTCCCAGTCGGCGCAGGCGATGATCGCGCGCTTGGGGCAGACTTTTCGGCAACTACGTGGCGGTCAGGCTGTGCCGCTGGCACCACCCCCGATCATCGGCCTGGGTACCGGCGGTGGGTTCAGCTATGTGCTGCAGGACACCGGGGGCGGCGGTCCCGCCGCGCTGGCGCGGGTACTGCGCGGACTGCTGGTCGCGGCGAACCAGGACCCGAAGCTCAGCCGCGTATTCAGCACGTTCTCGCCTGCAACACCGTCGGTCTACCTCGATATCGATCGCGACAAGGCGCAGGTGCTCAAGGTCGATCTTTCGTCGATCTTCCAGACGCTGCAGGCCTCGCTGGGCGGCTACTACGTCAATGACATGAACCTGTTCGGCCGCACCTGGCAGGTGCAGGTGCAGGCCGAGGCGCAGGATCGATCGTCCATTGATGACATTTATCGGATCAACGTGCGCAACGCCGATGGCGAGATGATTCCGCTGCGCAGCCTGGTCGAGGTACGCCCGATCATCGGGCCGCAGGCGCTGATCCGCTACAACAACAGGACCGCGGTCACGGTACAGGGCAGCCCTGCCCCTGGCGTTTCCTCGGGCCAGGCGTTGGCAGCGATGGAAGAGGTGGCGGAAAAGACGCTGCCGAGAGGCTATCAAGGCCAGTGGACCGACGTGTCCTTTCAAGAAAAGCGCGCGGAAGGGAAGACCGAGATCATCCTCGGCTTCGCGGTGCTGTTCGCATATCTGTTCCTGGTCGCTCTCTATGAGAGCTGGACGATACCGATCCCGGTCCTGCTCTCGGTCACCGTGGGGGTGGTCGGCTCTTATGCCGCCATCGTCGCCGCCGGACTGACGCTCGATCTCTACGCGCAGATCGGCATGGTGGTGCTGATCGGCCTGGCGGCGAAGAACGGCATCCTGATTGTGGAGTTCGCCAAGGAGCGCCGAGCCGAGGGCATGCCGCTTCTGGAAGCGGCGACCGAGGGGGCGCGTCTGCGCTTTCGTCCGGTGATGATGACGTCGTTCGCGTTTATTCTTGGTCTGCTGCCACTGGTGGTGGCCGAAGGACCTTCACGCCTGGCGCGACGCGATGTCGGCACGCCGGTGTTCGGTGGCATGCTGACGGCGTCGTTCATCGGCATCTTCGCGATCCCCGCCCTCTACGTCATCTTCCAGTACATTCGCGAGCGGCTTCGCTCTTCGGCTCGTCCAGTGGTGCCACACCCAATCCCACCTGACGCGCCGGATCACTCAGCACTGGTACGACCGCAAGGAGGAGAATGATGCGCGTCAATGGATGGCTTTCTGGATTTGCACTATGTGTTGGACTGTCAGCTGGTTCGGCGCATGCCGCGGTGACTGAAAACACCTTCTTGCTGCACAGCACCGGTGACTTGGTCGAGCTGTGTACCACCGCGCAATCCGAGGCGTTGTATACAGCTGCCATCAACTTCTGCCATGGGTTCACAGTTGGCGTGTTCCGCGTGCTGCAGGAGCAGGAGCGGGCTCAAAAGTCTCGTCACATGTTCTGCATGCCGAGCCAGATGCCCACACGCAATGAGGGAATAGCGAACTTCATCCAGTGGGCAAAAGCGGAACCGGCGCGATCAGCCCTGCCGCCGGCTGATGCCATAGCCGCCTTCCTGACTCATCAATTTCCCTGCCCGCGTGGCCGCTGAAGAACTGACGGAGGATGACCATGAAGCCCACTATCGCCCTGCTCGCCGGTGGCTTGGCTCTGGCCGGCTGTTCCGACATGAATCAAACCCAGCAGCGCGCTCTGTCGGGTACCGCCATTGGCACAGCCGGTGGCGCGGTGCTTGGCGCGATTGGCGGCAACGCCGCCCTTGGTGCGGTCGCCGGCGCCGCCGCGGGTCTCGCTGGCGGACTGATCTACGATAACGTCAAGAAGAACGAGCAGTCGGCTTATCAGCAGGGCTACGCTGCCGGCAAGAGCTCTTCCTCGACCGCGCATTGAGTTCCAGTTCAACAATGCTCCGCCAATGTCTTCGCGTCGCAGTGGTGCTGGCTGCAACGCTACTGCCGGCGTGTGCATCGCTCACCGTCGTCGATACGACGCCTTTGCCTCAGTCCAAGCTTGAGCCGCCGGGGAGCGAAACCATTTCCGCCGGCGGTTACCGGATCGACTCGGTGACCAGGGTTCGACAGATCCCAGATCTGCTGATCTTGGTTGCCATGTCCGGCGGCGGAAAGCGGTCGGCTGCGTATTCCTATGGCGCGTTAGAAGGTATGGGTCAGGTCACCATCCCAGGCGATGGGCGCTCGCTGCTGTCGCAACTGGACGGGATCTCCGGCATTTCCGGCGGCAGTTTCACCGCCGCCTATTATGGCCTGCACCGCGACAAGATGTTCGGCCAGTACGAGAAGGACTTTCTCTACTCCGACACCAACGCCTACATCTTTGGCATCTACCTGCTGCCATGGAACTGGGGATGGATCGCGGACCCGACGGTGGGCACCAACGACTACATGGAACGGGTTTATGACCGAACGATGTTCCATGGCGCTACCTACCAGGATCTGAAGACGCTTGGTCGGCCGATCATCGCGATCGGAGCAACCGACATCAGCTACGGTGCTCCATTCCTCTTCACGCAGGAAGGTTTCGATGTCATCTGCTCCGACCTGTCGGAGTTTCCGCTTGCGCGCGCCGTTGCTGCGTCGAATGGGTTCCCAGGCCTGTTCTCGCCGATCACCTTAACTAACCGGGCCGCGGACTGCGGCGGGCGCGTGCCCGGTTGGGATCGCCGTGTCACCGCTGAAGAACGACGCAATCCCTTGTCCAGGATTGGCACACAAGCACAACTGACGGGCCGTTACCTGGACCCCAACCGCACGAAGTATGTGCACCTTGCTGACGGTGGCATCTCCGACAATCTCGGCCTGCGTGTCGCGGGTTCGATGATGGAGACTATGGCGGCATCACCCGAGACGATCAAAACCCTGGGTTATGACCATCTCCGCCGCGTCCTGGTGATCAGCGTCGACGGCCAGGGCGCGCAGGATGCATCTGTCGCGCAACGGAAGATCGTCGGTGGTCTGTTCTCGCTATTGGGTCTGGTGAGCGGCGGGCAGATCGATCGCTACAAC
>JBKPSV010000119.1:0-4895 GCA_046735215.1 Pseudomonadota bacterium | reverse complement strand
ATATTGAACGCCAGCACGGTCTCAAGGCCGCGCAACTCCACCGGCACGTCCTGCACTTTCGCCACAACGGCAGTGACCGGAACTGCCTCTGGTCGAGCGCTCTGTAACTCAGAACTGCGGCTGGAAGGAGCCATGCGAGCGCGCGAACAACAGAGCCGCGACTGCCAGAACGGTGAGCGCGGTCAGCCAAACAAGGCGACACTTTTTTCGTGCAGATGGGGCAAACGCTTGACAAAGGGTCTAATATTTACGGTATCGGTACGGATTCGTCCGCCCGTCGAGCTCCTGGAGTGGCTTTATTCTTCTAGGACGCGTGCTCCATCCGTACGCCCGGATGGAAGTGCGCATATACCCGCCGCGCGATTTCCTTGCTGATTCCGGGCGCGGCCTCGAGGTCTGCGAGCCCCGCCATTTTCACACCACGTGCCGAACCAAAATGGTTCAACAGCGCGCGCTTACGGGCCGCGCCAATGCCCTGGACCTCATCCAGTTCACTCTGACGGATATTCTTCGCCCGCCCGGCGCGATGTGTGGTGATTGCAAATCGGTGCGCTTCATCGCGGAGCCGCTGGAGGAAATACAACACGGAATCGCGTGGCGGCAGTTGGAATGGGTCCATGCCGTCCGAGTAGAACCACTCGCGGCCGGCATCGCGATCCGGTCCCTTGGCGATCGCAACCAGCTTTACGTCCTGTACGCCGAGGTCGGTCAGCACGTCGCGTGCCGCCGACAACTGTCCTGCGCCGCCATCGATCAGCACGACGTCCGGCCAGTCGCCGGCCGGCGCGCCCTCCTCCTGTTCCTTCAGCGCGCGTGTAAAGCGGCGCTGCAGCACCTCGCGCATCATCGCGAAATCGTCACCCGGTGTGACCGGGCCGCGGATCGAGAACTTGCGGTAGGCGGTCTTCCGGAACCCTTCGGGTCCGGCCACGATCATCACGCCATAGGGGTTGGTGCCCATGATGTGCGAGTTATCGTAAACTTCGATGCGTTCCGGCGGCGCCGGCAGGCCGAATAGCTGTGCCACACCTTCCAAGAGCTTTGCCTGTCCGGCGCTCTCGGCCAGCTTGCGCTCCAGCGCCTCGCGTGCGTTGACTTCGGCGTGCTGCACGACCGCTCGCTTTTCGCCACGCTGCGGCACATGGATTTCCACCTTGCGGTCTGCCTTCAGGCTCAGTGCCTCTGCGACCAGGTCCTGTTCGGGCAGGGTGTGGTTCGCCAGCACGCAGGGCGGCGGCGGCTTGTCGTCGTAGAACTGGGCGATGAAGGCGGCGAGAACCTCGCCGGCATTTTCGCCCTTGGTGTGGGACGGAAAGAACGCGCGGTTGCCGTTGTTGCGCCCGCCGCGAACGAAGAACACCTGCACGCAGGTCTGGCCTGCGATCTGCCACGCGGCGACTACATCGGCGTCCTGCATGCTGGCGGGATTCACCACGTCATTGCTCTGCACGAAGGTGAGGGCACGGATGCGATCGCGCACTGCCGCGGCATGCTCGAATTCCAGCGATTCGGCTGCATGCTCCATCTCGTTCGCCAGTTCGCGCTGCACGGTGGCGGATTTGCCGGCCAAGAATGCCTTCGCCTGGCCGACAAGCCGGGCATAGTTCTCCCCGCTGATCCGTTCGACGCAGGGCGCCGAGCAGCGCCTGATTTGATAGAGCAGGCAGGGTCTGGTGCGATTGGCGAACACCGTGTCGGCACACGAGCGCAGCAGAAACACTCGCTGCATTGCTGTGACCGTTTGGTTCACCGCCCAGGCCGACGCGAACGGGCCCCAGTAGCTGCCTTTGCGCACCTGAGCACCGCGATGCTTGGCGATCTGCGGGTAGGCGTGGTCCTCGGTCAGCATCAGCCAGGGATACGACTTGTCGTCCCGCAGCACGATGTTGAAGCGCGGCTTGAGCCGCTTGATCAGATTGGCCTCGAGCAGCAGCGCCTCGGCCTCGGTATGGGTGGTGATGACCTCCATCGAGGCCGTCTCGTTCACCATCCGCCTTAGCCGCTCGTCCAGCCGGCCAACCTGGGTATAGGCGGCAACCCGCTTCTTCAGGCTGCGCGCTTTCCCGACGTACAGCGCGTCACCCTTGGCGTCGAGCATGCGATAGACGCCCGGGTTGAAAGGCATGGTGGCCAGTGCCGCCTCGATGGCCGCGGCCCCGGTCAGTGGTGGAACAGAGGGCGGATCACTCACGGCAGGGAGTAATTTGGCGTCACGCCGCCATTAGGCCAAATTTGCTGCGGTGCCGGACGATCCACCATCCCTGTGGATAACCTTGTGGGTGTCCCCACTGGCATTTGCGGCAGGTCCACGGATTCGCTGGGGTCTGGCAGGATTGCAAAAAATTTAGGCAAAAGCTAACTCCTTGAAATCGTTGCGACCTCCACCCCAAATGTTACCGATCCGTTAACCTCCTGCCGCCCGCTGCTTCGCTATTAACGGCTGCTTGTCGCGGAGTGGACAAGTCTCGCTGGCGCCGCTCGATCTCCACTCCCGCCGAGGTCGCATCCGCGAAGATGTCAAGCTTCTCTACTCGGATACGCGCCAGATGCACACGCCGATCCGACAGGCAGGCCTCGGCAATCCGCTCGGCCAGCGTCTCCACAAGCCGGACGTGGCCAGCGGCAACGATGGCCCGTACCCGTTCCGCCAGCTTCTCGTAGTCCACCACCCGCGCCATCTCGTCCCGCCCGACGGGCTGGCGGGACAGTGGCCGCGCGCAGTCGTCCTCGACCCCGAGATCCACGTTGATCCTCACGCGCTGTGGCGCGGCGTGCTCATGCGGGTGCACCCCGATGCTCGCGGTGAGCACCATGTCGCGGAGGAACATGTGGCGAAGCGCCCGGGTACTGCTGGCGATCGGCTGCGCTTCCATGCACGTCACTCCTCGGGTGGCGGCCCGTGGCGGCCGGACTGCCACTGCAGGTGCTGCCCGCCGTCGAGTGCCAGCATCTGGCCCGTCATTGCCGGCAGGGCAAGGATGGTGAGCACCGCGCGGGCGATCTCGTCGGGGTTGGTGCCGCGATGCAGCGGCACCGAGGCCGACTGTCGGGTGAACTGCTCTTGTGTCTGCCTGGGGCTGGCGAGCGCGGGGCCGGGACCGATGCCGTTCACCCGGATGCGTGGCGCCAGCGCCAGTGCCATCGATTGGGTCAGCGCCCACAACCCCGCCTTGGCGACGGTGTAGGACACAAAGTGCGGCGTGATCGACCACACGCGCTGGTCTAGCATGTTGATCACGGCGCCTTCGGCATCGGTAGGCAATTGGTGCGCGAAGTGCTGCATGAGCACGAATGGGGCGCGCAGGCCTGGCTCGATGTGAGCATCCCACGAGGCACGGCTGGCGTCGTGCCATTCGTCACGTTCAAACGGGCTCGCGTTGTTGACCAGCACGCCGACCGGCCCAAGCGCCGCGACGGCCTTGGGAACAATCGCCTGCGTAGCGACCTCGTCGCCCAGGTTGGCGCACAGCAGGCAGGCGCGACGGTCCAATCGACGGATCGCCTCGCAGGTCGCCGTGCCAGCATCGCGGCTGGTATGGCAATGCACAGCGATATCAAACCCTGCTTTCGCCAGCGCGACCGCAATAGTTCGACCGATGCGATGTGCCGCGCCGGTCACCAGTGCGGCACGAGGAATGCCTGCGGGAATGTTGAACGCTGGGTCCATGACCGGCCACATTGGTTCGACGCAGCGCTCTGTTCAAGCACGCGCTGCCGATGGCAGCTTCTGCGCCTTATCACCCGGAGGCGGTTTATGTGCCGTGTGCTGTTGTTGCTGGTTCTTATGCTTCCTTGGCGTGCCGCGCTTGGAGAGCCGCTTTGGCAGACGCTGCCACCCACTCCTTCGCCGGTGTCCGGGGAAAACGGGGGTCATGCCAAGGTCAATGGCATCAGCCTGTATGTCGCCACCATCGGACACGGCTCGCCGGTGGTGCTGCTGCACGGTGGTCTGGCGAACTCCGACTACTGGGGCAACCAGGTGAAGGCGCTGGCGCCGCATCATTTAGTAATTGTTGTGGACAGTCGCGGCCATGGCCGCAGCACGCGGGATTCGCGCCCTTATGGCTACGACCTGATGGCCGATGATGTGGTGGCGCTGCTCGACACGCTGCATATCACCAGATCGGACGTGGTGGGCTGGAGCGATGGCGGCATCCTGGGCCTCGACTTGGCCATTCGCCATCCTGACCGGGTGGGCAAGGTGTTCGCCTTCGCCGCGAATACCGTGACCAGCGGGGTGCAGGAGGGGGTGGAGAAGAACCCGACCTTCGCCCAGTTCATTCAACGTGCCGGGCACGAATACGCGCGCCTTTCGGCGACGCCGAACGAATACGATGCGTTCGTCGCGCAGATCAGCAAGATGTGGGAAACTCAGCCGAACTGGACGGACGCGCAGCTGAAGTCGATCCGCTCGCCGGTGCTGGTGGTCGATGGCGACCATGACGAGGCAATCAAGCGGCCGCATACAGAATATATAGCAGCGACGATCCCGGGTGCCGGGCTGCTGATCCTGCCCAACACCAGCCATTTCGCCTTCCTGCAGGATCCGGCGCTGTTCAACGCGGCGGTCCTGCACTTTCTCGGCGATCTCTGAACGTACTTGACCGCGGCGTACGGGTCGGCCGTAGCTTGCCTGGATGCCGCACGTGAGCCTGCGTCTTACGCCGCACGGGCACTTGGTGCTGGAACACTCTGCTGTTGCGGCCGAGCTCGACGCGCGAACGGCGTTTCGCCTGACCGAGGCGTTCGCCCAAGGTAGCGGCCAGGGATTGCTGCGGCTCGGCGCCGGCGAGCTGGGAGCCGCGCTGCCGCCCCTGTTCGCCTGGTGGCGCGGCTTTGCCGGCCGCTATGTCGGTGCGCTCTGCCTGCAATCATCGGGCGGCAATCTCCCGGAG
>JBKPSV010000118.1:0-29963 GCA_046735215.1 Pseudomonadota bacterium | reverse complement strand
GCTCCGAACAGGACGAAGCGATCGATCAGATCAGGGCAGCGAGCGGCGAAGCGCCCCGCGACCATCGTTCCCCAGGAATGCGCGACCAGTGAGATCCGCGGCGTGGTATGATGCCGGCTGATGAAGCGGACGGCCTGCTCGACTTGCCAACTGGCGTCGTCGGCAGTGCAGAGCGGTTCCTTGTCATCCGGCGGCTCCGACATTCCGGGATAAGGATCTGACTCGCCGTAGCCATGGAAGTCGAATGCCCAGACGTGAAAGCCAGCGGCACATAGTTCATCGCGCCACGACCGGCCATCGAAGCGATGCGCAACCGACAACGCCGAAGGAAAGGTGGCGCCATGCACGTACAGCACGACACCTCTGGTTTGCACATCCTCGTTCGCCGGCAGGTAGCGCAGGAACAGTGACAGGCCTGCATGATGGCTTGGAATACGAAACTGCACTTCGCGCGGATCGAGCAGAACTGGCATGAGCGAGCCTCCTTTGTGTTGGCCCGATATGCGTCGTCCAACGTCTGCTTTCTATCCGCGTTCGCTTCGGTCAGGACCGAAGGATCACACCACGGCGATCGCGCTCATCTCGATCAGATAGTCCGGGTGTGTGAACTTGCTGACCTCAACCAGGGTGGAGGCCGGCGGCGGCGATGGGAAGTATTCGCGCCGGACCTTATGGATCGGCGCCAGGTTCTCCATATTGCGCACGTAGACATCGACGCGGCAGACATTGGCGAGCGTACCGCCGGCGGCCTCCACTGCCGCCTTGACGTTCTCGCACACCTGGCGCGTCTGCGCCTCAATATCGCCGATGCCCGCGACCGTTCCGTCAGACCGTTGTGCGACCATGCCCGAAATGAACACGAGCTTTCCCGTTGCTTCTACCGCGATCGCCTGTGCGAAGTGTCCGCCCGGCTTCGGTGCCTTGTCGGTCACGATCGCTTGCCTTGCCATCATCTTCTCCCCTTCGGTCAGTGGCACTTGAACGCGTCGAACGGCTCCCGGCAGCCACAGCAGCGGTGCAGCGACTTGCATGCCGTGGAGCCGAATTCGCTGATCAGTTCGGTGTCTGCGCTGCCGCAACGCGGGCAGACCGGATGTTCCCGGCCGAACAAGGCACGGCGCGAGGCTGCATGCGCAGGCGGAGCGATGCCGAACTCAGCCAGCTTGCGACGCCCGGCATCGCTCAACCAGTCCGTGGTCCAGGCCGGCGCCAGACGCGTATAGACACGCGCCTTGATCTTGGCCTGCGCCAGCGCTGTTTCGATGTCCAGCATGATCATATTCATCGCCGGACAGCCGGAATAGGTCGGCGTAATCGTGACATCCACCGTATCGCCGTGCACCGACACGTCACGAAGAATGCCCAGATCGGCAATCGTCAAGACCGGGATTTCCGGATCAGTGATGGTTTCCAGCGCGGCCAGCGCGCGTTCGCCCAAGGACGGCTGATCTACCATGAGGCACCAGGATAGGCGCGCTGAAGAAATTGCATCTCGACCAGCAGATAGCCGAGATGCTCGGTGTGCCGACCGCAGCGTCCGCCTGACTGCATCCAGCCGTCCGGCGGTCGGACAAGCGTTGCCCGCGACAGGATGTTGTCAACGGTTTCGGTCCAAGTATCACGCAGCGTCGACGGATCCGGGAACACGCTATCGGCGGCGGGCGCTTCGAACAGCTCGCCGGTATAGGGCCATAGCGAGTCGATCGCCGCCTGTGCACGGCGATGGCTCTCATCCGTGCCGTCACCCAGACGGATCAACCATTCACCCGCATGACGCAGATGATAAGCCGTCTCCTTCTCCGCCTTGGCGGCAACTGCAGCGACGGTCAGATCGCTCGATACCATCGAGGCGCGCCAGAGCGGGTCGACGAAGGCCGACACCAGCAGCAACCGCGCAATGCTGAAGGCGAAATCCCCGTTGGGCAGTTCCATGATCAGACAATTGCGCCAGCCCTGAGCGTCGCGCAGATACGCAAGCTGGTCCTCGCTGTGCCCGGTGAGCATGCCGGCATATTCATACAGCGAGCGCGCCTGCCCGATCAGGTCGAGCGCAATGTTCGCGAGTGCCAATTCCTCCTCGAGCAGCGGCGCATGGCCCGTCCATTCCGACAGCCGATGGCCCAGGATGAGTGCATCGTCGGCGCGCTCCAAAAGCTGCCGGACGAGTGATGTTTCCTCAATCTTGATCGACGTCGTCGCCATTCAGGCCAGGTCCATGAATCGATCGACCTCCCATGTGAGGCCGACAAGACCGACGGTCAAGCTTGCCGCTGGAGACGCTGATAACATTGGTCCACCAGCGCTGTCGCGGCAGCAAACTCGTGCAACGGAACGAGCGGCGGCCGGCCCGTCGCAACGCGAGCCAGCGTGTCTGCCACGAATGCGCTGTAGCGTTGGTCGGACGGCACATAGGCGACCCGGTCCAGGGAGCGTGGCGGCACTGCTATAAGCCTGTTCCCGTCATCCACGAATGCTGCATGCTCACCGCTGATCCGCATCTCGAAGCTGCCGCCAACGTCCGGATGGGTGTAGCCCGCCTCTATTACCCCACCATGCCGTCCCGCGTCTTCAGCACGACCGCGGCATAGTCCTCGACTGCTCCGCCAAATACGCTGTGGAACACCGCATGTTCGACGTCCGCCTGCTGTGTGTCGGCAAAGGTCAGAAAGGCATGGACGCCATGCACACCCAGATTGCGTAGTGCCCCACCTCCGCTCTGCTCTGGATCGAGCATCCAGGGCACATGCCAATCGCGATAGCGGCGCGGGTGGCCGTTGATTATACGGAAGTAGAAATGCACCAGCCTCCCACAGTCGTGCATCGCCTCGACCACGCCAGCGATGCGGTTGACCAATGCCACGGACACGAACTGATTGCGCAGCGCGGTCGCATCGGCCAGTGGCGCGACATCCGCATGGCTCACCCCGATCGGCTTATCGGCCAGGATCGGAATGTCCTGTTCGATCAGCCAGGCAAGTTGCGCGGCGGCAGCAGGACCACGACCAAGCGCGATGACAAGGTCGGGCCGGTCATCAATCGCTGCGGCGGCATCAGGTCGCGCGATGCCGCCATAGGCCTCAACGAATCGCGCGACTGCTCCAACATCCGGATCCCAAACGCCGGCGATCTCTGCACCTGCCTTCAGCACACCCTTGGCGTGCATGCCGGCGTGCCAGTGACCAACCCCGAGCATTTGCGACGCGCATCATCCCCTCCTTAGACCGCCGGTTCCGTGCGGAAGACCGTGGGACAGGAAAGATATGCATGACCTGCCGGGTCAGCTCGATGATTAAAATCATTCGACGCGCCTCGGGCGCGACATCTATTTCACTGCCTCAAGGGGCATCCATCTGTTCAAGCGCCATGAGCGATTCGGGAAGCACCTGGCCTCCGTCGATGACCAGCGTCTGACCGGTTATGTACGCGGCTTCGTCCGAGCTGAAGAACAGAACGGCATTGGCAATATCCGCGACAGTGCCCAGCCGACGCATCGGGATCGAATTTTCCATCCTTGCAGTGTATTCGGAACCGAGATCGACCAATCCCTCCGTCGCAATATTGCCAGGCATAACGGCGTTGATCGTGATGTGTGACGGGGCAAGCTCGATCGCGGCAGTCCGCATGAACCCAAGCTGTCCTGCTTTGCTGGCACCGTAGTGGGACCAGCCGGGGAAGCCTGTCACCGGCCCGGTAATCGAGGAGGTAAGCACGATCCTGCCGGTTCTTCGCTGCTTCATTGCCGGAAGGCACGCCTGCACCGACAGGAAGGTGCCACGTAGGTTTGTTGCGATTACGGAGTCAAACTACTCTGAGGTCAACTCGTCCAGCGTGGCCGCGGGAAAGATGCCTGCATTGGCGTACAGGATGTCGATCGTGCCATAGCGGTCGAGGGCGATCTCGGCCATCCGAGGAGCCTGAGCGGGATCAGCGACATCGATTGCCGCCGCACTTGCGGTGCCCCCGCCCGCTCTGACCACTGGCAACGCGTTCAGCCTCGTCCAACGATCGCGAGATGATCAGGACGTTGCATCCCACCTCACCCAGCCTACGCGCAATGCCTTTGCCGATGCCTCGACTTGCGCCTGTTACGATGGCAGTGCGACCAGCGATCGTCTTGAACATGGCTGGCTCCCCTCGAATGCTTTTCCTATTCGGCTGCTTCCGCCAGCAGCTGCGGGTAGTCCAGCGTCGCCATCACTTGCACGCGGCGCATATATCGCGGCTCTTCAGCGGTGTAGTCGCCGATTGCGTTGTGCATTGTGCCGATGTTGTCCCACATCAGTACGTCGCCGACCGTCCAGTGGTACCCATAGAGATACTCAGCGCGCTCCTGATGACGGAACAGGAAGTCGAGGATCTCGCCGCTCTCCTGCGGGCCCATGCCGTCGATGGACATCGCGTAGCCGACATTGGCGTAGAGAACCATGCGGCCGGTAATCGGATGACGGCGGAAGATCGGCTGCGACACCGGCGGCTTCTTGGCCCGCTGTTCTGGTGTCAGGGGCTTCCGCGTCGAGCCAGGCTTCGCCACCATCATGTCCCAGAACTTGGCGAAGTCATGCGTCGCGGTGCAGCCTTCCAGCTTGTGTTTCAGCGTGTCGGGCAGGTCCTCGTAGGCAGCATGCATGTTGCGGAACTGCGTTTCGCCGAGTGGCTTGCCACGGCGGATCGGCACATGCTGCGCGTGCAGAATGTTGGCGAGGGCGACATCGCGACTGTAGGACATGTCGGTGTGCCAGCCCTGGCCTGCATCGTTGGCACCGATCTGCTTCCCGTCCTTTCTCATGTTGGACAGGATCATCATCTCGGGATGGTTCGGTTCGTGGTAGCTATTGGCGACGTTTACCTCGAGCTCGCCAAACCGGCGGCCGAACATTGCGAGTTGGTCGGCGTTCAGCGTCTGGTGCGGAAAGCACAGCACGCCGTGCTCCCCCAGCGCGCGGAGAATGGGGCGGAAATCGCTATCCGAGAGCGGTTGCGCGAGATCGATCCCGGTGACCCGCGCCCCGAGTGTCTGGCCGCTTGGGATAATGTCCATCTGTGCCTCCTTGGCCGAGAGGCCAGAATGAACCCTCACGCTGCGTCGTGAAAGATGATGCCGAGGGTCTGCCGAATGCCGCCGGTCACCCGACTGACGCCGTGGCGCATCATGACGCGGTACATGCCACGCGTCCCATGAACGGGGCGGTGATGGACCGGGAACACCACAGCCTCGCCCTGTGACAGCGACACGACGGACGGCCGGGATTGCGCGCGGGGCCGCTGCTCCACCAGCACGAACTCACCGCCGGTGAAATCCTTTGCGGGCTCGCTCAGCAGCACAGTCAATTGCAACGGGAAGACCAGTGGACCGTAGAGGTCCTGGTGCAGGCAGTTGTAATCGTCCTTGGCATAGCGCAGCAGCAGCGGCGTAGGGCGGGCCTGGCCCGCCGCATGGCATTGCGCAAGAAACGCTTTGAGTGTCGGCGGGAAGCGCTCCGCTTCATGCAGTGCTGCGCGCCATTCGTTGGCGATGACGGCGAGAGGCGGATACAGCGTGCTGCGCAATTCGGCGACCGGGTCGGGCAGCGGATAAGCAAGATACTTGTACTCCCCGCGGCCGAAATTGTGGCGCTGCATCACAATACGACTTCGGAACCGATCGTCGTCTTGATAGAGGGCAGCGATGGCGCGGCAGGCGGCCTGGTCGAGCACCGGAACGGTGAAGTAGCCGTTGGCCGCCAAGTCGGTTGCTGCACGCTGCCAATCGATGGTCGAGAGATGCCGGGTCATAGGGAGGAGTTGGTCATTCGCTCCGGAATTGTCCCTACCGAATGTTGCCCTCGCATCAACGATACTCGGCGCGCAGATGATGAACCAGCGGATTGTCGCGCTCCGCCTGCGTCAGCTGGCGGAACTGGCGGCTCGGGCGACCAAGGTGGTGGCGACGGTACTCCGCTGTGCTGAACGACGGAGACGGATCGATATCGCGATATGTTCCAACCTGAAGGAAATGCGCGAACGGGTCGCGGTTGCTGCCAAGTTCATCGGCGTGCTGTTCCACGTACCATGCCACGTCGAAGAGCGGCGTTGGGCTGACCGTCTGACCACGCCGATGCGCGAGGAAATGCTCCAGCGCCGACGTGCCCGCCGGAAGGTCGTATTGCTGACGGTACCAGGGTGGATCGAAGTAAGGCACTGGCCGCCGACCGTTTGCCTCTCCTTCAAGTATATAGTGAACGAGGGGATTGATCTGCAGCCGCTCGACCCGCGGATTGGTCTGGAGGTACCAGCTGGTGTCGAAGTAGATGTTCGGTTTGCGCCGCTCACGCCAGCCATATTTGCAGAAATGTTCGTTGGGATCGTGCTCTGCCTCGTGGACGTCGCTGCCATTCATCAGGTAGTAGTTCGCATCGAGCAGATGCGATGCCGCAACGATGTCGAGGTCGGGGAACGGCTTTTGCGCCTTGTGCAGCGTATCGTCCAGGTAATGCGCGAACGGATCATCGCCCGTGGTTGGATCGTCGCAGTAGGGCGCAAGATGGAGCACCGACCAAAGCTCAGGTACCGGCGCGTAGCAGCCAGAAGTGCGTTGGACGAGGAAATGGGCCAGCGTCACTGCGTCGGCAGGAACGCCGTAGGCTCTCCGATACCAGGCGGGATCGAAAAGCTGCGTGGGACGCCGCCCTTCATGGTCTCCGTGACGAAGGTAGTGCAGCAGCGGATTCATATCGGCTGCACGCACGTCCGGATACTGTTCGAGGTACCACGCCGGGTCGAAATAAGGATTTGGCCTGCGACCTTCGCGCCAGCCATAGCGACAGAAGTGCGATAGTGGATCCAGACCGGATGCGCGCACGTCCGAATTCTCCAGCAGGTACCACGCCGCATCGAACAATCCGGAGATGTCCAGTTCCTCAAGTTCGGCCGGGTCATGTTCGATTGCTTGCACGGCGCACTCAGCTTGCGGCGATGTCCATCGATGGCTGCACCAGCTCTTGGTCCAGCGCTGACGTGACCGCGGCGATCACTGGGTCCCACGCGCCGGGCGTCGCCTGACGGAACAGCCGCGCGGTCGGGTACCAGGGGCTGTCGGTGCGGTCCAGCAGCCAGCGCCAGTCGCTTGCCTTGGGCAACAGGATCCAGACCGGCTTGCCCATCGCGCCGGCCAGATGGCCGATCGCGGTATCCACGGTGATGATAAGGTCCAGGTTGGCGATGACGGCGGCGGTCTCGCCGAAGTCCGTGAGATCGGGGGAGAGGTCGGTGAGCCCTGGGAACTGCACGAACGCCGCCCGGTCCGCTGCGGGAACAGGCTTCTGGAGAGAGACGAAACACACTCGCGAAGCTTTGGCGATCGGCGCCAGTCTGCCCAAGGGGATGGACCTCCGACGGTCATTCGGATGCGTCGATCGTCCGGACCAGGCGAGACCGATGCGACGGATATGGTTGGGCAGCAACGCATCCAGCCGCTGCCGCCATGCCGCGATGCGAACCTGTTCGGCGAACAGGTAAGGGACCTTGGCCGGGATGGTCTGAAGCGTGGTGCGGACCAGCCCCGGCAGGCTGGACAGACGGCAATGCGCAGCGTGACCGGGCACATCTGTCCAGCGGTGGAAATAATGTTCCACACCAGGAATATTGGCCAGTAGCGGGCGCATCTCGGCGCTGCAGCCCAGGATCAGCTCTTCGCAGCGATCAGCGATCAGGGGAATATAACGGGCGAACTGGATGGTATCGCCATAACCCTGGTCACCCACCAGGAGCAGACGGCCATTTCGGATGTGCATCCCATTCCAGGGGGCGGAGGTCATTTTCGGCAACGTGCCCTTGCCGGCCTCGGTCTGGTTGCGCCACTCGTACTCGATCCAACCCGGGTCGAACTGCCCCGTTGCCAGCAGATTCTGACCAAGGGCGAGATGCCCTTCGGCGTGGTCCGGGCGCAGCCCAACCGAACGCAACAGGCAGGCGATCGCCTGCTCGTGGTCGTCCAGATCCGTGAACACCAGCGAGAGGCTTACCAGATGGTCGGCATTCTGCGGGTCCAGCCTGATCGCTTCCTCGCCGACCCGCCGCGCGTCCTGAAGTCGATAGGTCATTCTGTACAGCACGCTCAAATTGGCATACCAGCTGGCCACGCCTGCGCGCAGACCGATCGCGCGCTCCAGCATTGGGATGCCTCGCTCCGGATCACCCGTGTGCGCGGAGATGATTCCGAGCAAGGCCAGCGCGGTCGGGTTGTCAGGGGATACGGCCAGAACGTCGCTGCAGATCCCAGCGGCTTCGCCGAAGCGCTTGGCCTGGGCCGCGGCCTGCGCCCGGGCAAGCGGCTGTTCGGGAGGATCGGTCGTTGCGGCCGGCGTCGTCCCGCTCATGCAGCTGACGCCCTCCCGCGCCTCGAACGTGTGAGTTTGTTTAAGCGGTGAGCGTCAGGCGTTGCAACTATGGCGCGAGATAAAATTCACCGACTGGTTATCCGGTCGATTTCAGCCAGTTCGTCGGCCGACAGCTTCCATTGCCCGGCCTTAACGTTCTGCTCGAGTTGCTCGGGTTTGGTCGCGCCGGCGATGACGCTGGCCACCGGGCTCTGAGCCAGCAGCCAACTGAATGCCAGTTCCAACATCGGGTGGCCGTGCCGTTCGGCGAAATCGCCGAGCTGCTCTGCGATTTCCCAGTTCCGGTCCGTCAGGTAGCGGTCAGCCAGCCGCTGCGTGCTGGCAAGCCGCGTTCCTGCCGGCAAGGCGACATTGCGTCGATACTTGCCCGTCAGCAGCCCGCTCGCCAAAGGAAAGAACGGCAGCAGTCCCAACCCCAGCTTGCGCATGGCCGGCATCAGCTCGGTTTCCGGTTTGCGGAACACGAGCGAATATTCATCCTGGCAGGAGATGAAAGCATTCAGCCCGCAGGTCTTCGCCGTCCACTGCGCCTCCATCACCTGCCAGGCTGGGAAGTTCGAGCAGCCGATGTAGCGGACCTTGCCCTGTCGCACGAGGTCGTCGAGCGCACGCATTGTCTCCTCGATCGGTGTGAGCGGATCCGGCTGGTGGATCTGGTAAAGATCGATCCAGTCAGTGCGCAGGCGACGCAGACTGTCTTCAACCTCGCTCATGATGTAGCGACGCGAACCGCCGACCTTCACGCCCTCGTCCATCGGCATGCCGAACTTGGTGGCAAGAACAATGCGTTTGCGGTCGTCCCCGAGGATCTGGCCCATGCAGGTTTCCGAGCCGCCACGCTCACCGTAGGTGTCGGCGGTGTCGAACAAGGTGATACCGAGATCGAATGCCTTGTGGATGACCTTGCGCGTGTCTTCCAGGCCGATGCGGCCACCGAAGTTGTTACAGCCAAGCCCAATTGAGGAGACGCGCAGACCAGACGCGCCGAGGTTGCGGATTTCCAACTTGGAGTTCCTTGATTCAGAAGGTGAGCAGGCGAGCGACATCCTTGCCGCGTTCCGAAGACGCATCAAAATCGAGCGCTGGCCCGATCGGGACAACACCCGTGGGATTGATTCGCTTGTGACTCTGGTAGTAGTGCCGCTTGATGTGCACAAAGTTCACGGTCTGCGCGACGCCGGGGATCTGATAAATATCGCGAGTGTAGGCCCATAGATTTTGGTAATCGAGTATCCGTCGCAAATTGCACTTGAAGTGGCCATTGTAAACGGCGTCGAAACGCACCAGCGTTGTGAACAGGCGAATGTCAGCCTCGGTGAGCGTCTCGTCGCACAGGAAACGCGACTGCGACAGGATATCGTCCAGCCAGTCCAGTGTCTCGAACAGCGGCGTTACAGCCTCTTCATAGGCGGATTGTGTCGTCGCGAAACCGGCCTTGTAGACGCCGTTATTCAGCGTGTCGTAAATGCGTGCGTTCAATGCATCGATTTCTTCGCGCTTGTCCTTTGGATAGTAGTCGCCTGGCTGTGCACCCACCGCATCAAACCCGCTGTTGAACATCCGGATGATTTCCGACGATTCGTTGTTGACGATCGTCTGGGTGTGCTGGTCCCAGAGCACGGGGACGCTGGCGCGGCCGGAGTAATGGGTGTCGGCGCGGCTGTAGATTTCGTGCAGGTAGCGGCTGTTGAACAGCGGATCAGGTATCACCCCCTCGCCGGGTGAAAAGGTCCAGCCTTGTTCTCCCATCAGCCAGTGCGTAACCGAGATCGGGATGATCTGCTCCAATCCTTTCAACGCGCGCATGATCAGCGCGCGATGCGCCCACGGACAGGCGAGCGATACGTAGAGGTGATAGCGGCCGGCGGCCGCAGAGAATCCGTCGCTACCGGTAGGACCGGGACGCCCGTCCGGCGTGACCCAGTTCCGGAAGGAAGTTTGCACCCGCTCAAACCGGCCAGCCGCACGAGCGGTATCAGTCTTCGCAGGCTCCTGCTCATGCCAGACGCCATCGATCAGCACGCCCATCGCGGTCCCCTGTCATCCCCGATAGCGGCTATGATACTCTGCGCCCGCCGCTGGCGCGATTCACTCTGCCGCGGTCAGCCTAACCCGCACATCCCGTTGGGCGATCTCGGTCACGAGCTTGCGCGTCATCGCTTCGCCGAACGTGTGGAAGTCGTGTACCTCCAGCACGAAGCTGGCAGGGCCACCAGTGACGTTTTGTCGATAATAGTTCGGCAGACCGCCAGGTGGCTGAACATGGGCATACGTCCAGGACACCGGGTGGTCGTTAATGATCGCCAGTCCGTTGATTGTAATGCCGGCGCCGACCGCGTCATCGCGTGCCTCGGAGACGTCGCGGCCGGCGTTGTTGGTGCCGTCGCCGCATACGTCGATGACGCGCCGCTGTGCCTCGAAGCCGCTCTCGGCGAGCAGTTGCACGGCGCGGTCAATGCCGGAGCTGATGGCAGTACGGCCCCAGAATGAGCGAGGTGCCTCCGCCAACTTGTCGGCGAACGCCTGTGCCGAATCCTGGTCATGGATGACCTGCCAATCCAATACGGTGCGCACCTCAAAACTGGAGGCGAACTCGACATAGGCAACGGCAATCGCACCGATGTTGCCGCCCTTGATCGCCTCGATCACCTGCTTGGAGGTGAACGCTGAGACGTAGCCTTCCTTCTCAAGCTTGTACTCACCATCGTCGATGCTGCGTGAAACGTCGGATACCAGTACCAGCGTAAGATCGACACTGTCGGCGGCCCGCGCCGGTGCGGCAAACATGATGCAGGCGGCAGACAGCCAGACAAGCGCGCGCATGGCCGATGTCCCTCGGTGGCTCTGTCATCTTGCGGGGCCAGCCTGGAAGGTCAATCCAATTTCTCGGTGGCTACTGGCTTGCCCAAACGATCCGGTGCATCCAGGAGACCTCCGTCAGGTCGAAGCTGTAGTTGGGATGTTCCGGATTGAGGCTGCGCAATTCTATTCGCCGCGCTGATCGGCGGGAGAGCTGTTTGGTCATGACCTCGCCGCGCAACGTGCGCACCACCACGCGGTCGCCACGCCGGATCGGTGCGGCCGGCGAGACAATCACCATATCCCCATCGCGGAAGACGGGCTCCATGGAGTCGCCGGAAATTTCGAGTGCATAGGCGTTCGGATCGCCGATCTCCGGCAGCGTCACCTCGTCCCACCCGCCGCCGACCGGATAACCGCCGTCATCGAAGTAGCCGTCGCTGCCGGCCTGAGTGAAACCAATCAACGGAATGCGCCGGGACACATTGCGTGCAATGCCATTGGAGGCGAGGGCTCGCGCACCGGAGACCAGCGCCGTGAACGCTTCCAGGCTGGCGCCCGTGGCGTCCAGCACCTTCGCCACGCTCTCTGTGCTTGGCCAGCGGGCGCGGCCGTCCTGCATCCGCCGCTTCGACGGATTGAAGGTGGTCGGGTCAAGCCCCGCCCGCCGGGCCAAGCCCGACGCGGAAAGGCCATTTTCGGCGGCGAGCGTGTCCAGCGCGCGCCAGATGTCGTCGTGCTTCATAGGCGGGGCCTGGGGTGCGAATCGGTAGAGGTCCTAGTGTCCTAGGATTCTGGGCAGATTGGAATAGGAAAAAACGCGGATAGGGGACGGGAGTCCTAGTTACCGTCTCCTGTGCAATCCAACCGTATATTGCCGAAATCGTCCAGCGACGCTTGCACGCGATGCGGCACCAGGCAGGTGGCGTCGTATTCCTGAATAATGAGCGGACCCTGCTGCGGTCTCCCGGCCAAACTGGCGCGGTCGATCACAGGAGCCTCGATCCAGCCGATATCCGCAAACCAGGCCCGGCGGGTTGCGGGAACGTCAATCGCCGTCGGCGGGATGTTCTCCGGCAGGCGACTTCGTTCGGGAATGCCGCGCGCGATGACCGACAAGCCGATGAGTTCAACCGGTTCACCCTGCGGCGCGCGGAAGCCGTAGTTGCGCTCGTGGGCGCTGCCAAAGTGCTCGATGAGGGAATGCAGGACGTCATCGTCCGGCAAATCCACTTCTATCTCGCTCGACTGTCCCACATACCGTGCCAGCGCGGCACGGCGAAACTGGCGCCGGTCAGGAGGAAAACCATCGCGCGCCAATCTCCGCTCGCCTGCGTCCCTCAGGGTATCCAGCACGGCGCCAATGCGTGCGCCATCGGCTTGGTCCAGACGCATGCGAAGACTCTGGGTCGCATGGTGTTCGGTGTCGGCGACCAGCAATCCGAGTGCACTGAACACGCCTGGCAGCGGTGGGACGATGACGCGGGTGATGCCAAGTTCGGCGGCGATCGCAGCGGCGAACAAAGGGCCGTTGCCGCCAAACGCCAGCAATGCGAACTGACGCGGATCGCGTCCGCGTTCGACCGACACCGCACGGATCGCACGCATCATCGATGCTGATGCCAGGCGCAGCATCCCGTACGCTGCTTCTTCAACGGACCTGTGCAGGGGTTCCGCCAAGGTGCGCGTAATGGCGCTGCGGGCTGCTTCTACATCCAGCCTGAGCGCACCGCCGACCAGTCCTGACGGATCAAGATAGCCAAGCACCAGATTGCAGTCGGTGATCGTCGGCTCGGTGCCGCCGCGGCAATAACAGACCGGCCCAGGATCGGCGCCCGCGCTGTCGGGACCCACCTTCGGTGCACCGGCGGCGTCAAGGCGACAGATGGATCCCCCGCCGGCGCCGACCTCGGCCAGATCGATCGCCGGCAGTTTCAGCAGATAGCCTGCGCCGACCAGCAGCCGTGAGCCTGCCATGACGCCGGCACCCACTTCGAGTGCTTCGCTGCGGAGTACCTCGCCGTTCTCCACCAATCCGGCCTTGGCCGTCGTGCCGCCCATATCGAAGGTGATGATGCGCGGTTCATCCAATTTCCTGGCCAGCGCTGCGCCGCCAACGACTCCGGCTGCGGGACCACTTTCGATGATATGCGCCGGCGCGATCGCGGCGACCTCCGCCGATGCCAGTCCACCGTTCGACTGCATGAGTTGGAGCGGCGCCTGGATGCCAAGTGCCCGCAGGCGAGCGACAAGCGATGTCACATAGGCTCGCACCACTGGCTGCACATACGCATTGATGACCGTGGTGCTGGTGCGCGGATACTCCTTTATCTCCGGCAGAATCTCATGGCTGATCGAGATCGCCATTTCCGGCAGCGCCGCACGAATGCTGGCAGCGACTGCATGTTCGTGCGCAGGATTGGCGTAGGAGTGCAGCAGGCAAATGGCAACGCTGGCCACGCCTTCGCGTCGCAGCATCTCGACAGCCAGGGCAACGCTGTCTGCATCAAGTGGCGTGGCGACCGAACCGTCGGGCCGAAGTCTCTCGATCACCTCCAGCCGCAGCCGCCGTTCGACCAGCGCTCGCGGCTTGGTCCAGTGCAGATCGTACAGCACCGGCATCCGCAGATCGCGGATTTCCAGGATATCCCGGAAGCCCTTGGTTGTGATCAGCGCGGTCCGAGCGCCCTTACCTTCCAGTATTGTGTTGGAACCGATCGTCGTTCCGTGCAGCACATCGGTGACGGTGTCACCATGCGAGGCCAGAAGTTCTGTCAGGCCATCTATGATGGCGTCGCCAAAGTCGTGCGGTGTGGAGGCCACTTTGTGCGTCAGCACGCGGCCATCGGAGGTGATTGCCACCAGATCGGTGAATGTTCCGCCAATATCGATGCCAATGCGCTGCGTCATCCGCCGACCGCCGTAGCCGTTAAGGGGCCATTCTCACTACGTCGCTCAGTTTTCGTCCAGCGCCATCCGAATCGATCGGGCGAGGTCCCCGTACTTGTATGGTTTGAGCAGAAGAGGTACGTCCGGGCGATTGCTGCCGGGACGATGCACGTTGGCATAACCCGACGTCATCAGCACCTTTAGATCGGCGCGAATATCCTTCGCCTTGGTGACCAGTTCAAAGCCATTCATGCCGCCAGGCATGACCACGTCGCTGAACAGCAGATCGATTGTCCTGTTCGCTCGCACGATCTTGAGTGCCGATGGCCCATCCGGCGCGGTCAAGACCTTGTAGCCCAGCTCGCTGATCGTAGCGACCGCCAGTTCCAATACTTCGGCATTGTCCTCAACGACGAGCACCGTTTCGTCCCCGGTGGGAGAAACCCCGACAGACTGACTTTCGGTGTCCTTGGTGTTCCGGCTGTCCTCACATCGCGGCAGATATAGCCGGAACGTCGTGCCAACGGCGGGAGTGCTCTCGATTTCGATATGGCCACCCGATTGCTTGATGAAACCGTAGACCTGGCTCAATCCGAGTCCGGTGCCCTTGCCGACCTCCTTTGTGGTAAAGAAAGGCTCGAATGCGCGCGCAGCGACATCGGGATCCATGCCGGCGCCGTTGTCCGCAACAGATACCAGCACATACTCGCCCGCGGTAAGGTCAAGTGAGAGGCGGGCCCGCTCCTCGCTTATTGTGACGTTCTCGGTTGCAATATCCACGCGTCCACCGTGCGGCATGGCATCGCGGGCATTGACCACAAGATTGAGTACAGCGGCCTCGAATTGTGAGGCATCGATCCTGCTGAACCACAGATTGGGTGCAAATTCGAGCCCCAGCGTAATGGTTTCTCCGAGCGCACGTCGCAGGAAGGGTTCGGAAGCGACCAGCACCTCGTCCAGCGCGACGATATCAAGGGTGAACGTGCTGCGGCGCGCGAAGGCCCGCAACTGCTGAGTGAGCTTGGTCGCTCGCCCGGTCGCCGCCTCGGAAGCGTTCAGCAGTCGCATGATCTTGGGGCGGGGCAGTTCACCGCCCGCGTCGAATGCCGCACGGATCATCTCCAGGCTGCCGACAATGACAGCGAGCAGATTATTGAAGTCGTGTGCGATGCCGCCGGTGAGCTGTCCCACCACCTCTAGCTTCTGTGCGTGCCAAAGCATCTCCTCGGTCTTGCGCCGTTCGGCGACTTCAAGCTCAAGGCGGCGATTTGCTTCGGTCAACTCCCGCGTGCGTTCGCTTACCTGCAGCTCCAGTCCATCGTTCAGCCGGCGCAGTTCCTGCTCTGCGCCGCGCATCCGCAGCAGCGCCTGGGCCGTTGCAACCAGTTCACCAGGCTCGATCGGCTCTACCAGAAAGCTGTCCGCCCCACTGTCCAGGGCGACGGCGCGATCCTGCGCGCTGGTGATCGCCGCTGACGTCTGCAGCACGACAATGCCCGGATCTCCTGCCTTGATCCGCTGGCCTACCTCGAAACCATGAATATCCGGCAGCATGGCATCGAGCAGGACCAGGTCCGGGCTGTCCGAGCAACAGCGCGCGATCGCTTCGGCGCCCGTGGCCGCCTCGGTGACCCGGTAGCCGTGCTTGCGCAGGATGTGTGCCTTTAGATAGCGCCCGGCGTCGTCGTCATCTACCACGAGTATACGGGCGGACATGCTGCTCATCCGGCACCGATGCCGGCCTCGGTTCTCAGGATGCTTCCGATAGCGTCGATCAAGGTGTCAGCCGCGAGCTCCGACTTGGACAAAATCATCGAGGTAGAACTGAGCGCTGCGCGCTCCTCTGGGTCCAGGACAGATGACGTCAGCACGATGACAGGCGGCAGCGCGGCCAATGCAGTGTCTTGTCTAAGTTCAGCAAGGAACGCAAAGCCGTCCATGGTCGGCATGGCAAGGTCCAGCAGGATCACGTCTGGGCGATACTCTGGTAGGTGATCCAGCGCGTCCCTGCCGTCGTGGGCAACCCAGACGCGATACTGGCTGCGCGGCAGGAGCTGGCGCACAAGATAGTGAGTGATTTCTTCGTCATCTACCAGCAGAACGCGTGTGGTCGAGTGCCGGCCTGTAACGCGGTCCAAGGCATCGATCAGGCAGTCCCTCTCGACGGGCTTGGCGATGTAGTCATCCGCACCAAGATGGATGGCCTTGCGCGCCTCGCCGGTCGAGGACGTCACGATGACGGGAATGTCATTCGTCATGCCTTGGCCGCGCAGTTCAAGTAACAGTCGCCAGCTTTCGTCACCGACGAGCATGACGTCGAGCAGAATCGCATCCGGCCGCGCCGACTGCATGAAGCGACGGGCATCGCGCACCGAACGTGCGACCAGCGGCTGGTAGATCGAGCCTGCGAGCAGGCGCTGGATTGCGAGGGCGTCTGCCGGGTCATCTTCCACCACAAGGACTGGTAGGCGCCCAGCCTCGACCGACCAGTCATCATCGACTTCTTGGGGGCCGTTTGCGTTGTAGATGCGCGGGACAGTGACCGTAAAAGTCGATCCCTCGCCGACCACGCTCTCCACGGTTATGGTGCCGCTCAGCAATTCCGCCAGTTTCTTCGCCAAGGGCAGTCCCAGGCCAGTGCCCTTCACCCGACCCTGCAGTCGGTGGGCAACCTGCCCGAACTCCTGGAAGATGATGTCGACGTCGCCGGCGGCTATGCCGATGCCGGTATCACGCACGTGCAGGCTGACCGTATCGGCCACAGTCTCGGCCGTAGCCCAGACGCGAACTTCGCCCTTTTCCGTGAACTTGATGGCATTGGAGATGAAGTTGCGCAGGATCTGCGACAGCTTGCCCTCGTCCGTATCCAGCAGCGGCACGTCATGCGGGTCATCGAACACCAGCGCGACATTGTCGCCGATCAGCAGCGGCCGAAGCATGCCGCGCAAAGCACCGAACAGGGATGCTACCGAGAATCGCGAGGCAACTACTGTCGTCTTGCCCGCTTCGACTTTGGCGAGATCGAGCAGGTCATCGACCAGTTCGGTCAAGTTCTGCGCAGCCTTGCGGATGAAGCCGACCTGCGTCTCTTGCTCTGCCGTCAGTTCGCCATCACTGCGCGAGAGCAGCAGCCGGGACAACGCCATGATCGAATTCAGCGGTGTGCGGAACTCGTGACTCATATGCGACAGGAATTTCGACTTCAGCTCATCGGCGCGCCGCAAATGGTCTGCGCGCTCGTCCAACTCGGCATAGAGCGCCACGACTCCGCGGTTGGTATCCTGCAGCTCCTGGTTCAGCCGCTCCAGATCCTCCTGCCTCGCACGCAACTCCTCAAGCTGCAACAGGATCTGTTGATTCTGTCGGGTGATTTCGGCCACAGCGTCGGCTGGACCATCCGCCGCCAATTTCGCGACTATTCCTCGGATCGTAGCGGAGGTCATTGGCACTGCACTGGCCGGCAGCGCCTTTCTCACACAGACGGTCGTACCCTCGCCCGGCTTCGACACAATTTCGAAATCATCCATCAGCCGCCGCGCGCCTATCAGACCGATGCCCATCCCGGTCGGTGACTTGCGCGCTCCGGACAGCACTGCGTCAAGGTCAGGAATGCCCGGTCCCCGATCGCGCACGACAATCTCGATACTCGGGCGTCGTGCTTCGTCGGTCAGTCGGAAGCTGATTTGGCCACCGCGTGCGTACTCATAGGCGTTGCGAGCGATCTCTGAAACCGCGGTGGTGATCCGTGTCTGGTCCTGCAGATCGAATCCTATCAGCTCGGTCAGCCGACGCGTCCGGCTGCGGACCTGGACGATGTCGGTCTCGGCTGCAATCACAACCTGAAGCAGGCAGGAGCCCATCCGCTATCCTAGGCGCCCTTCGCCACGACGACCACCGATGCGTCGTCACGCCCGCGCCGATGATCGCGCAACAACACCCCCGCTATCACCGACGGGTGGTGCGATAAGAGCCCGGGGTAGTGATCGAGGTTCCACCTGCTGGTGAGGCCGTCGGAATGCATGATGACAAGGGGATCGCCGGTGAACTCATAGGTGAATTCGCGGATGCGGGGAGCAACATGCCCCGCCGTGCCATTGTGCGAGACCATGTGCCGTGCCTTGTTCGCGTTCACCAGCACGGCGCTGATGTTCCCGAGCCCGACAAACCGTACAACACGAGCCGCACGGTCGATCCTGGCAACTGCGAGCGCTGCTCCGCGCGTTGGCGCCAGGGCGCGATGGATAATTCCGACAAGCTCTTCGCAGCCGGCTCCAGCGTTTTCAGTAAAAATACGGGCAGCCAGTTCAGCGGCCCTGGCCGCCTCGATACCATGCCCCGAACCGTCAGCCAGCATGATCGTGGGTCCGGGCTCGGTATCGCTCCACGACCAGTTGTCGCCACAGACCTGCTCACCAGGATACGGCGCAAGCGTGACGCCGAGCATACTGGGCCGGGTTGTCACGGAGTGCATCATGAACCGGCACATCAGCACGCAGCCTTGGTCAGAACGCGTGTAGATCTGCAGGGTATCCGTGAGTCGGGAAATCGCCCCGAGGCCATTGCCGGGACTGCCCGCGGTCGAGTAGCCGTCCTGCAGGCAACGATCGGGATTCGCCATGCCGCCACCGCGGTCGAGCGCCAACACTTCCAGCCCGGTCCCTCCGGCATCGTCGCATCGGCTGGCATGAATGTGCCCGCCACCGCCGTGCTTCAGCAGGTTGGTGGCAAGTTCGGTCACCACGATGGCCACTTCGTCGACGCGCGCCCCAGGTAGCCCCACCCGGGCCGCGAGTTCGCCTATCCTGCGCCGAGCCTCCGCGACCTGGCTTGCGTCGCTGACCTCGGCGAACATCCCTAGGTCCACCGCGCGATTGTTACGGTCGTGCCTGATCCAGGCACGGATCTGATATCGAATTCATTGCAAAGCCGCTTGGCGCCGCTGAGGCCGAGACCTAGTCCGTTACCGGTTGTGTAGCCGTCTCTCATTGCCTGATCGATATCGCGGATCCCCGGTCCGGCGTCGCTGAACGTGAGCCTCACTCCACGACGCCGACCGTTGCGCAAGACTTCGATGCGCATTTCCCCACCGCCGCCGTAGTCCACAGTGTTTCGGCCGATCTCAGACGCCGCAGTGACGATCTTGGTCTGATCCACGAGGCTGAACCCGATCGCGACGGCGCGGGCCCGAACTGCCTGACGCACTCTCACCACATCGTCGGAAGTGCGCAGCGGCATTATATCATCGCTCTCGGTCTGCATCGCCGCGCTCAGGATTATCGATGATGCGCCGGATCAGGGCGAGACCCTTGTCCACATTCAAGGCCGTTCGGACGCCGGTGAGACCCAGACCCAGCTCAACCAGAGTAATGGCGACAGCCGGGCGCATGCCAACGACGGTGACGGCATCCAGTACCTTCGACATCGCTGCGATGTTGTTCAGCATACGCCCGATGAAGGAATCGACGATCTCCAATGCAGAAATGTCGATCATCACGCCTCGGGCGCGATCGGTCACGATGCGCTGCGTGAGATCGTCCTGCAGCGCCAGTGCGAGCCGATCGTGCATGTCCACCTGGATCGACACCAGCAGACAGTCGCCGATGCGCAGGATTGGGATTTCGGCCATCCACTATGGCTCCGGCGCAGCCGGCAATTTCCGCTCGCTGATGGTCTTGCCAGAGCGGCGCAGCGCAAGCGCGAGTGCGTCCGCCATGGTCGCCTTCGAAACCACGTTGAGTTCGAGGCCCAGGTGTACAATCGTCTGCGCGATCTGTGGGCGAATGCCGCTGAGGATGCAGTCCGCTCCCATCAACCGGGCCGCTGAGATCGTCTTGATCAGGTGTTGGGCAACGAGAGTGTCGACGGTGGGAACCCCCGTGATATCGATGATGGCAATCTCGGCGCCCGTATCGACGATGTGCTGCAACAGGCTCTCCATCACGATCTGAGTGCGCGCGCTGTCAAGAGTGCCGATCAGCGGCAAAGCGAGAATCCCGTCCCACAATTGGACCACTGGTGTGGAAAGTTCCAGCAGCTCCTGTTGCTGGCGCCTGATTACTTCCTCCCGCGTGCGCGCGTAGCACTCGATGGTGTAGAGACCGAGGCGATCAATCAGCCGGCTGGTAGTCCACGTTTCGCCCACCAGCCGTTCTGGGTCATCCCGCAGTTCCTCTCTTAGCAGCGCGAACAGCGGCTCCTTCAGAGAGAAGATAAAGGTTGCCGTTTCGGTGGGGCTGAAGCCCTGTATTGCGCGGTCACGCGACAGATCTTCCAGCAGTTCGCGTATTTGCCGCCATTCCGGCGTCTCAATGTCCTCGAATTGCGCGATCTGGGCGCCAGCCCGAAGCTGGTCGAGAAATCGGCGGGCCAGTTCGACAGTTTCGGCTTCCCGCTGCGTACCCGCATATCTGACGTCTTTCCGCTGGTACGCCAGCCAGTCGGTCAGGAGCCGCTGACCATGGCGGTCGATCAGCCGCAGGATAATGTTGTCTTGGTCACTCATTTACCACCTTTAATAAACGGAAGATAATGGCGCCGCAAACCGCCGGCTCAGAGGTAATGCTGGCAAGCCTTGCGCCGCCAGCGCAATCACCTTAAGGAGAGTTGTCCAATATCATATCGCCAGCGCTTGCTCCATGGATGGAACGGCCCCCCGACCGACGGATTCCGGCAAGGCTCGCATCCTGATTGTTGAGGATGATGCGACGCTCGGTCAGGCGCTGTGCAGCGTGCTGACACATGAGGGCTATGGCGTGGTCTTCGCGCCAGATTTTCGCTCTGCCCTAGAGATCCTGGAGGGCCACCAGCCACTCGATCTGCTGCTGGTCGATATCGTCATGCCGAACAGCGTCAATGGACTTGCGCTCGGCAGGATGGCGCGGCTCCGGCGGCGCAACCTAAAGATAGTGTATCTTTCTGGATACAACATCCCTGGTGTGGAAGACGAATTGCTCGGTCCGATCTTGCGCAAGCCGATAGACGATCGGTTGCTGGTAGAGGAGATCGAAAAGGCACTGGCGGCTAGCTGACGATGTCGGATCAGCTCTTGACGCGGGCTGCCCTTAATTCGCTGCGCAGTGTCTCGGTCGCCGTCCGATCGATCTCCGGTGGATCGCCTTTTGCCACCACGCCGTAATCCTGCGCCGCACGTGCCAGCGTCACCAGGCCATCGCGGAGGTCCTTCTCGACCAGGGCTAGTTCGCGTGCAAGCGGGTCGCCATAACCGCCGGCGCCTGGCAGTTCGTGACGAAACACCTGCCCCTTGCGCAGCGTCATAGTCAGTTTCGCATGCAACTTCTGTTCAGTTGCCAGTCCCGGATCAAGAATGTTCCGCCCCAGCGCCCCCGACGCACCTCCCTCTAGACCGTAGGGCTGATGCACCTGCCGATCGGCCCGCACCTGCAGAATACCTTCGTCCGCCAGCATGCGCCACGTCTTGCGTTGCGCCATCCCGCCTCGGAACCGCCCAGCGCCGCCGCTATCCGGAACAAATTCATAGTCGAGCACTTCCAGGGGGTTCTCCGCCTCGATCACCTCGACCGAAAAGCTTGCCATGTTGGCGAACATCGACGTGTTGCCGTCCAGTCCATCGGCCCATGGCCGCGCGCCCCAACAGCCCGATAGAAAATCTACGTAGATGAACGGCCGCAGGTCCTTGTCGTAGCCACCGATGGTGACACCGGTATTGCCACCTTCGCCGGCCGCCATCACTCGGTCCGGATAGAGATTTGCCAGCGCCCCGAAGCAGCAATCGACACCGCGAAATCCAGTTAGACCGCGCGCCGCGCACGCCGCCGGCAGCTTGCCATGCGTGATCGTGCCGGCGGGGGCGATGACCTTGATCGGGCGAAACACGCCGTCGTTGTTCGGCATGTTGATCGACAGCACCGACTTTACCGCGGTGAAGCTCATCGCCGCGGTGTAGCTCCAGGTATTGTTGATCGCGCCTTTGACCTGCGGTGCGCTGCCGGTCCAGTCCACTTCCATGGCATCGCCATGTTTGCGGACCGTGCATACCAATGCGATTGGCTTGCCGACATCAATCTGGTCATCATCGATCCAATCGGTGAATGTCGCTTCGCCGTCCGGTAATTCCGACAGGCAGTGCCGTGTTAGTCGTTCGGAGTAGTCCATTGTCTCGTTCATCAGCGCGACAACGCCATCGGCGCCATAGCGGCCGACCAGGTCCGCCATGCCGCGGGCGGCGATCTCGCAAGCGGCAAGCTGGCTGCGGATATCTCCCAGCACGCGCCCTGGCAGTCGCACGTTGCGGTCGATCATGCGGAACAGCGTGCTGTTCGCCTGGCCACGCTCATACAGCTTGAGCGGCGGAATCCGCAGGCCCTCGGCATAGATCTCGGTGCTGTCGGATGCATTGGATCCAGGCACCCGGCCGCCGACATCGGTGTGGTGGCAGATTGTCGCCGCGTAGGCGATCGGCTTGTTTCCTCCCGCGAACAGCGGACGGAAAATGAAGATATCCGGCAGGTGCATGCCGCCGTCATAAGGGTCGTTGTTGATCAGGATGTCGCCTTCGGCGATGTCGTCGCCGAAGTGGCGCAAGACCGCCTGCAGCGCCACGGGGATGGAGCAGAGATGGCCAGGCAATGCCAATCCCTGCGCTGCCAGCCGGCCTTGCGCGTCGCACAGCGCCGCACTGTAGTCCATGATGTTCTTCAGCACCCCGGAGTATGCGGTGCGGTAGATGGTCAGGACCATTTCGTCACCGAGTGCGGCGATGGCGTTGCGAAACAGCTCGGCCGTAATCGGATCAGTCGCTTGCATGGGATCATCCGACCACCGTCGCTCGGCGCTGACAACCGTTCGCGAGCATGGTTAGCTGGCCCATGGCCGTGACACCGCTCGATCCTCCGCCGTTGCTGCGCAACGGGTACGTAGAATTCCCCGTCCATCACGTCCGGGGCGGCACCTCGACCGGACTGGTGATCGCCGATCATTGGGCGCCGCGCGAACAACCCTTGCGCGAGGAACTGCTGCGCCATCTGATGGGGCTGCCACTGGAAGGAACGCGCCCGGGCAACAAGCAGATCACCGGACTGGGTCGGATAGTGCCGACGGGCAACAAGGTGTTCTTCGCCAGGCTGGAGGCGGACGGAAACCGGCGCCGGATCGTCAGCACATTCGCGCAGCTCGCTGCCGACAAGTCAGCGATCGACTGGAGTGTGAACTGCGGCAACATGACCGCGGCGCTGCCACTGTGGGCGCTGGACAGCGGTCAGGCAGAAGTCGGCGGCGATACGTTCGAGATTGACATATTCAACACCAACACCAGCGTTATGGCTGGCTCGCGGATGCGGCTCGCCTCCGACGGCAGCTTCGTTCCCGCTGAAATTCCGGGCGTTGACGGTGCTTTTCCCGCGGTTGACCTATTCCTGGCCAACCCGGTTGGTGCCAAGACCGGAAGCCTGCTGCCGACCGGACACCCGACCGACGACATCGGCGGGCATACTGTGTCCTGCGTTGACGTCGCAGTGCCAATGGTCATCGCTCGCGCAGCCGACTTCGGCAAGACGGCGCAGGAACCGATCGAGGCGTTGGAGTCCGATCGCACATTCATGGCGGCGCTTCGCGCGATGTGGGTGGAAGCCGGATTGCGGATGGGCCTGAAGGTGAGCGGTGGCCGGGCGATGACGGCCGAAGAACTCGCCGAGAGCGAGACGATCCCGAAAGTGTGCATCGTCGGTCGCGCTTCGGGATCAGGCCACATCGCGGTGCGCTACTTTACGCCGCAGACCGCTCACCGCTCGCTGGCTGTTTCCGGCGGCTGCTGCCTGGCGGCCGCCGCATTGATCCCGGGCTCGGTCGCACACGAATTCGCCCGCGGCCTCCAGCCAGTCTCCAATGACTTCGCCGAGGTCGATGTCGGCATCGAAAATCCCGCCGGGATCCTTCAGGCTACGGTCCAGGCACGGCTGCTGCCGTCAGGGCTGGAGGTGAGGAAGGCCGCCTATCGCCGCAGCACGCAGATCCTGCTGCGGGGCCATGTCCCGCTGTATCGCGCGTCCGCCGGCCTGCGTGATGCGCTGCTGCCTTTGTGCGACTGATCAGGCGATTCCGGCCACGGCCATGATGGTTGCCAGTCCCGCCGACATGCCCCGCAGCGACGCTTCCGGCGCGACGTCGATCCACTCCTCCAGAGAGTGAGCACGTCCACCGGTACCGCCTGAGCCGATCTTGATGGCCGGGATGCCAAGGCTCATCGGAATATTGGCGTCAGTCGAGGACGTTTCGAAGCGAGGGCGAAAGCCATGTGCACTGATCGCCGCTGAGGCCAGGCGCACCAACTCACTGTTTTCATCGGTACGGCCGGCCGGCCGATCGCCGATCTTTCGGACTACCGTCGCCACCGCGCCACTGCGCGTCGATCGGGCTGCGTTCTCGGCAGCCGAGGCCTGTTGCAGCAGATCGAGGAAGCCGGCCTCCAGCTTGGCCAGTTCTTGTGGCGATTCCGAGCGCAGGTCGAACTCGGTCCAGACACTGTTGGGGATCGAGTTGATCGACGTGCCGCCACCGGTCAGCGACGCACTATAGGTCGTCTTTGGATGTGCCGGCACGCTGATGCGGCCCAGCCGAGTGATCGCGTCCGCCATGGCGAACATCGGATTGACCAAGCCGAATGCTCCATAACTGTGGCCGCCCGGACCATTGAAGGTAACCCGGTAGCGCTTGGAGCCGACCCCGCCGGTGGCGATGTGGTCCATGTCCGGGCTGTCCACCGTGATGAATGCGCTGATGCGGTCCTTGTAGCGGCCCTTCTGGAACAGATGGCGCATGCCGCGCAGGTCGCCTGGTCCTTCCTCGCCGACATCGGCGACGAACAGAATGTCGGCGCGCGTCCGCACGCCGGCCGCATCGAGGGCACGCAGCCACGCCAGCAACACCGCGAGCGAGCGCGTGTCGTCGCCGACCCCTGGCGCGAACAGCTTCGTGCCTTCGCGACGGACGGTCAGATCGGTCCCGGCGGGGAACACTGTGTCGAGATGCGCCGCTATGCAGATCAGCGGGCCATTGCCTGCACCAGGGCGTATTCCGGTGACGTTGCCTTCCGCGTCGGTCTCCAGGTCTTGCAGCCCATGCGCCTCTGCCATCCCCAGGAAGGCGCGGGCGCGCGTTTCCTCCTGGAACGAAGGTGCCGCGATCTGGGTCAGCGTGATGATGTCCCCTATCGTCCGGTCATGCTCGGCTGCGAGAGTCGCCGTGGCCTTGCCATAGGCATCGCTCGCCATGACCTCGCGGATCATCGACTCTGCCTGATCGGTCATGGCATGCGGGCTCCTGCTGCGTCCGGGCGGGTTCTGGCCGAGGACGCAGCAATGGGCAAGCCAAAGGGAGATGCGAGATGGACACGGCCGCACGTATGCAACGGGAACTGCCACCGTTGCCGCGATGGATGGGGATCACGGTAACCGTTGCCGAACCGGAGCGCGTGGCTGCCGAACTGACGATCCGCGAGGACCTGTGTACTTTGGGCGAGATCGCGCATGGCGGCGCGATCATGGCGTTTGCCGACACCGTCGGCGCGATTGGGACGATGGTAAACCTGCGCGAAGGTCAGACGACGACGACGCTGGAAAGCAAGACCAATTTCTTCAGCGCTTCGCCAACCGGAGCACGGTTAGTGGCCGAGGCGATACCATTGCACCGGGGCCGGCGCACGCAGGTCTGGGAGACGCGGATCAGCAACGAACAAGGCAGGCTGGTCGCCAAGGTCACGCAGACTCAGATGGTGCTGTAAGAAGCGGGCGTGTCATTGCGAGCGAGGCCGTTCCGGTGACTGTGCGCACTGTGCTGGAAGATTCCTCTGTCGCTTCACTTCTGGTCCCGGATGGCGTTGATCCGGCCCAGGCCTAGCGGTTAGCGTCAGTCGGTCACGCCAGGGAGGTAATCATGAGGGCAGCGATCTTTCACGAGCCGCATCAGCCGCTCACCATCGAGAACGTGGACCACGCGCCGCTGAAACGCCGCGAGGTTCTGGTGCGGACCGCCTATGCCGGGCTCTGCCACTCCGACCTGCATTTCATCGACGGGTTGTACCCTCATCCCGCGCCCTGCGTGTTGGGCCACGAGGCCGCCGGCGTGATCGAAGCGGTTGGGGAGGACGTCACGTATGTGAAAGCGGGAGATCATGTGATCACCTGCCTGTCGGTGTTCTGTGGTGAGTGCCCGCAGTGCATGACCGGGCATCCCAATCTCTGCGAGAACACCGAGGTCAAGCTGCAGCCAGGCGCTGCGCGTCGACTGACATGGAAGGGCGAGGTTCTCAACCAGTTCGCCAACCTTTCGGCCTTCGCCGAATACATGCTCGTGCACGAGCATGCGGTGGTCAAGGTGCGTGACGACATTCCGCTCGATCGTTGTGCGCTGGTCGGATGTGGTGTGATGACGGGGGTCGGCGCCGTATTCCATGCAGCCAAAGTTGAACCCGGATCGACGGTGGCAGTGATCGGCTGCGGCGGCATTGGCCTGTCGGCAGTGAATGGTGCGGCGATGGCGGGTGCATCGCGCATCATCGCCATCGATACCGTGGCGTCCAAGCTGGATGTCGCAAAGCAGATGGGTGCCACTGATACGATCAATGCCTCCAATGCCGATCCGGTGGAGATGGTGAAGGAGATGACGGGCGGCGGCGTGCCCTATGCATTCGAGGCGATCGGACTGAAGACGACAGCCGAGCAGTCGTTCGCCATGCTGTGTCCGGGTGGAACGGCGACGATCATCGGCATGATTCCCGTAGGCACGAAGATCGAGCTACACGGTGCCGATTTCCTGCGCGACCGGAAGATCCAGGGTACATCGATGGGCGGCAACCGCTTCCGCGTCGACATGCCGCGCCTGCTTGAGTTCTATCAGCAGGGCAAGTTGAAGCTGGACCACATGATCTCCGGCCACATCAAGCTGTCCGAGATCAACGACGGCTTTGCCAGGATGAAACAGGGGACCTTGGTCCGGCAGCTCATCGACTTCTCCGCCGGATGACGGTGCTGGTCGGCCGCTGACACACCGCCTTCGGCTTTCTGCCGGTGTTCCTGTTCTGGAAAACGGGCGTGCACGTGTTCGGGGCGGGCGAGCATATCTTGCCCGCCCGTCGCCTCGAGGCGAAGCCGTGACAGTCAGACCGCGATTACCGGTCAGCCAGCAGGAAGTGGTTTTCCCGCGGGATCACCAACCCAGCATCGTCTATGAAACTCTCGAGCCGCTCGGTCAGATATGAGATGAAGCGAGCGCGCATCTCGTCAGAGAGTGTGAGGAACTTTGCTCCGTTCGGCGAGGCCTGTGTCCACCCGGTGAGGAACTCCCGGACGTCCGGATAGCGTGCCGTGCGATTCTCGAAGCGGATCTTTATGTCGGTGAAGCCGGCATCTTCCGCCAACTTGCGAAGCTCGGCATAGGCGAGAACCCGAGCGTCGATGGGGATAGAGCCTCTACGCCGAAAAACGCACGAAGTCCCTCTCGATAGATGACATCGAACGGCTGCCGTTCCAACGGTCCCCATACGTTGAGGGCAAGTCTGCCGGAGGGTGCCAGAACCCGATGCATTTCCCGCATACCCTTCGGGCGATCAGGGAAGTATTGTAGACCTTGCTGGCAGAACACGACATCGAAACTCCCGTCGTCGAACGGCAATTCGGTCGCACTGCCTAGATGCCAGTCTATGCCCGGTAGCGTCCGCCGTGCAGCGTTGAGCATCACCTCATTCACATCGATGCCCGTGATCTTGCAGGTCGTTTGGCTCACCTGATTGACTTTTCCGGCGACTAAGCCAGGTCCGCATGCGACATCTAGAACGCGATCGCCATTGCTGCATCTAGCCTGGAAAATCAAATCTTCGGTCCATGGCTCTTGCATCGCATAGGCGTAACGCCTGTAGTATGATGGCGCGTCGCCGCTGACCTGCCATCCGTCTTCTTGCGGCATGACGCCCTCCCTTGGTCAGGAGAGGCTGGCAGCACTCATAGGTTTGTCAAGCATTGTGTCACACACACATCAGTTCTCTTGCTGGCGTCTTGCTCGCGACAGGAAAAGCGAGTCAGGCTGTAAGCGGGCAGCAGGACCAACACTATGTCCAGGGTTGCGATAATGCACAACGCGATCGGCGATCACGTGCCTGACGAGCGCGGCTGCATGCGCCGCATAGAGGGTCTGGCGATACTCGACTATGCCCGTCTGGTGGTTTGATGGCGGAGTTCGCAGGCAAGCGCATGGTGGTCACTGGAGGCGCCGGCGGCATTGGGGTAGAGACGGCGCGCACTCTGCTCGAGCACGGCGCCCACGTCATTCTGGTGGACAAGGATGCGGACCGACTGGCTCAGGCTCGCACTACCCTCGGCACCGCCCGCATCGGCACACTACAATCGGCACTCGACACACCGCAGGCCTGTGCCGAAGCCTTGGACAGCGCCGGCGCAAAAGTTGCGGCACTCATCCATCTCGCCGGTCTTTTCGAGCGTGATCCGCTTGAACCGGCAGACCACAGCGTCTGGGACCGCGCAATCGCCGGCAACCTGACCAATGCGTATGATCTCGCTGTCGCCTTCGCGACCCGGTATGACAACCACGACGGCCCGGCACGCATCGTGCTGACCAGTTCGGTCGCCTATCGCCGCGGCAGCGCCGGCTATCCGCCCTACGCCGCCGCGAAAGCCGGACTGGTCGGCTTGACCCGCTCTCTCGCACGACGTCTGGCGCCAGACGTTCTGGTCAACGCCGTGGCACCCGGCCTGATCGACACGCGCATGGCTGTGGAGACCATCGCCGAACGCGGCGAGGCGTATAAGAACGAAATTCCATTGAAGCGCTACGGTCACCCGGCAGAAGTCGCGTCGGTGATCCGCTTCCTGTGCTCGAAAGATTCGTCCTACGTGAACGGTCAGACGATCACGATTGACGGCGGAATCACCAACGCCTGAACTGCGTGACTATGTCGCCATGTAGCCACCATCGACATTGTAGGCGGCGCCACTGACATAGGAAGCGCGATCCGAGCACAGCCACACCACCATTTCGGCGATCTCCTCTGGCTTGCCCATGCGGTGAAAAGGCACGACCGCCATCAACTGCTCACCCCGGCGCCGCATCGTGTCCTCGGTCATTCTCGTTTCAATATATCCGGGGCACACCGCGTTCACGCGCACCTTGTCACTGGCATATTCCAGGGCAGCGGTCTTGGTCAGCCCCACCACGCCATGCTTCGCGGCGACGTAGGCGGATGAGGTCGGCAGGCCGATCAGGCCGGCAATGGAGGCCGTATTGACGATCGCGCCGGCGCCCTGGGCAACCATCTGCTGCAGCTCGTACTTCATGCACAACCACACGCCCTTGAGGTTGACCGCGATCATCCGGTCGAACGACGCCTCCGACCACTCCGCAGTCTTCTTCCCCGACGCGTCAACCTGCCAGCCGGCAATGCCTGCGTTGTTGAACGCGCAGTCCAGGCGCCCGTACGCCGCGACCACCGACTTCACCAGGCCCTCGACCACCTGCGCATTAGTAACATCGCCGGTCAGCGTCATCGCCTGGCCACCGCCTTTGTTGATCAGCGCCACAGTCTCCTGCGCGGTCGCCTCGGATGCGTCAGCCACGGCGACACGCGCCCCCTCGCGCGCGAAAGCCAGTGCCGTCGCACGTCCGATGCCGCCACCGCCGCCAGTGATCAGAGCCGACTTGCCATCCAACAATCCCGCCATATCTACCTCCTCGGCTGGTTTCCTTCCCCTTACGCCACAACAAGGCTAACATAGTGGACGGCACAATGGATAACCGGGCTATGCGTGAGGAGATACTGGCCTATAAGCGCGAGCGTATTCTGGAGGAAGCAGTCAAACTGTTCTATGAACGCGGCTTCACTGGTACTACGCTTGACGACATCGCCGCAGAACTTGG
>JBKPSV010000117.1:0-7559 GCA_046735215.1 Pseudomonadota bacterium | reverse complement strand
ACCCGCTGCACGATCTTGGTGAAATTGCCAGTGGCATTCTCCGGCGGCAGCACGCTGAATACGGCACCGGTGGCCGGCGCAAGACTTGCGACGTGGCCATGGAACGCTTCGCCTGGCAGCACGTCGGCTGCGATCGTCACCGGCATGCCAGGACGCATGCCGGCCAGCTGGCTCTCTTTGAAGTTGGCGTCCACCCAGAGCCCGTGCGCCGGCACGAGCGAAATGAGCTGTGCTCCAATCGTCGCATACGCCCCGGCCCGTGCACTGCGATTACCGACAATCCCGTCGATTGGCGCGCGCAGTTCAGTATAGCTCAGGTTGAGCTGGGCGGTGTCCTGATCTGCCAGTGCGCCCCCGAGTGCAGCAGTGGCCTGTTGCTTCTGCGTGTCGATGACATTGAGCCGCTCCTGCGCGGCCTGCAGTACCGCGCGCGCCTTGGTATCGGCGGCCAGTGCCTTGCGATAGTCAGCGTCCGCTTGCTGAAAGCGCTGCACCGACGCCGCATGGGACTGCGCCAGATCGCGATACCGGTCGACGTCATACCTACTGCGGTTGATCTCAGCCGTGGTCGCGCTGAGTTCAGCCTGTGCCTCGCCGATCACCGCCTCCTGCAGCCTTCTGTTAGCGTCCAGGTTGGCGAGAGTCGCGCGTTGCACCGCAACCGCCGCGATCGCCTTCGCAAGGGATGCTCGGTAATCGCGATCATCTACCTTCACCAGCAGATCGCCTGCGCGGACTGCCTGGTTGTCGGTGACCGCGACATTGGCGATGAACCCGGCAACCTTCGGCGCGATCACCGTCACATCGCCACCGACATAGGCGTCGTCCGTGGTCTCGATGAACCGCCCGACCGTCCACCAATGTTGGCCGTACCAAGCCGCCCCGACCCCCACGAGCAGCGCCGCACCGGCCAGCCCGAGCTGGCGGCGCGACAGGCTCGCCGTCCGAACGGGAGGTTGCGCGATGATGTCACGCTCGACCGCCTGGCCGCTCATGACGCTCTCCGTGTGGCCAGCGGTGTCGCCACCGAACGGAAGCCGGGCTCAACCATCACTTTCCCGCTTCGACGATCCACCAATACCGGATCGGCCGGCTCGCCGGTCTCGGTGTCGACCACGATGACGGTGGGTCCTTCAGGTGCGAAGTGGCGGTTGCCCCAGGCGAGCAGCGCCCACAGCACCGGTCGGAAATCGCGGCCACGGTCGGTCAGAACATACTCGTAGCGTGGCGGATGCTCGTTGTAGCGGCGGCGCTCCAGCAGGCCGGATTCGACCAGCGCATTCAGGCGTCGCGTCAGCATGTTCGGCGCGATGTCCAGGCTCTTCTGGAACTGGTCGAAGCGCGTCAGCCCGCGGAAGGCATCGCGCAGGATCAGTATGCTCCACCACTCGCCCACGCGTTCTAGGCTGCGGGCGATCGGGCAGGACATGGATCCGAAGCTCTTGCGTTGCATGGCTCCTCCTGGCAGTCACATGCATCATGCAAGCAGCCAGATAAGCCCGTTGCTTTCATCATGCAAGTAGCTAGGTCCCTCCGATGCGCATGCGTGCCGATCAGTTGCTGGTGAATCGCGGGTTGGCGGAATCCCGCGCGCGAGCGCAGGCGCTGATCCTCGCGGGCAAAGTCTTCAGTGGCGAGCGCCGGATAGAGAAGGCAGGCGATTTGCTGGTGGCAGATGCGCCGCTAGAGGCGCGCGGGCAGGATCATCCCTGGGTATCTCGCGGCGGGCTTAAGCTCGAACATGCCCTAAACCATTTCGGCCTGTCGCCAGCCGACAGGATTTGTCTTGATGTAGGCGCCTCCACCGGGGGCTTCACCGACGTGCTGCTCGCACACGGTGCGGCAAAGGTTCATGCGGTTGATGTCGGCCATGGACAGCTGGCCTGGAAACTCCGCTCTGATCGGCGCGTCGTCGTGCATGAGCGGACCAACGCCCGGTACCTGACCCCTGTTGCCGTCGCCGATCCGATCGGCGCGCTGGTGTGCGATGCGAGCTTCATCGGACTGCAGACACTGCTTCCCGCGGCGCTTGCATTATGCACGCCGGGCGCCTGGGCGGTGGCGCTGATCAAGCCACAGTTTGAGGCTGGCCCCCAGCGGGTGGGTCGCAAGGGGGTTGTGCGCGATCCCACCGTTCATGCAGCGGTGTGCGACCGCGTCCATGCCTGGTTGAATGGGGAGCCCGGCTGGCGGGTTCTCGGCATTACCGAGAGCCCGATCACTCGTCAGGAGGGAAACCGAGAATTCTTGATCGCTGCCGTGTGCTGCTGATCCCTCAGGATTGCGGCGCGTGGCCGCCGGTCATATCGCGCTTCGCGATCTCGGCCAGGAGAGACCAGACCTTGGCGGGTTCCATTGGCACGTCCGGGTCGTTCAATAGACGATCGAGTTCGTCCAACTTCCGAGCGTACTCGGTCTCCGTCATTTCCTTGTCTCCAGTCACATCGGACATGCAGAACTAACCTCGGGATCGTGGCGGTCCTGGGGCGCCAATCTGAAGATAAGATGCTTACTAACGAATTACTGCTGCCACCGGTGATCAAACGGACGATAGTATTGCGGGCGCAAGTGAAACAATTCGGCCAGCAGGATGGCGGGTGCGAAAGCGCAGGCTCGCGCTTGGTCGCAGGGTTGGGTGACGGCGACCACCCGCTGCGCCGCCGTGTGAGCAAGGAAGCGCCTTGCTTCTGCCTCCCAGCTGAAATTCACCCAAGTGGGACAGTCCGCGCGGTCGTATGCTGTATTGTCTGAACCAGGTTCGGTGCGCCGCTTTGCCGCCTTGGTCGACCTACCGGCGCGCGCGACGATCACAAACATGCCAGCTTCGTCGACAGTGACCGCCAAGTGCGCTTCCGCTCCGAACTCACGCCGCAGCGAGAGCGCCAACCCCTTGCCGCTATAGGCGCGACAGCGCGAGCGGCTCCAGTTGCAGCACACCGGCTTCATCCGAAAGTCCGGGCACCGGGGCTCGACTCCACGCCTCAGTTGCGTGGCAATCTCGCCATGGTTGGCGCGTCCGGGTTCTGTGCCCGATGGCGCAGCAGATGGTCGGCCAGCACACAGGCGAGCATGGCCTCGCCAACTGGCACCGCGCGGATCCCGACGCAAGGATCGTGGCGGCCTCGGGTCGTGATCTCGATGTCCTGCCCTATGCGGTCCACTGTCTGACGCGGGGTCAGGATTGAGCTGGTGGGCTTCACGGCGAACCTTGCCACGATCGGTTGCCCCGTGGAGATGCCGCCCAAAATGCCGCCGGCATGGTTGGAAGCGAACTCGACCACGCCGTCGCGCATGCGCATCTCATCAGCATTGGCTTCGCCGGACATGGCCGCGGCGCCAAAGCCTTCGCCGATCTCCACACCCTTGACGGCATTGATCGACATCAACGCGGCCGCGATCTCGGCATCCAGCTTGCCGTAGATCGGGGCACCCAGTCCGGGGGGCACGCCATCCGCCGTGATCTCGATGATGGCACCCGCGGAGGAACCGGCCTTGCGGACTTCGGTCAGGTAGGATTCCCAGATCGTCGCCGTGGCCGGATCGGGACAGAAGAACGGATTGGAATCCACCGCATCCCAGTCCCAGCGCGAGCAGTCGATCCGGTGAGGACCTATCTGTACCAGCGCGCCGCGGAGGCGGACGGCGTCGCCCAGCACCTTGCGCGCCACGGCGCCAGCGGCGACCCGCATCGCCGTCTCGCGCGCCGAGGACCGACCCCCGCCGCGATAATCGCGGATTCCATATTTCAGTTCGTAGGTAAGGTCGGCGTGGCCAGGCCGGAATTGCGCCGCGATTGCCGAATAGTCGCGCGAGCGCTGGTCCACGTTGTCGATCTGCAGTGCGATCGGCGTGCCGGTGGTTTGGCCCTCGAACACGCCGGAAACAATGCGGACCTGATCCGGCTCCTGACGCTGGGTCGTAAATCGCGACTGCCCCGGCCGCCGTCGATCCAGCCAAGGCTGAATGTCTGCTTCGGATAGCGAAATACGCGGTGGGCAGCCGTCGACCACACAACCGATCGCCGGCCCGTGGCTCTCGCCCCATGTCGTGACCCGGAACAACTGGCCGAATGTGTTGTGCGACATGCCGGCCTACCGCCGCGCACCTACTCCCCCTCCCCTTGTGGGAGGGGGGCGGGGGGAGGGGGCGGCGGCGTTCATGATCTCACCCCTCAACAATGGAAATGTCGGGCGCCTCCGGGTGCTTCATCCCGACAATATGGTAGCCGCAGTCGACGTGGTGCACCTCGCCGGTCACGCCAGAGGACAGATCCGACAGCAGGTACACCGCGGCCCCGCCGACATCCTGGATGGTGACATTCCGCTGCAGCGGCGAATTGAGCTGGTTCCAACGCAAAATGTAGTGGAAATCGCCGATCCCCGCCGATGCGAGGGTGCGGATCGGGCCGGCGCTGACCGCGTTGACCCGAATGCCCTGCGTTCCCAAATCGGCGGCCATATAGCGCACCGAAGCCTCCAGCGCCGCCTTCGCCACGCCCATCACGTTGTAGTGCGGCGTCCATCTCTCGGCGCCGACATAGGTCAGCGTCAGCAGACTGCCGCCAGGACTCATCATCGGCACAGCCCGCTGGGCCACCGCCACGAAGGAATAGCAGGAGATATCCAGCGCCTGGACGAACGCCTCCCGCGGCGTATCCAGGTAGCGCCCACGCAGGTACTGCTTGTCCGCAAAGGCGATGGCATGCACCAGGAAATCCAGCCCGTCCCATTGTTCGCGCAGTGCCCCGAACGCTGCATCGATGCTGGCCTCATCTCCCACATCGCAAAGGAACAGCCGTTGAGAACCCAGGGATTCAGCAAGTGGCCGCACGCGGCGCCCTAGTGCGTCGACCTGGTAGGTGAAGGCCAGTTCGGCCCCCTGCGCGGCGCATGCTGCGGCGATCCCCCAGCCAAGCGAGCGGTCGTTCGTCACCCCCATGATAAGCCCGCGCTTGCCTTGCATCAGCGTGCCTTTGACGGGGGCGCTGTCGGCCATGCTCGATCCTCTGCGATCTATCCGGTGGTCGTGGCACAGCCGCCCGCATTGCGGCAAGTGCTGCCGTTGCTCCACCTATAGCAGAGCAACGTTCGCTGATCTCGCGGCCTTCTGCAGGGCGGTATCGAATGTCGCGATCGGCAACTGCCGTCGCAGACTCAGTTCAAGGTACGCCCCATCGTACAAAGTAAGGTGGTGGCGGGCGGCCAAAACCATCGTATCGCTCCACGCACGCCCCGTGGCCTCGTGATCGACCACAATCGGTAGCCGCGAAAGGTCTTCCAGGTGCTCACGCCGCGCCGTTGCAGTAAGCTTGCGTCGGCGCTCGGCGAGCAGCATGACACTGCCGACTTCGAATAGCCAAATTGGCGGCACTGCAGCGCTATCCCTGATGACCTCGCGTAGGATGGCGCGCGCCCTATCGGATTGATCCTCCTGGATCAGTGCTGCGATCGCTACAGATGCGTCCAAGACGCATGTTGGCATTGCGCGTAATCTTACTCAGCGACGCCCTTCCTCGCGCCAGGCCCGAATCTCCTCCCTGGTGACTTGAACCCCCTGCTGAGCCAACCGTTCACGTCTGGCTGTGATCCGGTCCAGCGCATCGATCGCCTGGACAATGTCGTTGGAGCGCTCGGGGATGAGACGTGCGACCGGGCGACCATGCCTGGTGATGATGATCTGTTCTCCTTTCTCCACGCGGTCGAGCAGCTCTGACAGGCGTGTTTTGGCGTCATAGGCACCGACCGAGCTTAGAGCAGGCTGGATGATCTCATTCATTGGTGTCTGTTAGACTAGTCGGCCGACTAGTTCAAATCGAATGCGAATGCCTTGCTTTCTGCCGCTCTGTTGCCTGGTACCAGACCCCATGCTAGAGGCCGCGCGCCGGTCGCTTGCCCCTGCGAAAGCGGGGCGCCGGCTCCTCCACCACGCTCGCGCCGCAGCGCGGCCCCGGAACAGGGAACGGTAACTGGTGTCAGGCGCAACGACGATTGCATCCGGCGGCGGATTGACCGACCGCTACGCCGCGGCGCTCTACGCACACGCAGACGAGCAACACGCGCTCGACACTGTCGTATCGGAAACCGAGGCGCTCGGCCGCCTGATCGACGCCAGCCCCGACTTTCAGCGCCTGTTGGGTTCGCCGCTGATCGACGTGAATCAGGCCACGAGAGCGGCGCTCGCTGTGCTGGAGCAGGAGGGCTTCTCCAAGCCCGTGCGTGACTTCGTCGGCGTCGTCGCCGCCAATCGCCGCTTGCGCAACCTGCGCGACATCGTCGCGGCCTTCGCCCATCTGGTCGCCGAGCGGCGCGGCATCGTCACGGCACATGTCGCGTCCGCGCATCCGCTGTCCGACGTGCAGCGCCAGCAGTTGCGCGCCCGGCTGATCGAGGCCGGCTACGGCAACGTCAACATCCATGAATCAGTGGAACCTGATCTGCTCGGCGGTCTGGTCGTGCGCATTGGGGCAAGGCTATACGACACGTCACTCAAATCCCGGCTGCAACGACTGCAGTACGCCATGAAGGGAGCCGCCTGATATGGAGATCCGCCCCGCCGAGATCTCGGAGATCCTGAAGAAGCAGATCGCCACATTCGACACCGAGGCCAACGTCGCCGAAACCGGCCAGGTGCTGTCGGTCGGTGACGGCATCGCCCGCGTGTTTGGTCTGCAGAACGTCATGGCCGGCGAAATGGTCGAGTTCCCCGGCGCCGGCCTGCGTGGCATGGCGCTGAACCTGGAAACCGACAACGTCGGTGTGGTGATCTTCGGCGACGACAGGCAGATCCGCGAAGGCGACACCGTCTCGCGCACCGGCGCCATCGTGGACGTCCCCGTCGGCGATGCGCTGCTCGGCCGGGTGGTGGATGCGCTCGGCAACCCGATCGACGGCAAGGGCCCGATTGTCTCCTCCGAGCGCCGCCGCGTCGAGGTTAAGGCGCCCGGCATCATCCCGCGCAAATCGGTGCACGAGCCGATGCAGACCGGCCTGAAGGCGATCGACGCGCTGATACCGATCGGCCGCGGCCAGCGCGAGCTGATCATCGGCGATCGGCAGACCGGCAAGACTGCCGTCATCATCGACACGATCATCAACCAGAAGAACATCAACGCCAGCGGCGACGAGAAGCGCAAGCTCTACTGCATTTACGTCGCCGTCGGGCAGAAGCGCTCCACTGTCGCGCAGCTGGTGCAGACGCTCGAGGAATACGGCGCGCTCGACTATTCGATCGTCGTCGCCGCCACGGCATCGGACCCGGCACCGATGCAGTACCTGGCGCCGTATACCGGCTGCACCATGGGCGAGCATTTCCGCGACAATGGCCGCCATGCAGTGATCTTCTACGACGATCTGTCGAAGCAGGCCGTATCGTATCGCCAGATGTCGCTGCTGCTGCGCCGTCCGCCAGGCCGCGAGGCGTTCCCCGGCGACGTGTTCTATCTGCATTCGCGCCTGCTGGAGCGGGCGGCGAAGATGAACGACGAATATGGTGCCGGGTCGTTGACCGCACTGCCGGTGATCGAGACGCAGGCCGGCGACGTCTCCGCCTATATCCCGACC
>JBKPSV010000116.1:0-5514 GCA_046735215.1 Pseudomonadota bacterium | reverse complement strand
GTGCGCAGCAGCCGGTGGGCATGGCGATGTTCGCGTTGTCGGCCACCTTCGCTCCGGCGATCGGTCCGACGATCGGCGGCTATCTGACGGAAACCTACGGCTGGCAGTACATCTTCTATGTCAATCTGGTGCCCGGCGCGGTCATGCTGGCAGCACTGCTGCCCTCGCTGCCGCACGCACCGATGCGCCTCGGACTGCTGCGTGAAGGCGACTGGCCGGGCATCGCGACGCTCGCGATCGGGCTTGCCTCGCTGCAGACGGCGCTCGAGGAAGGCAACAAGGATGACTGGTTCGGCTCGCCTTTCATCGTGCGCCTGTCGCTGGTCGCCGCTGTTGCACTCACCTTGTTCATCTGGATCGAGCTGACGGCCGAAAAGCCGTTGCTGAACCTGCGCCTGCTGCTGCGGCGCAATTTCGGTCTTGGCAGTATTGCCAATGTGATCCTCGGGATGGCGCTGTATGGGTCGGTGTTTCTGTTGCCCAGCTATCTGTCGCGGATGCAGGGCTACAACGCGCAGCAGGTGGGCGAGGTCTTGGCCTGGACCGGTCTGCCGCAGCTTGTGCTGATCCCTTTCGTGCCGCGGCTGATGCGCCGCTTCGATGCGCGACTGCTGGTCGCCGTTGGCCTCAGCCTGTTCGCCGCCAGCTGCTTTCTCAACATTGATTTGAACCAAAACTACAGCGGCCCGCAGTTGCTGTTTCCTAACCTTGTGCGTGCCATTGGTCAGGCGCTAGTCATGACCCCGCTGTCGGTGCTGGCCACCGGCGGGATTGAACGCGAACAGGCCGGCTCGGCTTCGGCGATGTTCAACATGATGCGCAACCTCGGCGGCTCGGTCGGTATCGCCGCGCTACAGACCTTGCTGACCCGGCGGGAGCAGTTCCACTCCTCGGTGATCACGCCAACGGTATCACTGCTCAACGAGGCAACACGTCAGCGGCTCGCGATGATGCAGCGCTACTTCATGTCCACTGGCATCGCCGATCCGGCGACCGCCTGGCACGATGCGGTGGTTGCGGTCGGCCGCACGGTGCGGGAGCAGGCGTATTTCCTAGCCTATGGCGATACGTTCTTCTTGATGGGTGCCACGCTTCTGTTGGCAGTGATCGCTGCAGTGCTGATGCGGGGGGCCGTGGGCGTTGGCGGAGTGGCGCACTGAGTGAGGGGGCGGCTACCCCAGTAGCCGCCGGGCGATTTCGACCATTTCGGCGAAATCCTGCGCCACCGCCGCAGCCCCTTCAGCCATCTGCGGCGGCCCATAGCCCCAGGCGGCGAAGATGCACGGCAGCCCTGCCCCGCTGGCGGCCGACACGTCGTTGGCGTGGTCACCCCCCATGACGGCCCGCTCACGGCTCCCGCCAGCTGCCTCGAGCGTCGCGATCAGGTGACGCGGATCCGGCTTGCGTTCCGGAAAGCTGTCGCCGCCGCCGATTGCGCCAAAGCAGCTATCCAGCCCAAGAGCCGCCAACAACGCCCGGGCGGCGGCCTCAGGCTTGTTGGTGCACACGCCAAGCCGCCACCCATCGTCGGTCAACGCGCGCAGCCCCCTAACCACCCCGGGATAGGGGCGGCTCTCCACCGCCGCATGCGCACCATAGTCGGCGGAGAAAGCGGCGACCGCCTCGGGATCAGGCAGCCGGCCGCGGGCAGCGAATGCCCGCTCAACCAGTTTGGCGACACCATCGCCGACCATGTCCGCCGTCTCCGGCTGAGAAAATCCGGGCAAGGCCCGAGACCGCATCAGCCGGTTTAACACGGCTGTAAGGTCCGGCACGGTATGTACCAGCGTTCCATCCAGGTCGAGCAGGAGCGTGGGAATCACATGTTGCACTCCGAAACGAGACTTGAATCGCCAGGATAGCGAGAGGCTTTGACACCGCGTAGCCTACACCGTCAGAAACAATCCAGCAGAACAGGGAATAGCGATGGCGCGCACCGCCGTGATCCTCGCCGCCGGTCTCGGCACCCGCATGAAGTCGGTGCTGCCGAAGACCCTGCACAAAATCGCCGGCCGCTCCATGCTGCGCCACCTGCTGGCGAGCTGTGAGCAGGTGTTCGATCGGATCGTCGTTGTCGTAGGGCCCGGAATGGAGGCCGTGCAGCGTGAGGCGGCGCCGCATCCCTGCATTGTGCAGCAGGACCGGCGGGGCACCGCTCACGCCGCACTGGTCGCAGCCCCTCATTTCGGCGATGGCGAGGTCGCGGTGCTTTACGCCGACAATCCGCTCATCCGGCCAGCTACCCTGTCACAACTCCTGGAGCGCCAAAGCGCCGCCGATGCTGCCCTGGCCCTGCTGGCGTTCCGGCCGGCTGATCCAGGCCGTTACGGGCGGGTAATTACGAACAATGGCTACGTAGAGCGCATTGTCGAGTGGATCGATGCCGCGGAAGCCGACCGACAGGAAACATTGTGCAACGCCGGCGTCCTGTGCGGCAGCGCGGTCGACATGTTGCGCTGGCTGGGTGACGTGCGCGCCGACAATGCCAAGGGCGAATATTACCTGACGGACGTCGTTGCTCTGGCACGCGCCGACGGCGGGCGGGTGGCTGCCGTCGAGGCTCCGGCGGAGGAGCTTGCCGGCGTCAACTCTCGGAGTGAGCTGGCCGCAGCCGAGGCGGTGGTGCAGTCCTGGCTGCGCAATGCGGCGATGGACGCCGGCGTCACCATGATCGACCCGGGCTCCGTGTTTCTGTCCGCCGATACCGAACTTTCACCCGACGTGATCATCGAACCGAACGTTGTTTTCGGCCCTGGCGTCAAAGTGGGGCAAGGTGCGGAGATCCACGCCTTCACGCATCTTGTCGGCTGCACCATCGGCCCGCACTGCAGTGTGGGTCCGCATGCGCGGCTGCGCCCCGGAGCGGAACTCGGTGAACACGTGCACATCGGCAACTTCGTCGAAGTGAAAGCGACGAAACTCGGCGCCCGTTCCAAAGCCAACCATTTGACTTATCTTGGCGATACCGATGTCGGAGAAGCAAGCAACATCGGCGCCGGGACGATCACCTGCAACTACGACGGCTACAACAAACACCGGACAAAGATCGGATCACGCGTGTTTATCGGGTCTGACACCGCACTGGTGGCGCCGGTGGCAGTCGGCGACGGTGCGATCACCGGAGCCGGCAGCGTGATCACCGACGATATGCCGGCGGACGCTTTTGCGGTGGCGCGCGGCAAGCAGGTGACCAAGCCTGGCCGCGCCGCGGAGATGCGGGAGAAGTTGCAAAGGAAACCACGTTAGATGTGCGGTATTGTCGGCGTCATCGGCACACGCGAAGCGGCGCCGCTGATCCTGGATTCGCTCCGACGCCTGGAATATCGCGGCTACGACAGCGCAGGCATCGCTACACTGGTGAACGGTCATATCGAGCGACGCCGTGCCGAAGGCAAGCTGGGGAACCTTGGCGCGGTGCTGGACCGCTCGCCGCTTCCCGGCACCACAGGCATTGGCCACACGCGCTGGGCGACGCATGGTGCACCGACCGAGAGCAACGCGCATCCGCACGGCACAGCGCGTATCTCGGTCGTGCATAACGGCATAATTGAGAACCACGCAGAACTGCGTGCCGAACTGGAAGCGGCCGGGCAGGAATTCAGCACCGAAACCGACACCGAGACGGTTGCGCAGCTGGTAGATCTGAATCTGAAGCTGGGCATGACGCCGCTGGACGCTGCCGGCGCCGCATTCTGGCGACTGGAAGGTGCCTACGCGCTGGCGATGATCTTTGCCGGGCACCCGGAACTTATCGTTGGTGCCCAGCATGGCGCTCCACTGGCAGTGGGGTTCGGCGACAATGAGATGTTCGTCGGGTCGGATGGACTGGCGCTGGCACCGCTGACACAGCGCATCGCTTACCTGAACGATGGCGACTGGACGGTCGTCGATAGAACAGGGGCGCGGTTCTTCAATTTTGCCGGCACAGAAGTGCAGCGCGACATCAAGCTGACGCGGCTCACCGGTTCGGCCATCGGCAAGGGCAACTTCCGCCACTTCATGGAGAAGGAGCTGCACGAGCACCCGGCGGTGATCGGCGACACGCTTCACCGGATGGTCAACCCATCGACCCGTGCGGTCGCGCTGCCTGCCTTGCCATTCGACTTTGCAACATTGCCGCGCATCACCATCAGTGCCTGCGGCAGCGCCTTCTACGCCGGCATGGTCGGCCGCTGCTGGTTCGAGGCGATCGCCCGCGTGCAGGTCGATGCCGACGTCGCCAGTGAGTTCCGTTATCGCGAACCACCACTGACCAAAGGTGGCTTGGGCATTCTGGTAAGCCAGTCCGGCGAAACCGCGGATACCATGGCGGCGCTGAAATATATGCGCGAGCATGGGCAGCATGTGTTATCGATCGTCAATGTGCCCGAGAGCAGCATGGCGCGCGCCTCGGATGCGGTACTGGAGACGGTCGCAGGGCCCGAGGTCAGCGTCGCCAGCACCAAGGCGTTTACCGTGCAGCTTGCCGTGCTCGCCTGCCTGGCTGTCGCTGCAGGACGTGCACGCGGCACCCTCTCGGCCGCCGAGGAGGCGGCGATGACCGCGGCGCTGCTGGAAGTGCCAAGCCGCGCGGCCGACGTGCTGGACAAGCATGAGGAGATCAAAGTGCTGGCGCAGCGCGTCGCGCAGGCACGCGATGTGCTGTATCTCGGGCGCGGCAACTGCTTCCCTATTGCACTGGAAGGCGCGCTGAAGTTGAAGGAGATCAGCTACATCCATGCTGAAGGCTACGCCGCCGGTGAGATGAAGCATGGGCCGATTGCGCTGATCGACAAGAATGTGCCGGTGATTTCGATAGCGCCGTCTGGACCGCTGTTCGAGAAGACGGCATCGAATCTGCAGGAAGCGGCGGCACGCGGCGGCCAGATCGTGGTGTTCAGTGATCAGGCCGGTGCCGCAAAGTTGCGTCGTATTGCGACCGAGACGATCGTCCTGCCCGAGGTCGATCCGTTCGTCGCACCTATCCTGTACGCCATCCCGGTGCAGCTGCTGGCGTATAACGTGGCAGTGCTGAAGGGGACCGACGTGGATCAGCCGCGCAATCTCGCAAAATCGGTCACCGTGGAGTAGCCTCCTCTAGTACCCGCGTTCGCTGAAGCGCTGCGCTAAATAAACTGACTCACGCTATCCTGATAGGTGGTCTTAGCCCATCCTGTCGAGTGATTGCCACTGCAGCCAAAGCAGGCAGTTGCTGCTACCGGGTTGCAGCAGGCATGGATCGATGATCTGCTCTGCCCAGCACCAGGACAACCAGCGCACGAAGGGGAAGCCAACATGCGAGCCGCTGTTTTGCATGAAGCACGTCAGCCGTTGGCGATCGAGAACCTTGAGATCGCTAGGCCGGCGCCGCATGAGGTCCTGCTGCGGACCGCGTTCACTGGCCTGTGCCACAGCGACCTGCACTTCATCGAAGGCCTGTACCCGATGCCTACGCCCTGCGTGCTGGGCCACGAAGCGTCCGCAGTGGTAGAGGCGGTCGGCAGCGAAGTCACCTATGTCTCGCCCGGCGACAAG
>JBKPSV010000115.1:0-15935 GCA_046735215.1 Pseudomonadota bacterium | reverse complement strand
CAATCACTGGCGGTGCGGGCGCGTATTGTGCTGTCTGCGGCACGTGGGCTGACCAACCAAGAGATCGCGGCCAAGCATGATGTCTGCGCCCACACTGCTGGCCTGTGGCGCAACCGCTTCGCCCGCGATGGCATGGACGGGTTATACGACGAGCCGCGTCCCGGCGCGCCACGTCAGATCGGTGACGATGAGATCGCCACCACGATCCGCAAGACGCTGCAGACCCCTCCGAAGGGTGCGACGCACTGAGCCTGCGGACGATGGCGCAAGCCGTGGGTCATGCGCCATCGACGATCCATCGGATTTGGCAAGCGTTTGGCCTGCAGCCGCATCGTTCGGAGACGTTCAAGCTCTCGGCCGATCCGCTGTTGTGGAGAAGGTGCGCGATATCGTCGGCTTGTATCTATCGCCTCCCGAGCGCGCAGTGGTGCTCTGCGTCGACGAGAAGAGCCAGGTTCAGGCGCTCGATCGAACCCAGCCCCTGTCGCGGACTGCGCCGGACATCTCCGTCGTTACGCCGATCCATCCTTGTTCATGATCATGTCGTCTAGTCAAACAGCGCGCGGTGACAGGAGCCGCAGCGTGCCAAAGCGACGGGGGGTTCTGCGGGCACGCGGTTCAACGCCGTGCAATGTGGACAGACGATGTGCGATGCCCAGGTCATGGTGGCTGCCTACTCCGCTGCCTTCAGCTTTTCCATATTGAGCCGGCGGAGCACGAAGCTTTCGTAGAACCGCTCGCTCCGACCAGTTCGCATCTTCCGCAGGAAGTATCTCTCGAATGCCACCTTGGCGAGATGCTCAGGCACCCTTGGACAACCAGTTAACATTGCGTGGCGGGATCTGTGGCTGCGCCACGAAGGCCACGCCGCTGTCGCCGAATTCCGCCAGGCAGACCACGTTCCAGGTGGCGCGCAGTCGGCGGCGCACCGCGCAGCAGCTTGCCGATATTCATAGCGGTGGCTGTCGCCATCGACTCAATCATGAAGCCAGTCTTCGGCGTCCCGACCGGGACCGGCGTCGTGCCGACGGGCGGAATGGCGACGCATAGGCTGATACCGAACACTTCGGGATAGGCAGGATTGCGTTGGTGTTGATCGATCAGCACAAAGCCACACGGGTTCACTAGCTTCTCCAGCCCGAGGATGGCTGGAACCCCGCGAAATGCCGGCAGCATCATGGAGAAGCCGAACGGCAATTCGTGTGTCTTGCGCACCGCGCCGGCTTCGTCGACCTCCTCCACTGGTATCGCGCCGACAGTCACCTGCTTCACCCTCGCATTGGTGATCCAGCCAATGTGTCGATTCCGAAATTCGCTTTCCATCAGCCACTTGGTATCGCCGACGCCATCAAGCCCGAGGTGCCCGAATGTAGGGCTCCTGAGTGACAAAGGTCATCTTCACCTTATTCCGGACGCGCCGATTGCGGAGTTCCGTGTCCAGGCAGCTTTCTGCATCTGAGCGGCTCCACCATGTCGCAGCATCTGTCACTGCTGCGTCGGGACGATTTGGTGCAGACGATCTGGTATTCGATTGCCAGCCCACCCGCGCGACGGGTTCTGGAAACGCTGTTCGAGATTTTCTGTAAGCCCGCGTCCATGTGTGGGCCGCCGGTACGGTGGCGGGTGACCAAGTCGTCGTCCCGTAGGTCGAGCAAAGAACCATGATGAACGTCAAGTTTCCGCAAACGTCGCACAATGCGACGGCCTGCGCATTGACCCAGATCAATGCACGCGACCGCTGGTCGGCATTGACTTACTCAGTCAGAGCTCGGGCGCCAAGTCGAGCAAGTGCAACTCAGCACACAGGAGCATTCGATGACCGCTCAAACCACGTCTTCATGAGATGACACCGACCCAGGTGCACGATGCATTGCGCCAACGCAGCATCGTGCTGATCGATGTGCGCGAGCCACACGAATACGTCACCGAACGCATCCACGGTGCGCTGCTGTTTCCGCTTTCCAGTTTCGACCCGGGCGCGTTGCCGGTCGGCGATCGTTCGGTCGTGCTTCATTGCGGTTCCGGCAAACGCTCCGCGATAGCCCTGGCGAAATGCAATGAGGCCGGCGCGCCGGTCACTTCGCACCTCACGGGCGGCATCATGGCGTGGAAGCACGCCCGCTATCCGACAATCACCCTCGACCCGAATACCGGCGAGGTGGTGGACCGCAAATAGCGCCCACGCCCAGCGAGTGAGGAACAAGGCGGACACCATGGCGAGTCTGGTCGAGACTGACCGCGCCGCGCCGTTCAGGCCGATTGCCTTCGTGCTCGCTGGCCTGGTCCTGTGGGCGGCTCTCTACAGCCAGCTCGACTGGTTCTCGCACTTTGTGGTTAGCGGATTGGCGGTCCCTCGAGGGACGCGGATGCACGAAGCCATAGCGTTCTTCGCCTACGACACACCCAAGGTTCTGTTGCTTCTTACGCTGGTCGTGTTTGCGATGGGCGTCGTGCGCAGTTTCTTCTCGCCGGAGCGGACGCACCGCCTGCTCGCCGGTCGCCGCGAGGGAGCGGGAAACGTCCTTGCCGCCTCACTCGGCATTGTCACGCCGTTCTGCTCCTGCTCAGCCGTACCGCTGTTCATCGGCTTCGTCTCCGCAGGCGTGCCGCTGGGCGTCACGTTCTCCTTCCTGATCTCGGCGCCGATGGTGAACGAGGTGGCACTCGGGCTGTTGTTCGGCCTCGTGGGCTGGCGCGTTGCACTGGCCTATCTCGGCTTCGGCCTGGGCATCGCGATCGCCTCCGGGTGGATCATTGGCCGCCTCCATTTGGAGCATTGGCTGGAACCTTGGGTGCGCGACCTGCGCATGGCGATACCCGACGGTGCAGCAGACCATTCCATGACGGCACCCGAGCGCGTTCGCGCAGGACTGGATGCGGTCCGCGATATCGTTGGTCGCGCCTGGCATTGGGTGATCATCGGGATAGCTGCCGGCGCACTGATCCACGGCTATGTGCCGGCCGAACTCCTGGCAACGATCATGGGTCGGGGTGAATGGTGGTCGGTCCCGGCAGTCGTACTGATCGGCGTGCCGATGTACTCCAACGCCGCCGGCATTATCCCTGTGGTGGAGGCGCTGCTGGGCAAGGGCGCGGCATTGGGAACGGTGCTCGCGTTCATGATGTCGGTCACCGCGCTGTCGTTCCCGGAAACCATCATTCTTCGCAAGGTGCTCAGTTTGCGGCTGATCGCCGTGTTCATCGGCGTGGTGGCCACGGGAATTCTCGCTGTGGGATTCCTGTTCAACGCGCTGTTTGCCTGAGGAGGTTCACCGTGAAAGACGTCAAGGTGCTCGGTTCCGGGTGCAAACGCTGCACCGCGACCGCCGCGATGATCGAGGCTGAAGCCGTCCGGCTCGTAACGATCGAGAAGGTGACCGATTACGCCGCGATTGCCGGCTATGGCGCGATGTCCACGCCAGGCGTCGTCATCGATGGCAAGCTGGTGCACGCTGGAGGCCTGCCACGTGCAGAAGACCTCGCGCGCTGGCTCGCTGCGTGATGCCAGAGCTGCGGCTCGCAGTTTGGCCGATCCTTGGCCTCGCGATAGGGTTTGCGTTGGCACTGGCGCGATGGCTCGGGCGGACACCACCTTCCCGGTCAGGCTTAGCGAAGTGACCGACCAGAAGGCGGTATTCGCCACGGTGGAGAGCCCGAACGTCGTCCCGGCGCGCACGCGCATCGGTGGCACCGTCGCCAGCCTGTCGGTGCACCAGGGCGACGTTGTCACCCCAGGGCAGGTCATTGCGGTGATCGGCGACGAGAAGCTGCTGCTGCAGATCAACTGAGTGGATGCACAGATTACCGGGCTGCAGTCGCAACTCGCCCAGTCACAGACCGATCTGACGCGAGCCGAAACACTGTTCCGGCAGGGCGTCGATCCTCGCACCACGATGGGCCAAGCGCGAACGGCGGTGGACGTGGCAACCGCCGCTCTGTGCGCCCGCACCGCCGAGCGGGCCGTGGCCCTGTAGAATTTGCAGGAAGGTCAGGTGCTCGCGCCAGTGGCCGGGGGTGTGCTGACGGTGCCGCTGACCAAGGGCACCGCCGTGCTGAATGGTGACACCATCGCCACCGTCGGCGAGCAGCCGTTCATGCTGCGGCTGCGGCTCCCCGGAACGTCACGCCGTGTCGCTTCAGCTTGGCGATCCCATCCGTCTCGATCCGAAGCAGCTGGGAACCGGGCCAAGCGCTGCCGGCACAATCACCTTGATCTACCCGCGCATCGAGGAAGGCCGCGTGGTGGCCGATGCCAAAGTTACCGAGCTCGGCGACTACTTTGTCGGTGACCGCGTGCGAGTGTGGATCAGCGCCGGCACGCGGCAGGGCTATCTCGTGCCCGGCAGTTTGGTGGAGGCGCGATTCGGCCTGGACTACGTGCGGGTTCGCCGGACGGATGGCAGCGTGGTCGAAGCGCCGGTGCAGCGTGGACAGGAGCGACCGACCGCTGACCTGCCGGCCGGGGTCGAATCCTATCCGGCGTCCATGCGGGCGATGTGCTGGTGCAGCCATGACTGCTGAAAGCCGGCCGGCTTTGCCGGGCGGCTGACGCGGGCCACGATCCGCTCGCCGCTCACGCCGCTGTTCCTGCTCGCCGCGCTGGCAGCGGGGCTTATCGCTCTGCTGACGATCCCGCGCGAGGAAGAGCCGCAGATCAGCGTGCCGATGGTCGATATCGTCGTGCATGCGGATGGCCTGAAGGCACCCGACGCGGTGGAACTCGTGACCAAGCCGCTCGAGACGATCGTCAAGGCGATCAGCGGCGTGGAGCATGTCTATAGTCAGGCGCGGGACGACCGCAGCGTGGCGACCGTGCGGTTCAACGTCGGCACCAACGAGGACGATGCGGTGCTGCGGGTGAATGACAAGATCCGCGCCAATATTGACAAGATACCCATCGGCATTCCCGAGCCCCTGATCGTCGGTCGTGGCATCAACGACGTGGCTGTGGTGGTGTTGACGCTGTCGCCGCAACCGTCGGCCGCCGAGCGCTGGACCGACAAGGACCTATATAATGTCGCGGTGAAGCTGCGTTCCGAGCTGACCAAGGTGGATGACATCGGCACGAGCACCATCGTCGGCACCGGCGCCGAGGAAATCCGCGTCGAGCCTGACCCCGAGAAGCTGTCACTGTTTGGCGTCACTCTGCAGCAGCTCGTCGAAGGTGCGCGACCCCAACCGCGCCTTTGTCGCCGGTCGCGTGCGCGACGACGGCACGATGCGCACGCTGGCAGCGGGCCAGACGCTGTGCGGCGTGCCGGACATTGGGCTGCTGCTGCTGACTGCGCGCGACGGGCGGCCGGTCTATCTGCGCGATGTAGCCCAGACGGTGATCGGACCGAGCACCGTCGAGAGCCGAGTCTGGACCCTCACGCCGATGCAGGATGGCTGGCAGCGTGCGCCGGCAGTGCCACGGTCTCTATCGCCGTGCTAATCGCTCTGGTGATCGGCTGGCGCGAGGCGGTGGTGACCCTGGTGGTGATCCCGACCGCCATCCTGCTGACGCTGTTGCGGCGCGGCTGATGGGCTACACGATCAATCGCGTCAGCCTGTTCGCGTGGATCTTCGCTATCGGCATTCTGGTCGATGACGCGATCGTGGTGGTCGAGAACATTGCCCGCCACTGGGCGATGCGCGATGGCCGCAATCGGATGCACGCAGCGATCCAGGCCGTGGCCGAGGTGGGCAATCCTACTGTCGTCGCGACCCTGACCGTGGTGGCGGCGCTGCTGCCGATGCTGTTCGTCTCGGGGCTGATGGGGCCGTACATAGCACCCATACCGGCCAATGCATCGGCCGCGATGCTGTTCTCGTTCTTTGTCGCCATGGTGGTGGCGCCATGGCTATTGCTGAAACTTTCTCCTGACAAGGCAGCCGATGGCGGAAGTCATCATGACGAAGGCAGCCTGGACAGGCTGTATTGGCGGTGCTCGACCCGGCGCAGAAGGCAAAGGCGGAGCAGACGCTCCCCGGCCTAGCGTTCCGAAGGGGCATGATGCGCGAGCGCTGAGCCCCGCCAACTGCACGAGCAGTGCCCGTTGCTGCCCGGTTCGACTCCGCTCAGGCGTGGCTCAACGGGAGCGCTGGCGGCCGTCGTTGTTGCAGCCATAGCCAGAGCACGGCCATCACAGCCACCAAGATCAGCACGATAGCAGATTGGTTGAGCGGCAACCATCCGAGACGCTCCTGCAGGAACCCTGCCAGGAAGCTCGCGGTCGCCGTGGTCCCGAAAACAAGGAAATCATTCAGCGCCTGGGCTTTGGCCCGCTCGGACGGGCGGTAGCACGTGGTGAGCAGTGTCGTCGCGCCGACGAACAGAAAATTCCAGCCCAAGCCGTTCAGGGTCAGCGCGATCCGGAAGTTCCACTCGGTCAAGCCAACGAGTGCGGTAGCCACGCCGGCCAAAAGCGTTCCCGCGCCCCAGAACATCACGTTTAGCACGCCGAACCGGGTGATCAGATTGCCGGTGAAAAACGACGGGACGAACATGCCCATCACGTGCAAGAAGATCACCCAGTGAGCTTCGGTATGCGGTAGCCCGCAGCCGACGATAGCCAGTGGCGACGCGCTCATCAGGAACGACATCGTGCCGAAGGCGACCATTGCGGTGATCACCGCGGCGGCGTAGCGCGGCTGAGCTGCGATCTGCAGCAAGGGACGGGGCGGCTGAGGAGGCACCTCGGTGCCCGTCATCAATGGTATCGGCGCCAGCTCCTGCACCGGTGGAAATCGGATGAAGGACATGATCGTGAAGACGACGATGTGGACGCCTACCATGGCCCCATAGGTGGCGAGATAGAGCGGCATCAGCTTATCGAACGACCAGCGCGTCATCGCCGGTCCGATGATGCCCGCCGCCACGCCACCTGCGGTCACCCAGGAGATGGCTCTTGCCCGGTAACCGGCGGGCACCAGCTCGGCTGCCGCAAAGCGATACATCTGCAAGCTTGCCACGGCATAGCCCAGGATCAGGCCGCCTAGACACATGATGGGCAGATTGGCGAGATACAATCCGACCCCGCATGTCGTGGCGCCAACCATCCCGAACACGGATCCGACCATCGAGCCGAACCGGCGCCCCCGCCGCTGCATCAGTATCGCCGCCGGGAACACCCACAGCATGACGCCGAGGTGCTGCATCGTTATCGGCAGCGTAGCCAGATCGCGCATGGAGAAGAAGGTCACCACCGAGAGCGCGGTCGCGGTGAACATCATCGTATTCGCTGACTGGCCGATGGCCTGGCAACAGACCAGCAGGAAGAGGTTTCGCCGCATGGCCCGGGTGAAGAGAAGATTCGTCGGTGTGGACGCGTCCATGGAGCAGACCATACTCACGGCCTCCTCAGGTGCGAGAGGGCCGGGCACAGGTCAGCCATGCACGCGACGACCGATGGCGTGCTCTGCACATGGCGTTTGGCGGTTCTTCGACTTGCGGGTCATGGGGCAATGGCGAGAGAGACGCTGGGAATGGCTGTGGTCGAAAATGAACCCAGCATGCAGGGAGTCAGCTTTGGGTAAACCGGCGTGACGAACTTCGTTCTGTTCGGCAAGGCACGCACTCCGGTGCCCGTCAGGCGGTTTGCCTCGCGCGTGGCTCTGACGGCACTGATTGCGCCGCTTGTCTTGATCCTGCTGTTCCGCTTCCTGCCGGTGCCGCTCACTCCACTGATGTTAGTACGGCTGGCACAAGGCTACGGATTGCAAAACGACTGGGTTGGCTACGACCGCGTTGCGCCGGCACTGGCACATGCCGTGGTGGCATCTGAGGACAATCTGTTCTGCCGTGAGCCCCTTGGCTTTGATGGTGAGGCCTTGGCGGGCCAGATCGAACTCTGGTGGAATGGGGAGCATCCGCACGGTGCCAGCACAATCACGATGCAGACGACTCGTAACCTGTTGCTTTGGCCCGGACGCGACATCTTGCGCAAGGTCATCGAAGCTTGGCTGACACCGCAGGTCGCGCTGCTCTGGCCGAAGCAGCGGGTTCTGGAAGTATATTTGAACATCGTGGAGTTCGGCCCGGGCGTTTACGGAGCAGAGGCCGCTGCCTTGCACTATTTCGGCACGCACGCGGCGGACCTGACTGCCGATCAGGCGGCGCGATTGGCGGTCATCCTGCCCAACCCGCTGGAATGGTCTGCTGCCCGACCTGGACCATACGTGCAGGAGCGCGCCAGGATCATCCGGCGCCGTATCGAACAGATCGGCCCGCTGCTGGACTGCACAGGTTAGCAGCGTGCGTTAGCAACGTGCTGCGCAAAGCAAGGATGGGGCCGCCCGCACCCGAGATCGAGGATCACCGCGTCATATGCTGCGATGGCAAGGTGGTACTCGGACTCAGCAGTGGCCAGAACGAGATCAATGGCAAAACCAGCGCGCGACAGTTTTCCAAGGTCGGGTTCATCTTCGACAACCAACAGTCGCATTATATCCACATTGAAGCGCAGCACTTACGGGTGGCTTACGAGACGTGGACAGATCGCGTATCACCGATGTCTGCCGCTGTCGCCACATCCTGGCGCGGCATCTCCCTCTCCGATCTCGCGAAGCCGGCTTGGCAGCCCCATTGCATTCGACGCAGCGATTGATCAGCGTCAATGCAGCGCAAGTTGTCTGCACGCAATCCTGCCCACAAGCGGACCACCTCGGGAATGCAACTCAGAGCTACCTTCGCGACATTCTGAGGCGACAACAACCATGCGGGCAATGGAAGCCGACGAAGACAGGATCGCGGCATATCACGAAGCCGGTCATGCAGTCGTCGCCTGGGCACAAGGCATTGGCGTTGACTACGCTACGATCGACATGAAGAGGGAGAGCGGAGGTTGATTCGCGTTTCCCTGGCGGGCAATGGCGCAACAGCGCGCGTGCGGCGAAGACTAAATCGCTCAGGAACGCAGACATGATCATTGTCAGGGCTCTTTTTATCGTCGTCTCCGGCGGCAATATTGCTCGCTTTCTACAATTCATCACTCGGCTGCGGGCCGAGACCGAGGCGCTGATCTTCGAGCCTTTGAACTGGACACGGGTGCTCTCCGTCGCAGCCGCACTGGTGGAGCGGCGCACGCTAACGGGAGACGAACTGCGCAACGTGATCAACGCCATGCGTGTCGGGCTTGCTCCGTCGCTCTCTCCACCCGGCTCAGCGCTCGTTTCTGGCAGCGAATCATCCTGATCCACCAGCGCGCGTAGCAGCCCCGCCCGCGATCAGGCGGCCTTGATGTTCGAGCGCTTGATGTGATCGAGGTTGGCACCCTCGATCCGCACCAGCTTGGTCAGACTATCGCGCTTCGGCGAATGCACGACGCCGACATCGTAGAAGTGCGCGTCACCCGGTCGCAGGACATAGGTTCGCTCCGGTGCCACCAGCGTCGGATTGGCGCCATCGCCCGGCTTGACGACGCGCCAATCGGTCATTTCCGTATCGCCGACCGCCAGGCCATAGATCGCCCAGCTCGAGCCGTGGTCGTGCGGCTCCCCATGTGCCGGCTTCTCATAGACGTGCCCACAGACGCAAAAGCCGAGCTCTGGATCCTCATACAGGACCTTGCGCGGCTGGCATTGCTCCGCCGTCAGGTGCTGGGCGATGAATTCCTTGTCGAGCAGCACTTTCGATACCAGTGCACACACCGCCTGCTTGCCGGTCGGCCCCGCATCTGCCTTGAGAGCACTGCGGATATCGTCGCTCAACTGTTCAAGCGTGTAGGGCATTGGTTTCCTCCTCCCACTTGAGGCATTTCAAGTAGGAATTGCTAGCTATCCTATGAGCGAGAGTAGGTAAATACCCGAGGACTGGATCAATCCGGCAGGGGAACTCTCGGTCAGGCAGCATGATGGCGTCCATTAGGTTACCCTGCTGGTGCTGTTTATAAATGCGCCGGAGAACTCGGAGGGGAACCAGGATGACTATGAATTGGGCGAAATTGGTCGTTGATCTCGAACGCCTGCTCAAGCTGCGCAATCCGCCCTTCGGCATGAAGTTGTTCGAACGGGTCTCGGACATGGAGGCGATCCCGCGTATCCGTCGACCGAAGGTGGTGCACGCATTCGACCAGGTCGTGGCACAGGCCGCGCGGCTTGGTTGGACCGTGGGTGTCACCGCCGAAGATCTGGTCGGCGCGCAGTGCCGCGCCGTGATCGGCCTTGGCAACGCGAAGGACGACGAATGGAAGTCAGGACAGCGCATGGTCGGCGTGTGGTACTCGACGCCACAGGACGCGGGAGCGCACCAGGCGGCGATGAACTGCGTCGATGACGGGACATACCAAGCGATCGTCGTCTCGCCCCTCGGGAGCGGCCGGCTCGACCCACCCGACATCGCGCTGTTCTACGCCACGCCGGGTGCCATGATGTATTTCATCAACGGCTTGCAATGGTCCGGCTACAAGCGGTTCGACTGGAGCGTGGTCGGCGAGTCAGCCTGCGCTGATTCATGGGGCCGCGCTCTGAAGACACGGCAACCCAGCCTGTCGATCCCCTGCTTCGCCGAACGGCGCTATGGCGGCGTGCTGGATGACGAGATGCTGATGGCGTTACCACCGGAGCAACTGACCCAGGCGATCGCCGGCATGGAAGCGCTCTCCAGGAACGGCTTGCGTTATCCCTTCCCGCAGTACGGCATCCAGCAGGACGTGCGTGCCGGCATGGGCGTCAGTTATCCGGATCGGAAACCGCCGACATGATGGCGGACAGCATCTTTCCAATATCCACGAGACGCCGTCCTGTTCCGGGTTCGGCCGGCAGAAGATCACGTAGGACGAACCCGCCTCCGAACGAACCGCTTATCGAGATCAATGGCAATGAACACGATGCTTGACATCGCAATGCAGCTTAGCAGTTCCGCTGGTGTCAACGGCGCCTTGCTGAATACTGCATTGAGCAGTGGGACGTAGATCACCGCAAGCTGCAGCACAGAGGTCAATAGCACGGCACCCAGCAGCGCTGGATTGCCGAACAGGCTCTGCCGCAACGGCACGGCATGATCCGAGCGGATTGCCAACACCTGCCACATCTGCGTCAGGGTCAGGACCGTGAACACCATGGTCTGCCAATTGGTGCGGCCGGTCCAGAAGGCGAACGCCTCGATCAGCAGCGTGCTGGCGGCCATCAACAGCCCCACCCAAATCACCTGCCATGCCATACCACGGGCAAACAGACCCTCGCGGGCCGACCGTGGTGGCCGGCGCATTACACCGTGTTCGGCTGGTTCGGCGGCCAGCGCCAAGCCGGGCAGGCCGTCGGTGACCAAATTCATCCACAAGATCTGGATCGGCAGCAGCGGCAGAGGCAATCCCAGAAAGGGCGCGAGGAAAATCGTCCAGATCTCCGCTGAATTGCAGGTGACCACGAAGCGGATGAACTTGTAGATGTTATCGTAGATACGGCGGCCTTCGCGCACTGCGGCAACGATTGTCGCGAAGTTGTCGTCGAGCAGCACCAGGCTCGCTGACTCACGAGCGACATCGGTGCCAATCCTGCCCATGGCGACACCGATATCCGCGCGCGCCAGCGCCGGTGCATCGTTCACACCATCCCCGGTCATGGCGACGATTTCGCCGACGTCCTGCAACGCCGTGACAATGCGGATCTTCTGTGTTGGATCGACGCGGGCATAGATCTGGACGTCGTGCACCACCGCCTGCAACTCGGCGTCCGACAGCGCCTGGAGCTCTCGCCCGGTCAGGATCATTCCGCCATCGGCCAGGATGCCGACTTGCCGAGCGATGGCGCGTGCCGTGACAGGGTGGTCGCCGGTGATCATCACTGGCACGATCCCCGCGGCGCGGCAGGTTTCCACCGCAGCCTGGGCCTCTTCGCGCGGCGGGTCCAGCAATCCTACCAACCCCAGCAGTGTGAGCCCGTTCTCGACAACATTGGCCGTACGGTCGTCGGGCAACTCATCCCACCGCCGACAGGCGACCGCGAGCACCCGCAGTCCAGCCTGTGCCATCCGGTCCGCCGCTTGCATCGCGCGCGTGAGTTCGAACGCAACCTCACGCGTTCCCATTGCCATCGCGCTACAGCAAGCGAACACCATCTCCGGCGCGCCCTTGGTGTAGGCGACGAACCCACCCCGATCGATGTGGAACGTGGTCATCCGTTTGCGCTCGGAGTCGAACGGCAATTCGAGCACGCGGCGTGCGCTCTGCACGCGCTCAGCTATATCGATGCCTGCCTTCGCTGCGAGGCGCCAAAGCGCGATCTCGGTTGGATCGCCGAGCATCTCACCATCAGGACCCGGCGCGGCATCATTGCAGAGCGCCAGAGCGAGCAGCAGCGTTGCCGCCGGGTGATGCGCCGGGTCAAGCCGGTCCAACGCAACACGCTGGCCGGCGAGGAACACCTCGACCGCGCGCATCTCGTTGTGTGTCAGCGTGCCGGTCTTGTCGGAGCAGATCGTGGTCACCGAACCCAGTGTCTCGACTGCCGGCAGACGACGGATCAGGGCGTTCTCGCGCGCCATCCGGCCAGCACCGAGTGCAAGCAGAACGGTGATTACAGCAGGCAGCGCTTCGGGTATCGCGGCGACCGCCAGGCTGAGTGCCGTCAGCAGCATAAGCAGCGGCGGCTCGCCGCGAAGCACCCCGGTGACAAAGATAATGCCGCAGATCACCAACGCAGCGGTGGCGATCTGGCGCCCAAACACGGTTAGACGTCGCTGCAAAGGTGTGCGCGCGCCGCCGCCGCCTTCCAGCATGCCGGCGATGTGTCCCAGTTCGGTGGCCATCCCGGTGGCGACGGCGACGCCGCGACCGCGACCGTGCAGAACGGACGTGCCCTTGAATGCCATGTTCCGGCGATCCGCCAGCGGCAGAATGGTGTCGCCGCTTGCCTCGGTTTGCTTGTCCACCGGCAGCGATTCACCCGTCAGCGCCGCCTCGCCTAGCCTGAGATTGACCGCTTCGACCAGTCGCAGATCAGCCGGAACCGCGTTCCCGGTATCGAGGACCACAATGTCGCCTGGCACGATCGCTTCGGAGGGAACGACTCGCTGCAGGCCATCACGAACGACCATCGCGCTCGGCGATGCCAGTTGCTTCAACGCGGCCATCGCGCGGTTGGCACGGAACTCCTGCACGAAACCGACTGCCGCGTTCAGCAGCACAATGCCGAGGATCACGATGGCATCTTCCGGCTCACCGATGAGGCTCGAGACGATGGCCGCGACAACCAGCAGCAGGATCATGAAATCGGCGAACTGCGCGAGCAGCATACGAAGCTTGGTCCGACGCGCGGCCTCGTTGATCTGATTGGGTCCGTGGCGCGCCTGACGTGCCCCCACCTCGGCCGTTGTCAGTCCATGGATCAGATCGCTGCCAAGTCGTGCCGCGGCGGCATCGCCCGCCAAGGTATGCCAGACAGGCGCAGACTCCGGAGCGTCTACGGCCTTCGGCATTTGCTTCGAGGAGATGGTCACATCAGCAATGCTCGGCACCGCCAGGTTTCGCCGCCTGGAGCGCCACGAATGCGGCGCCTAGCGTATTGACCTTGCCCAGTTGCGGATCGAGCGGCGCCATCACACGGGCGAGCGCAGTCCAGGGTGGGAAGAAAATCGCGCCACGAACCGGACCTGCCGTGAGAGCCGCATCTTTGACCATTGCTGCAAGTTCTTTCGCTGTCCAGAACCGTGCCGCGCGCCACAGCGTCGCGCCGAACCAGCAGCGGATGCGCCGGCGGGGCGGCCCAGTAACTTCATTTGCCAAGATCGTGTTGCGTAACCGGTGGCAGCTTCCCGGCAGGAACTGCAGTGGTCATGAAGGTTGCTTGCCCGGACCCGATCGGCGCATGCAAGCCTCTCGACACTTGATTGGCTCTGGGTAGTCACAGAATGACGCCGGCAGCGCGCAGCAGCCAGGCCGCAAGCGGTGCAATGACTGACGGTAGCTTTCGGGATCACTCTCATGTCCGGCTTCTATTCAGCCGGACCGCGTTAGCGGATCGTTCGATGCGACCTTCGCGTTCGAGCGATGTCAACGCCCGGTATACGGCTTCGCGCGTCAAGCCCAGTTCGTCTGCGATGAGCGTCCATGACCGACGCAGTATCACGATGGGAGGTTTCCCCGATGCGTGCAATCGCAGCCAAGCCATCAGACGCGCCGATGCCGAGCGGATATTGCGTAGCTCGAGCGCGCTGCGCAGATCGCGCACCTGCCCAGCCAATGCGCCTGCCAGTGCCAGACTTTCGGCCGGATCAGCGGTCAATGCAGCCAGTAGATCGCGTTTCGACAGGCGCAGCACGATCGAGGGCAGTTCAGCAATCGCATCGCAATGGTAGCGCCGCGCTGACAAGGCAGCCTCGGCGAAGCTCTCGCCCGCTTCGGCGATGTGCATGGTGACAAACGTTCCGTCCTCCAACGTGCGGGTCAATCTAATGCGTCCCTGCTCGACCACGAAGATCGCGGTGGCAGTATCACCTTGCCGGAACGCAGCCTCGCCCCGAGCCAAGGGCCGGCGGCCAATTCGTGCAGCAGGCGCTGCGCGCAATAGGCGTGCGGCGACGCCGGCAGGTGAAAATGCAGAAATCTTCTCGTCCATATGATTGCGATCATATGCCGCCAGGTTCGCATTGCGCTAGCAGTCGTCGCGGAGACTCAACAGGAGATTGAACGTGCACGTTTGCCGCACAGGTATGACCGTATCGTTGCTTGCTCTGCTGACATCATCGGCAGGCGCGCAACCTGCCATGCCACCTGCTCACCCCATGCGGCCCGGCCCGATGCCACCGATGATGCAGCACAGGCAGCCAATGTATGAGCCGACGCAGCCGGGCCAGGCGGCATTCGGAGCGATGCAGGAGATCGTCGGCATGTTGCAGGCGGATCCGAACACCGACTGGTCAAAGGTCGATATCGACGCGCTGCGCCAGCACCTGATCGACATGGACGAGGTGACGGTGCGGGCCGACACACACAAGGAACCGGTGGACAACGGCCTGCGCATCGATATCACCGGAGCCGGAAGGACCCTGGAGGCCATCCAACGAATGGTTCCCGACCACGCCCACGACATCGATGGTATAAACGGCTGGGCCTTGCGGACTGAGACGATCTCGAACGGCGTTGTGCTGACGGTCACCGCTACCAGTCCCGGCGACGTGCGGAAGATCCGCGCCCTTGGGTTCATGGGCATCATGGTGCAGGGCACGCACCAACCGCATCATCTGGCCATGGCCAAAGGCGCACCAATGCCGATGCACCACCAGATGACTCGGTAAACCAACGCCAGCGCCCGTGTTCGTGGCGGTGATGCAGGTCCGGATAATGCGGGTGACTGTGCCGTAGGCGGCCGTGGCGATGCCGGTGCGCGTGCAACTCACCCTGCGGATCGTCCGGTCCATGCACATGCTGATGATGCTCATCGTGCACGTGCCGGTGTTCGTGCTCCATCTCCTCGTGCAGATGCTCGTGTTCGTGTCGCTCCACCAGATGGAGATATAGGCCGACGCCCATAAGCGCCGCGGTGAGCACAAGCTGTGCGCTCACCGCTTCACCGACCAGCAACAAACGAAAGAACCGCACCGATGAAAGGTGTTGTAGAGAGTACGCGCTCGTCCGTGCCGCACCGAGGTAGCGCAGGCCCAACACGAAGAGACTGACGCCGTAGCCAAGGAAGCAGGCGATCGCGGCGCCAGTCACCGCGCCCATACCGGGCCAAAATGCACCTGCGCCATAGCCAGCACCAGATTGGTCGCCCCGGCGACCAGCCCCTAGATGTTGGGGTGGATGGCCCCCTACCGGCATCTGTGTGCCAAATGGTGGCTGTCGAAGGTCACCAACCGGGGAGCCATCCAGGATTGATGCAGATTACAACAATTGGTCTTGACCTGGCCAAGCACGTCTTCCAGGTCCATGGCTGCGACGCAGCGGGCAACTGCGGTGTGAAGCGCCGCCTTCGACGAAATCAAGTGCTCGAGTTCTTTGCCGGCCTAGCACCTT
>JBKPSV010000114.1:0-5908 GCA_046735215.1 Pseudomonadota bacterium | reverse complement strand
ACGCACGAGCCTGCAATCGGTTCTTCGCCTGGTGCGAAGACCGAAGCCTGATGCCGTCGGCGATCCGGCCGCATGACGTCGCGACCTACGTGGAAGAATTGCACCGCCAGGTCTCGGCGCCGTCGGTCAAGCAGCAGCTCGCCGCGATGCGCATGTTGTTCGACTGGCTGGTGATCGGCTAAGTCGTGCCGAACAACCCGGCGGCAGCGGTGCGCGGTCCGAAGCATGTCGTGAAGACCGGCAAGACGCCGGTGCTGGACGGTGCCGAGTGGCACAAGCTGCTCAAGTCGATCCCCGATGAGACGCTGCGCGATCTGCGGGACCGGGCGCTGATCGCGACCCTCACCTACTCGTTCGCGCGCATCAATGCGGCCTTGACGATGAAGGTCGAGGATCTGCGGCCGCGCGGCGCCGGCTGGACCGTGCGGCTGCACGAGAAAGGCGGCAAGCAGCACACGATGCCGTGCCATCACGCCCTGGCCGAGGCGTTGCGGGCGTATATCGATGCCGCCGGCATCGCCGAGGACCGCAAGGGCTGGCTGTTCCGTACCGCGCGCGGCCACAACGGCAAAGTTCTTTCCGACAAGCCGATGAGCCAACCCGATGCTTGGCGCATGATCCGGCGGCGCGCCGCCGCGGCCGGCATTGCTGAGGCGATTGGTTGCCACACGTTTCGAGCGACTGGTATCACCGCGTATCTCGCTAATGGCGGCGCGCTCGAGCATGCGCAGGAGATGGCGGCGCACGAGAGCCCGCGCACGACCAAGCTCTACGACCGCACGAAGGAACGCCTCACCCAGGACGAGGTCGAAAGGATTCGACTGTAAATCGCAAAAGGCAGGCCCGCGGCGAACTCGCGGTTCGGGGTGGAAAGCCGACCTTGGGCCGCCAGATTCGGAAGGTGCCTGGCCGGCTGGCGGCTACCTGCACTCGCAACCCGCCCCATTATCGCAGAAATCAACTCCATGGATGCAATCACCCAGACAGCTGCGCCAAACGATGCGGGCGTAAATCGACCTCCGAACCCGCCCTTCATCCGGTCCGGCCATCTGACCGCGCCGGGATTTTCCGACCATCGAATCTATTGGGAGGAATACGGGACGCTCGCCGGCGAGCCCGTGATGGTCATGCATGGCGGACCGGGTGCGGGTAGCCACAGCTCGGCCACCCGGTTTTTTGATCCGCAGCGGTACCGCGTCATCCTCTTCGACCAGCGCGGCTGCGGCAAGAGCACGCCCAGCGCGAGCGAAGATGACGCAACAGAGGCGCTGACCGACAATACGACCCGACACCTGATCGACGATGTTTCGGCGCTGCGCCATGAGCTGAACATCGATGGCAAGATGCACGTCTTCGGTGGCAGCTGGGGCAGCACCCTCGCGCTGGCCTATGCCATCGCACACCCCGCAACCGTGCAGACTCTGATCCTGCGCGGCGTCTTTCTGTGCCGCAGAGCGGATGTCGATTATTTCTTTCAGGGCAATGCCGCTGAATTCGCGGCAGATCCCCTCGCCATACCGGTGCCTGGCACCTATCTGGATTTCCCGACGGCGTGGCGGCACTTCGTTGACGCCATACCGCCGGAAGACCGCGGCGATGTCGTCAAGGGATTGGCCAAGATATTTGCCGTGCCGCCGCGGACCAAGGCGGAACGGGAGCGCCTGGCGAAAGTCGCATCGGCCTGCGTAGCCTGGGAAGGCAGCGCCAGCCGCCTCAACCGCGATGAAAATAGTCACGGCCAGCCAAACGAAAAATACGCCCTGACCGCCGCCAGGATCCTGGTCCACTACATGATCAATGGCGGGTTTCTCGATGCCAATGGCGAGGCCAACCGCGACAACAACTACATTCTCGACCGTGTCGCCCGACTGCGGGACATCCCGGTCAATGTCGTGCATGGGCGTTACGACCGGGTGTGCCATCTTTACCAGGCAGAAGCCCTCGTGCGGGCTTTGCGCAGCGCCGGCAATAACGAGGTCAATTATTTTATCACAACGGCCGGGCATAGCAGCTTCGAGCCCGAAACCGACACCAGGCTCCGTACGATCATGAATGAACTGCCACCGATGACCCCGTCTTCGCCGAGCGGCACGAGCGTGCCGATGTCTCAGCTTTCGATCGGCTGATGCGCCGCAAGGGCGGCGAGCCTCCTGCGCCCGACGACACGATCGCCTGATCGATCCGAGCGGGGGGCCAAGATAGTGTAACAAGTCATGCATCTATCCTATTGATTTATCGAGTAAACAGGCCCTGCACAGAACGTCCTTTATGTTACGCTGTTACCGAGAGTTACGCCGAGAAGAAATTCAAGAACCTGATCCAGGGCGGCAGTGGCGCGTTCGGCAACGCGGCGACGCGGCTCGAGATGCTTGCCGTGAAGGGGGCACCTATGCCTATGGCAGCTATCCCGATCTCGACGAACTCTTCCAGAGGCAGGCAGCGGAACTCGATAAACAACATCGTGAAACGATTCTGCACAAGATGCAGCAGATCGTGCACGAGCGGACGATGTATGCCCCGATCTGGCAGCTCGCCTTTATCAACGGGCACGGGCCGCGGGTCGGCGAGTCAGGGTTCGGGCTGATCCCGGGGTTTGCTTATACCGGCCCCTCCGAGGATATCACGATAAAGAGCTAGATGCCGCAGCCGACACCCGTCGGACGGCGGCGCAACCTCCATTGCAGCAAATCGAGCGCCCGAGCGCCGGACCGTGCGCCTTTGGTGGGGGAAGCTCTCCCACAGTCGCAAGCGGACGCCGCCGCAACCGTGATCTAAAGTGGCGTGAGAGACCTGTCCTCCCGTGAGTAGGAATCAGGTCCGGCAATAACGATCCATAGGGACGGAGACGTAATGATCACGATTCTGAACCGCCGCGCGCGGACCGACGCATCAAGCTCCGCCGGATACATGTCCGGACTGACCCGCCGCGACCTGATGGCCACGAGCGCCCTCGGCCTTCTCGCCGGTGCGCCGCGTCTCGCCCGTGCCGCTGCGCCGCAAGGACAGTTGACCTGGGCTGTGCATGTCTCACTGGCGCCAACCTGGTTCGATCCGGCCGAGACGCAAGCGCTGATTACGCCCTTCATGGTTCTCTATGCGCTGCACGACGCGATGGTGAAGCCGATGCCGGGAACGCTCCAGGCGCCGTGCCTCGCCGAATCCTGGCAGATGTCGGAGGACGGCATCACCTGGGACTTCACGATCCGCGACGGCGCTAAATTCCACAACGGGGCGCCGGTGACCGCCGAGGATGTCAAGTTCTCGTTCGAGCGCTATCGCGGCGCCAACCAGGGATCGATCAAGGAACGTGTCGCGGCGATCGAGACTCCCGATGCGCGGCACGTGCGGTTCCGCCTGCACAAGCCCTGGCCCGATTTCCTGACCTTCTATTCGAGCGCCAGCGGTGCCGGTTGGATCGTCCCGAAAAAATACGTCGAGGAGGTCGGGGACGAAGGGTTCAGGAACACACCGGTCGGCGCCGGTCCTTACAAATTCGTGTCGTTTACCCCCGGCATCGAACTCGTCCTGGAGGCTTTCGACGGCTATTGGCGCAAGGCGCCGAATGTCAAGCGCTTGGTATTGAAGAGCATCCCGGACGAGACGACGCGTCTGGCCGCGCTGAAGGGTGGGGAGGTCGACATCGCCTATTCGATCCGCGGCGAGCTCGCGGCGGAGCTCGAGCGGATGCCGGGACTATCGATACAATCCGTCGTGCTGCAGGCGCCGAACTGGATTTACTTTCCAGAGCAATTCGACCCGAAATCACCCTGGCACAAGCTGCAGGTGCGGCAGGCTGCCAATCTGGCGATCGACCGCGAGGGCATGAACAAGGCGCTGTTCCTCGGCTTCTGCAAGACCAACAACAGCATCATCCCGGAGACGTTTGAGTATTACTGGCAGCCGCCGCAGGCCGTTTTCGATCCCGGCAAGGCGCGCAAGCTGCTGGCGGAGGCCGGGTATCCGAACGGGTTCGACGCCGGGCCCTTCTCGGTCGACAGTTCATATTCGAATATCGGCGAGGTGTCGGTCGACTCGCTGTCGCAGGTGGGCATCCGCACCAAGTTGCAGCCGCTCGAGCGCGCCGCGTTCGCATCTGCATACGCCAACAAGAAATTAGACAAGGGCATACTGCGCGGCGCGAGCGGCGCGTTCGGCAACGCCGCGACGCGGCTGGCCTCGTTCGTCGTCAAGGGCGGCTCGAACGTCTACGGCAGTTATCCGGAAATCGACGAGCTTTACCTGCAGCAGTCCAACGAACTCGACGCGAAAAAGCGCGAGGCGATCCTGCACAAGATGCAGCAACTCGTATACGAGAAGGCGATCTACGCGCCGATCTGGCAGCTCGCCTTTCTCAGCGGGATCGGGCCGCGGGTCGGCCCGGGCGCTTTCGGTAGGATCTCCGGCTTCCCGTACACCGCGCCATTCGAGGACCTGACGATACAGAAGGGCTAGGCGCGCCTGCCCCGGGCATTTCGCAGGGGCTTGTCGCAAACTTCTGGCGTTGACGGCTCGCTAGGGATGCGGCCGACTTTATCGCTCTGTCGTCGGGGGGCGGCCCGTAATCCTGAGTGCGATTGCTGAGAAGCTGAAGCCCATTGCGTACCGCCCGCTTATTCCTATCCGCGGAGCCGCTGGTATCCGCAATATGGCGGCTATTTCGCCTGCTGAGGCCGGCCGGCCTGAGCACTCTTTACCTTTCGCCCCTCGGGTGGTTCCATCGGCATCGTCGCAATCCGTTGCTGGCCCGAGAGGCAGGACCGCCCACTCCCGACAAAATGCGTCTTCTGTAAAGAGTGGCCGGCCTCAGGCTGCGACAAGGACATCCAGGTCGAGCCGTTGCTCCGTATCAAGATCGGAGGCGCCGTAGGAGCTGATATGGCCCCAGGCTGCGACTCTTCGGCTCGAAGAGTGGCGGGCGCGGCATCGACGCTGCTTTGGTCCCGCATCATGCCGGCTTCCGGGGTCTCCCGATTGCTCATACCTCTCAGTCCACCGCTTGATCGCGTAGCCCGCAAGCCGCAATCCACCGAGACCCGCCGCAATTCCGGCCAAGCTGCCGGTAGGTAAATGACTTGCCCTTCGCAGCTTATTCTGCAGCGACAAGGCTTGCGACCTTGCCGACGAGGTCTGGTCGGTTGCCGCGGTAGCGGCTGAGGCGGCGCAGATCCTTGTGGCGGGAGAATTGCGCCACCGCGCACACATCGCCGTTGGTCCGCTCGAGCGCGGTGGTGATCGCGAGATGGCGCAGCTCCTGCGGACGGACCGCAAGCCCCGCCTTGGCACTGAGCCAGCCGACGATGTGGTAGACCGCCGCGCCGGTCAGACGGTGGCCTTTGCCGGCCCGGTCGAAATTGATGAACAGCGGACCGGGCTCGGGCCCGCGGGCCTCGAGCCAGGCGGCGAGGGCGGCCCGGGTCGGCTCGGGCAGGCTCACCAGCTCCCCCGGCGCGCGCGCCTTGCCGGGGACCACGATCCGGTTTCCCGACAGGTCGACATCGTCGATGTCGAGCCGCACCGCCTCGCTGCGGCGCAAGCCCAAATCGTGCAGCAAGCGCAATAGCGCCACATCGCGCAACCCCTTGGGCCCGGGTTGCGCGCCGGCGGCTTCGAGCATTGCGCGGAACCCGTTGCTGCCTGGCCCGCCTGTATCGCGGTAGGGCTGCACCGGCACATTCTCGACCGACAAGGTCCATGTCACGAGGCCCTGCGTGTTGGCCAGCTTGACCAGCGAGCGCAGGGTCGCGAGGCGGCGATTGATTGTCGTGATCTGCAGCCCGCGCTTGATCATCTCCGACCTGTAGAGGTCAGCGTAAATGCTCGCCCACCTGCTCGCCAAGCCCTCCGGGCCACCGAGCAGCCATTTGACCGCCTCAGCGACAGTCGGAGGAGACAGAGCGCGGGTCTCCAG
>JBKPSV010000113.1:0-5840 GCA_046735215.1 Pseudomonadota bacterium | reverse complement strand
GTCTGAGCACCAATCTTGCCCCCGGCGGCAGGGTCATTCTGGGTGGCTTCCTGCGCGCGCAGTCCCGTAGTGTGCTTGCCGCACACCGCGGCCGGGGTCTGTGGCTGGAGACCCAGCTTCACGAGGGCGACTGGACGACCTTGGTATTGCAACGGCGAGGACGCGCGTCTCGCAGGAGTCCGACATGACTGGAGAAATGTCCGATCGGCTGGCACGTCTGCGCCAGGAACTGCGCGCGCGCGGTCTGCACGGCTTCATCGTCCCGCGCGCCGACGAGCACCTCGGCGAATACGTCCCCGCCTCAGCCGAGAGGCTCGCGTGGCTGACCGGCTTCACCGGCAGTGCGGGATTGGCTGCGGTGCTGCCGGACAAGGCCGCGGCATTCACCGACGGGCGCTATGTCCTCCAGTTGGCCGAACAGACCAGTGCGGAACTCTGGCAGCGGCGGCATATCACCGAGGATCCGCCGGCCCGCTGGCTGGCCGCCAATGCACCGGCGGAAGCCAGCATCGGCTACGACCCGCTGCTGGTCAGTGAGCAGGGACTAGCGGTCTATACCGATGCGGGACTTTCGATGGTACCGGTCGAGGGCAATCCGATCGACGCCATCTGGCGCGACCGTCCGCCGCCACCGGTGGCACCGGCTGTTCCCCATCCACTGGCGTATGCCGGGCGCAGTGCCGACGAAAAGCGCGAGCAGATCGCCGGCCTGCTGCGCGAAGCGAAGCAGGATGCGGCGGTGATCACCGACCCGGCCTCGATCGCCTGGCTGCTGAACATCCGTGGCGGCGATGTGCCCTTCACGCCCTTCGTCCTCGGCTTCGCTCTCGTGCACGCAGACGGGGGCACTGAGCTGTTCGTCGATCCGGCGAACCTGACGGATCCCACACGTGCGTGGCTCGGCAATACTGTATCGGTGGCGGACCGCGTGGCGCTGGAGCCGGCCTTGCAGCGACTTGCCGGCCGGCGCGTCCGGGTGGATAGGTCAGGCTCCCCCGTCTGGTTCGCCCAAAAGCTGCGCGAGGCGGGCGCCGTGGTGATGGCCGACCGCGATCCCTGCCTGCTGCCGAAGGCCTGCAAGAACGACGTCGAGCAACAGGGGTTCCGGCAAGCGCACCTGCGCGATGCGGTTGCCGTCTGCCGCTTCCTGCATTTCCTGTCGGAAGCCGGGGCGCGGGGCGAGGAGACCGAGCTATCGGCCGCGAGCCAGCTGCTGGCGCTGCGCCAACAGGTGTCTGGCTTCCGGGGCGAGAGCTTTCCGGCCATTTCGGCGGCGGGCGAGCACGGCGCCATCATCCACTATAGGGTGACCGAGGAAAGCAACCGGCCGATTCGGCGCGACGAGAGCTACCTGATCGATTCGGGGGCGCAGTATGTGGACGGCACCACCGACATCACGCGCACGATCTGGATTGGGCCATCCGACCCGCCGTCGGAGCTGCGCGAGCGTGTCACCCGCGTGATGAAGGGCCACATCGCGATGGCGACGCTGATATTTCCCGAAGGGGTCAGCGGCGCGCATCTCGATGCCTTCGCTCGGCGCGCCCTTTGGCAGGTAGGGCTCGATTACGACCATGGCACCGGTCACGGGGTTGGCAGCTATCTCTCGGTGCACGAGGGCCCGGTCAGCCTGTCGCGACTGGCCGCGCCGGTGCCGATTGCCGCCGGCATGGTCCTGTCGAATGAGCCCGGCTACTACCTGCCGCAACAATACGGGATTCGGCTTGAGAACCTGCTGCTGGTGCAGCCAGCTGCGCTGATGGGCGCCGGGAAGCCGTTCCTTCGGTTTGAGACGCTGACGTTGGCGCCGTTTGATCGCCGCCTGATCGACCCGACATTGCTCGATGCGGGCGAACGCGCCTGGCTTGACGGATACCACGCCCGGGTCGTGGCCGAGGTCGGCCCTCTCCTCGACGGGCCGGACCGCAAGTGGCTGGCAGAGAGCTGCGAACCGATCGGCTAGCGAGAGACGCGCACTTTGCTCGCATATCACTGTCCCACCGGAATTGCTTCCGACCTTAGAGGCTAGCAGGATTGCCCCGGCAGACCGGGGAGGAACAAGTTGGCAGTCCGAATTGGCATCGCCGGCGTCACCGGACGCATGGGCCATCTGCTGGTGGAGGAGGCCCACGCCGCAGGAGCGGAACTGGTCGGTGGCATCGGTCGCACCGGATCGGCAAAAGCCGCGCCGGCCAATGTAGCGCTATATCCGGGCATCGAAGGGCTGGCGGCGACCGCGGAGGTGGTGGTCGACTTCACCAACGCTGCGACAGCACAGCCCTATGCCGCAGCCATGGCCAGTTCAGGCAAGGCATGGGTGTTGGGCACCTCCGGTCTCTCGGATGCGGATGAGGCCAAGGTCGCCCAAGCAGCGCGGGACATCCCCGTCGTGTACGCGTCCAACTTCTCGGCTGGCGTCAACCTGGTGCTGGCCCTGGCGGAACGCATGGGAGCGGCACTCCCGGCAGAAGCGTACGATGTCGAGATTATGGAGATGCACCATCGTCAGAAGGTGGATGCTCCCTCCGGCACCGCGATCGGTATGGGCCGGGCAGTCGCCAAGGGACGCGGCGTCCCTCTATCCGATGTGATGGAAAGCGGGCGGCACGGACACACCGGCGCACGCAAGACCGGCGCCATCGGCTTTGCCGCGCTGCGTGGCGGCCAGGTTGTGGGCGAGCACACGTTGATCTTCGCGGCGGGCACCGAGCACATCACGCTGAGCCATCGCGCCTTCGATCGCCGGGCCTTCGCCACCGGCGCCATCCGCGCCGCGCTTTGGGTCGCCGGACGGCCGCCGGGGCTGTATTCGATGATGGATGTGCTGGGCATGGCTTGAGCGAGGGTGCGGCCAGGCTGGCGGCGCGCTACCCGGTTGTCTGGCACGTCATCGAGGCGGATGGCGCCGGTCCCTGGCTTGAGCAAACGGGTCTACTGCCGGCGGATGCTCTCCGCGGATGCACCAATAACAGGGAAACCTTCATCTCGGTCGCCTTGGACAATGGCGGTGTCGCCGTGCTCCGGCCGCAGCAGATGCCGGATCCGCGCTTGCTGCCGACGCTGGCGGGCAAGTTTGCGGGACGACCGGCTTGCTGGCGGCGCCACGTCAACCGGCACGTGTTCTTCTGGGCTGAAGCACGCCGACGCGATGCGTTCATGCGGGCCTGTATGCGGATGCGCGCCGACGCGGCGGCACCTCCCATAGTCATCGCCTTCGACACTGCGGCGCTTCTGGGAAGCCAGCCGGAGAGCGTGTTCTTCGCCACCATCAACACTGGCTCGACGGTGCGCGGCGGCGCGCGCGTCAGGCGCGATGAGAATACGCTACAACCGGTCTCTGCGTATCGTGGCGGCGCGGTCGCCGAACTCGCAATACGTGGCCGGGTCGATGTGGGCAGTGTTTCGGGCGCCCCGCCAGCCCATGGCCCATCGTGACCTTGACCCTCCTGGGGGTTTCCTTCACACACCGAACCCCTCTTCCCGCGGCAACTCAGCGATACGAAAGACCCCCTTCCATGCGCGATACGGGCGAATTCCTGTTCACCTCGGAATCCGTTTCCGAAGGCCATCCGGACAAGGTGGCTGACCGTCTCAGCGACACCGTATTGGACGCATACCTGGCTGCCGACCCCTACTCCCGCGTCGCCTGCGAAACCTTGGTCACCACCAATCGTGTGGTGTTCGCCGGCGAAACGCGCGGGCCGGCCACCGTCACGCCGGACCTGCTGACACATCTTGCTCGCATGGCCATCCATGACATCGGTTACGATCAGCCCGGGTTCAGCTGGGAAAAGGCCGAGATCGTCTGCCATCTGCATGCGCAGTCATCGGACATCGCCCAAGGCGTCGACGCCGCCGGCAACAAGGATGAAGGGGCCGGCGATCAGGGCATGATGTTCGGCTATGCCTGCCGCGAGACCGACGCACTCATGCCGGCGCCGATCCACTATGCCCACGCGATTCTCCATCGCATCCGCGAGCTTCGGCACATCCGCGACAAGTCGGTGGAGGGTCTGCTGCCAGACGCGAAGAGCCAGGTGACGCTGCGCTATGTCGACGGCAAGCCTGTTGGCGCCACGAGCGTGGTGGTCTCCACCCAGCATGTAGAAGATCTCGAGCAGGCGGAGATCAAGCGCATGCTATGGCCGATCGTGAAGAGCACGCTGCCGAGCGGCTGGATGTGTCCCGAGGCCGAGTTCCACGTGAACCCGACGGGCAAGTTTGTCACCGGTGGCCCGGATGGCGATTGCGGATTGACCGGGCGCAAGATCATCGTCGACACCTATGGTGGTGCGGCACCGCATGGCGGCGGCGCGTTCAGTGGCAAGGATCCGACGAAGGTCGATCGCTCGGCCGCCTATGCCTGTCGCTATCTTGCCAAGAACGTGGTGGCCGCGGGCTTGGCCGACCGCTGCACCATCCAGATCAGCTACGCGATCGGCATCTCACGACCGCTTTCGGTGTACGTGGACCTGCAAGGCACCGGCAAGGACGTGGACGAGGCGCGACTGGAGCGGGTGCTGAATGATTTGATGAACCTGTCGCCGCGCGGCATTCGCGAGCATCTGCATTTGAACCGGCCGATCTATGTGCCGACCTCGGCGTATGGTCATTTCGGGCGAGAGCCGGACGAGGACAAGGGCACCTTCACGTGGGAGAGGACCGATCTCGCGCCGGGCCTGAAGGCCGCCTTCCACCGCTGACAGCGCGCGGGGCTGGCGGGGCGGCCGCGCGCAGCACGATCAAGCCACCTCCGGACCGCCTGTACGGGCGCGCTCGCGGTCACAGGCTGCGACCGCGGCAGCGGACGCTGCTCGATGTTACCCTGCCGCGCCTGGTGTTCGCGTCGGAGTTTGCGCCCGACCCGTCGTCTGCCTTCTCACCGCGGCCGTCGAAACTATGGGTGGAGGTGGGAGCCGGCAGCGGTGAACATGCTCTGGCGCAGATCACCGCTGATGCAGAAGCGGGACTGATCGCCTGCGAAGTGTTCGAGAACGGCATCTGCTCGCTGCTGTCACGGCTGGTGCCCGAGGGTGGGGAAGCGACCGCATCGTTGCCCGGAAATCTGCGTCTGTGGCCGGACGATGCACGCACGCTGCTGCGGCTGTTGCCGGAGAACAGCGTCGATCGACTGTTCCTGCTGTTTCCAGATCCTTGGCCGAAGGCGCGGCACACCAAGCGGCGCTTTGTGCATCCGACCCTGCTTGCGCTGGTGGCCGGTGTGCTGAAGCAAGGCGCTGAATGGCGCATTGCGAGCGATGATCCAACCTATCAGGCGTGGGTGAATGAGATCATGGAACAGCAGACGCTGTTCGATGGCCTGCCGCCTGCTCGCGAACGGCCGCCTGGTTGGCCGCCCACACGTTACGAGGGCAAGGCTCTGCGCGACGGCCGCACACCCTGCTACTGGACCTTCAGGCGGCGCTGACCGTCGCGTTCGCCAGGCCACGGCCGCGGTGTTGCGCAGGCAGTTCGATCCGTAGATGCAGCCACCATGAGGCGAATATCGGAAGTACCACCGCCCCCGGCACCCAGAGCATGGTGAACAGCGCTGCATCACCCTGAACCAAGGCGGCCAACATTATGCCAAACAACTTCTGCACCGGCTCATTCACCAGATAGATGCAGTAGGAGACAGCACCCAGCCACACCAGAGGCGGTGATTGCAGTGCTCTCGCCACCAGGTCTGTGGCGGCGAAGATCAGGCCTCTGGGCTCCCGCTCCGCCATGAATGACGATGTTTGAAGTTGCGCCGCGAGGCATAGCGTCCACACCAGCGGTGGCAGCAACTTGTCGATGCCGCCTTGAATCGCGCACAGCATCAGCACCGTCGCCAATAC
>JBKPSV010000112.1:0-10184 GCA_046735215.1 Pseudomonadota bacterium | reverse complement strand
CTGTCGCCGAGGCTGCCAAGCACCGGCACCGCATTCAGCAGGGTCTGCGTATAGGGATGTTGTGGCACGTCGAACACGCGCACCGCATCCCCCTCTTCCACCTTCACGCCGTCGCGCATCACCAGCACGCGATCGGCCATCTCCGCCACCACCCCCATATCGTGGGTAATGAAGATCAGCCCCATACCGTATTCACGCTGCAGGCTCCGCAGCAGGCGCAGCACCTGCGCCTGCACCGTCACATCCAGCGCGGTCGTCGGCTCATCAGCAATCAGCAGCCGTGGGCGACATGACAATGCCATCGCGATCATGACCCGCTGGCGCATGCCGCCGGATAGCTGAAACGGATAGCGCTGCAATTGCTGACGCGCCTCAGGGATACGCACATGCTCAAGCAGTCGCTGCGCCTCGGCGGTGGCGGCAGCCTGTCCAAGACCCTGATGCAACATGATCGCCTCGGCGATCTGGTCACCGATCCGCAGCACCGGGTTCAGACTGCTCATCGGCTCCTGGAACACCATGGCCATCTCTGGGCCGCGCAACTGCCGCATGGTTTCCGGCGACTGCTTCACGAGATCTCTCTGCTGGCCGGTGCGATCGGTGAAAAGAATGCGCCCGCCGCTGATATGGCCGCCGGTATGATCGATCAGTCGCGTGATGCTGAGCGCAGTCACCGACTTGCCGGATCCCGATTCGCCAACGATGGCCAGCGTCTCACCGCCGACCAAATGCAGATCGAGCTCGCGCACCACGGTTGCCACGCCGCGGTTGGTAGCGAAGGCGATGCTGAGCCCTGTTACGTCAAGCAGTTTTTCGGTTTGAGCCATCGTGCCCGGATGTAAACCCAATTTCTCCGGTCTCGTCATGGCCTGCCCGTCGCTGACCAGATAAAACCTCCCCTTGTCCGCCGACATACAAGATAGCTATGGATGCCAGGCGCGCCTCGGCAACCACCGTCAGGAGCAGCAGGATCAAATGTATTGCTCATGCCGTCCATTCCTGGGCCGTCGCGGGTTTCTCGCCGGAGCCACTTCCCTCGTAGCAACGGCTGCCCGGACGCAGACAGCACCGCATCGCATCGCATCGACGCCCAACATCACATCGTCGCTCCGACCTGGCTCGACGCCGTGAAGAAGGCCGGGCTCGATAATCCACCGATGTCGAGCTGGACGCCGCAACGCTCGATCGAAGACATAGACAAAGCCGGCACGGCGACCCCCATCACTTCGCCGACCACACCGCAGGTCGGCTTGCTGTCGGCCCCGGATGCAGCCCGCATCGCACGTGAATCGAACGAATACGCCAAGAGACTGGTGGTCGACTTTCCCCGCCGGTTCGGCGTGTTCGCCATGCTGCCGATGCCCCATGTCGATGAGAGCCTAAAAGAGATCGAATGCGCTTTCGATACACTGCACGCTGACGGCATCGGCATGATGACCAGCTATGGCGACAAGTGGCTCGGCTATCCGCAGTTCGCTCCTGTCTTCGACGAACTCAACCGGCGCAAAGCCACTGTCTATACGCACCCGACCGCGGCGAATTGTTGCGTGAACCTGGTACAGGGCATCAGTGACGCCGCGGTGGAATATGGCGCCGACACCACCCGGACAATTGTCAGCCTGATCTTCAGCGGAGCGTCCCAGCGATACGCTGATATCAACTTCATCTTCTCGCATGGCTGCGGCGTACTGCCTCGGCTGCGTGCGGCGTAGGAAAAAATTGGAGAACGAGATGCGCGCTTGGCCTTGGCTGTTGATCCTCGCGCTGGCTGCCTGCGGCAACAGCGGCATGACACGCAACTTTGGTGTCTCCCGGGACGCCGCACCCGAGACCATGGCGTCGACACGCGTACCCCTGTCGACGCCGCCCGAGCTGGCCGCGCGTCCGAGCCGGCCGATCGCGATCGGCGGCGGTGCCTCCAACGCCCAGCCAAACACCGACCAGACGCCGGCCAGCGCGGGGGAAACAGCGTTGGTGCAGGCTGCCGGTCCGGCATCGGACCCGCATGTGCGCACCGAGATCAACGAGAAGTCCGGGATGGTCTATCCCACTCCCGAATTCACCGATCGTCTTATGAATTGGACACCTCCGGCCGGCTACACGCCCATCATCACCCAGGGCAGCAACGGCGGCTGGTTCAGCCGGATCTTCTGAACGCGGCAATCATCGCGCGCACGTCCGCGGCCGAATAACCCCGCGCGCGCAGTTCGCGCAGCGTTTCCGCCCGGTCGCGCTTGGCAAGCCTGTGCCCGCTCGCACTCACCAGCAGCTCGTGGTGTGCGTAGGTCGGTACCGGCCAACCCATCAGGGCCTGGAGCAGGCGATGCACATGAGTGGCCGACTTCAGGTCCTCGCCTCGCGTCACGAGTGTGACGCCTTGCAGCGCGTCGTCGTGCGTCACACACAGATGGTAGCTGCCGGGGGCGTCCTTCCGCGCCAGCACAACATCGCCGAACAGTTCGGGTCGACAAGCTATGGTGCCTTCGCCCTCTTCCTCGAATGCCAAAGGCCCTTCAACGGCACGCTCCACGTCGAGCCTCAGCGCGTAGCGCTCGCCGGCAGCAATACGGGCTCCTCGCTCATCGAGAGAAAGAGAACGACAGTTGCCCGGATAGAGTGGCGTACCATCCGGCGTGTGTGGCGCGCTGGCTGACTGGATGATGTCGGCGCGCGTGCAAAAGCACGGATACAGCAGACCACGCGCCGCCAGCGCATCCAACGCCGCCCGATACTCTGTCAGATGCCGCGACTGCACGCGGACTTCGCCATCCCACTCGATGCCGAGCCACGCCAGGTCCTCACGAATCGCCGCGGCAAATTCAGGACGGCACCGCGCTGTGTCGATGTCCTCCAGACGCAGCAGGAACATCCCACCCGCCTCGCGCGCACGCCGCCATGCGGTCAATGCGCTGAAGGCGCTGCCGAGATGCAGGTAGCCGGTGGGGCTGGGCGCGAAGCGGGTGACGACCGACATGGGGATGCGCCACAAATAGTCGATCCACCGGCGGAGGAAGAGGGGCATGGCCGAACTGGACGGGCCGCGATGGGGACCCGCATCGAAGACGACGCCGAAGCAACTCGTCGTGCTTTGCCACGGATTGGGCGCCGATGGTCACGACCTCATCGACCTCGCGCCAACGTGGTCACAGACGCTGCCGGATGCGCTGTTCGTCTCGATCGATGCGCCTTTCCCCCACCCCTCAGGGTTCGGCCGCCAGTGGTGGAGCGTCGAGGACCGCTCGCCGCCGGTGGTGGAAGCCGGCGTACGCGCTGCCGCCGGATTTCTGAACGCGTTCGTCGATGCGGAGCTGGCGCGACTGAGCCTGCCAGCAGAGCACTACGCCCTGATGGGCTTCAGCCAGGGTGCCATGACAGTTCTGTTCACCGGCCTGCGACGCACCAGCCCGCCGCGCGCCATTCTGGCGTTCTCGGGCGCTCTGATCGCACCGGAAAAGCTGCAGGCCGAATTGGCCAACCGCGCGCCGGTGCTGCTGGTCCACGGCGAGGCGGACGACGTGGTGCCGGTGCAGCGCTCGCGCGACGCCGAGACGGCGCTGCGGGCGGCAAGTCTGCCGGTTGAAGCCATCTATGTGCCGCGGCTCGGTCACGGCATTGACGACACCGGCCTATCCATGGGCGCGCTCACCCTCCAGCGCGCCTTCGCCTGAGACCGAGCGCGCCCAAGCCGCACCGGCCAAGCGCCGCACAAGAAACTCGATCACCGCGTCGACCCGCGCCGGCCGGTGGCTGCCGGGCGGCGTCACGACGTTCAGCGCGATCGGCGGCATGGACCAGTCGGTCATCGTTGCCTCCAGCCTCCCCGCGGCAAGATCTTCCCACACCAGGAACTCCGGCTGCACGGCAAGGCCCAACCCCGCAAGCAGCATCGGCCTCAACACATCGCCGTTGTTGGCGCGCAGCGGCCCGTGAGGCGACACCGCAATCTCCTCGCCGGCGGTGTGCGTGAACCGCCAGCGATCGGGTGTCGGCAAATACGCATACCCAAGGCAGGCATGGCCGGCGAGATCTCCGGGATGAGCAGGGCGCCCGTGGCGCTCGAAGTAGGTGGGCGCGCCAATCAGCAGCCGACGTACCTGGCAGATCCGCCTGGTCCTCAGACTGGAATCAGCGAGCGCCGCTATCCTCAGGGCAAGGTCGAAACCACCGCCGATCAGATCGACCTGCTCGTCCGCTAGGTGCAGGTCGATCGCCAGCGACGGATAGGCTCCGAACAGATCCGGCAGGATGGAAGCAACGTGCGCTATCCCGAACGACATCGGCGCCGTCATCCGCACTTGGCCATGGGGCATATCGGCCTGGGACATGGCCTCTTTTTCCAATGCCTCGCCTTCGGCCAGGATGCGGGCGGCACTGGCAGCGGCCTGGCGTCCGACCTCCGTCAGCGCCTGACGCCGCGATGTGCGGTTCAGCAACGATGCCCCAAGGCGAGCCTCCAGACGCGCCACCGCCTTAGAGGCGGTCGCTTTGGACAGGCCCAGATCAGCGGCCGCCCGCGCGAAGGAACCGGTCTCCGCTACCTTCGCGAACACCGCCCAGGCCTCAAGATCGGGGAGACGGGGCATAGCAAATCCGGAAACGATGAATTTCTATTGTTTCTCTTTTCTCACCCTGCTGCCAGCCCGATCTTACGCGCATCCGGGCAGCCATCAGGCTGACCGACATGGACACGAGGAGACACGCCATGATCGAGGTGAGACCTTATGACAGTCTGGGAGGCGGCCATCACGACTGGCTCGACTCACGTCACCACTTCTCTTTCGCCGACTACCATGACCCGCAGCGGATGCACTGGGGTGATCTGCGCGTCTGGAACGATGACGAGATTGCATCCCAGAGCGGCTTTCCACCGCACCCACACGCCAACATGGAGATCATCACCTACGTCAGGCAGGGGGCCATCACCCACCAGGACAGCCTCGGCAATCAGGGACGCACCGAGGCTGGCGACGTGCAGGTAATGAGTGCCGGCAGCGGCATCCGGCACGCCGAGTACAACCGGGAACCGGAAACCACCAAGATCTTCCAGATCTGGATCATCCCGCGCGAGAACGGAGGGGAACCGTCCTGGGGCGCCAAGCCATTCCCGAAATCAGATCGGGCCGGGCGCTTCGTCACCCTCGCGAGCGGCACGGCCGCCGACGATGAAGCACTGCCGATCCGCGCCGACGCTCGCGTATCCGGCGCGACACTGTCCGCCGGCCAGACGACGGAGTACGCCCTAGGCGCCGACCGCAAGGCGTACCTGGTCCCGGCGTCAGGTGTCGTTGAGGTCAACGGCATACGCGTGGCGAGCCGTGACGGTGCCGCCGTTCAAGACGAAAAGCTGCTGCGGATCAAAGCGATCGAAGATGCAGAGATCGTTCTGGTCGATACCGTCTGACTCTTGCATTGGTACGGCAGCCACCGTGTCGGCCACCGAGGCTGCCGTACACGCAGAAGGCGCTGGGTGCTCCCACGGTGAGCCGGATCCGATACGGTCGTGACAGTTCGGCTAAGTCAACGGCGATCCATGCGAATCCGCGTCCGGCTTGGCTTGCGGCGCGCGGCGCGCTCTGCGATAAACGAGACGGTTCTCGGCGGCGCACAATATCTGGCGGGTCGCTTACGGGTTCTCCCCCAGATCTTGCGCTCCCGACGCAGAGGAGCGGCGTTTGCCCGACGGTGGCCAATTCTATCCTGCTCTGGTTCTGAACGCGGACTTCCGGCCACTGTCGTATTTCCCGCTGTCGCTTTGGTGTTGGCAGGACGCGGTAAAGGCGGTGTTTCTCGACCGGGTCTCGGTGCTGTCGGAATACGAAACCGAGGTGCGGTCCCCTTCCCTCACGATGAAGCTGCCGAGTGTCATTGCGCTGAAGGACTACATCCCATCGGCGCGGCGACCAGCCTTCACGCGGTTCAATGTGTTCCTGCGCGATGCCTTCGTCTGCCAGTATTGCAGCGCTCGCTCCCCTGCCCATGACCTGACGTTTGACCACGTAGTGCCGCGCAGTCGTGGCGGGCGCACGACATGGGAGAACGTCGTGACCGCCTGCGGTGACTGCAATCTGCGAAAGGGCTCCCGCCTGCCGCGCGAGTGCGCCATGTTCCCGCGCTCCAGCCCGCGCCAGCCGACTACCTGGGAATTGCAGGACAACGGGCGTGCCTTCCCACCGAATTACCTGCACGAGAGCTGGCGTGACTTTTTGTATTGGGACAGCGAACTGGAGAGCTGAGCGGTTCAATCGCATCCCCATGCGTGCGATACGATGCCCATGGCCGAAGTGCCGCCAGCGGATCTTTTAGCCGCCCTCCGCCGCATGGGCGTTATGGCGCCCGACGACACCGTGGGCGGAGAGCAGCTGACCGGTGGCGTTTCATCCGACATCTGGCGGATCGATCTTCCCTCCGGCCCTGTCTGCGTCAAGCGCGCGCTGGCGAAGCTGCGCGTTGCGGCGGATTGGCAGGCGCCCGTCGAGCGCAACCGCTACGAGGCGCGTTGGATGCGCCGTGCCGACGCCGCCGTGCCTAGTGCGGCTCCTCGGGTGTTGGGCATCGACGAAGCGAGCGGGACGCTCGCCATGCAATTCCTGCCTGCAGATCAGTACCCGCTGTGGAAGGCGCAGTTGCGCGATGGCGGTGCCGACCCGACGTTTGCCGCCCAAGTGGCGCAGGCTCTGGTGGGCATCCACGCGGCGACCGCGGCGGACCGTACCGTCGCATCGGCATTTCCCACTGATGCGATCTTCTACGACATCCGTCTCGAACCATACCTGGTCGCCACTGCAGGCGTCCATCCGGATCTGGCGCAGCGACTCCATGGCCTCGTCACAACAACACAGACCAACAAGCACGCCCTGGTGCACGGAGACGTCAGCCCGAAGAACATACTGCGCGGACCAAATGGTCCAGTGTTCCTGGACGCAGAGTGCGCGTGGTGGGGTGATCCCGCCTTCGATCTGGCATTCTGCCTCAACCACCTGCTCTTGAAATGCCTGTGGACGCCTTCCGCCACAGCCGGCTTCCTGGCCTGCTTCGACGCGATGACCAACGCCTATGTCGCGCGCGTCACGTGGGAAGCGCCCGCCGCTCTCGAGGCACGCGCCGCGCACCTATTGCCAGGGCTGTTCCTCGCCAGGGTGGATGGCAAGTCGCCGGTCGAATACATCACCACCGAGCAGGATAGGAACCGGGTGCGACGCGTCGCACGAGCGCTGCTCACCCACCCGGTGGAGGCTCTCGGCGACGTCCGCCAGGCCTGGACGAAGGAGCTTGTCGGATGACCGATACGACGATCGCGTTTGTGCATGGCCGCCGCGTGTGGGACAGCCGCGGCCGCCCGACTGTGGAAGCCGAAGTTTTGCTGGAAGGCGGCGGTGTCGGTCGAGCCATTGCTCCAGCCGGCGCATCCACTGGCACCGGCGAGGCGCTCGATTTGCGCGACGGCGGCGATGCATTTGGCGGTTACGACGTCACCCGAGCGGTAGCGCATGTGAACGGCGAGATCTTCCGCGCCGTGACCGGTTTGGATGCCGCCGACCAGGCGGTGGTGGATCGTCGTCTGATCGATCTGGACGGCACTCCCAGCAAGTCGCGTCTTGGCGGCAATGCCGTGGTGGCCGTGTCCATGGCAACGGCACACGCCGCCGCCGCCGCCGTTGGCCAACCGTTGTATCGCTATCTGGGTGGTCCGGATGCGCAGACGCTGCCGGTGCCGCAGATCCAGATCTTCGGCGGCGGCGCCCACGCCGGACGGCGCGTCGACATTCAGGACTTCCTTGTCGTGTGTCCCGGCGCGACCAGCTTCGCTCAGGCACTGGACTGGACCGCAGAGGTGTATCGCGCCGCCGGGGAATTGATGAGGGAAGCCGGAACGCTGCAGGGCGTGGCCGATGAAGGCGGATGGTGGCCTGCGTTCGCCACCAACGAACAAGCCCTGGAAATGCTGGTCCGCGCAATCGAACGCGCCGGCTTTACGCCAGGCAACCAGGTTGCCATCGCGCTCGATGTCGCCGCCTCGGAGTTCGGCCGCGGCGGCAAGTACAAGCTGGCGCTGGAAGACAAAGAGCTCGACAGCGACGGGATGGTCAAGCTGCTGTCCGGCTGGATTCGCCGCTATCCGATCGTGTCGGTCGAGGACCCCTTGGCCGAGGACGATGACGTCGGCTTTGCCGCGTTCACACATGAAGTCGGCAAGCGCGTGCAGGTGGTGGGTGACGACTTCCTGGTCAGCAAGGCGTCCCGGGTGCGCGAGGCTGCGCTGCGCGGTGGAGCCAACGCGGTGCTGCTGAAGCCGAACCAGCGCGGCACGCTGACCGAGACACGGGAGGCATGGCAAGCCGCAAAGGAGGCAGGCTTCGCCGGCATCGTGTCCGCGCGCTCCGGCGAGACCGAGGACGTGACGATCGTGCATCTCGCGGTCGGCTGGGGCGTCGGTCAGCTCAAGGTCGGCAGCTTCGCCCGCAGCGAACGCATGGCGAAGTGGAACGAGGCGCTGCGCATCGAAGAGGCACTCGGCTCACGCGCGCGGTTCGCCGGAGGCGCCGTGCTGGGACGCTCGAAATAGATGGGTCCGCAGAAAAGCAGAACTCCCCCTCCCCTCGAGGGAGGGGTGCCTGGCCCGGACTTGCTCCGGGGGCGGCGGGAGGGGGCGCCGGCGCTTTGAACGTCCTGTTCCACTATGCCGCCGGCCCGGATCTCGCAGCCCGCCTCGCCGCCGTCCCCGACCTACAGATTACCGTCTGCCCCGAACACGACGACGCACTGCTGGCACGCGTCCTGGCGGATACGGACGTGCTCTGGCATGTGCTGAAGCGGTGCACATCGGACATGATCGCGGCCGCGCCGAAGCTGCGGCTAATCCAGAAGATCGGCGTCGGCGTGAATACGATCGACCTGGGCGCAGCGAGGGCGCGGGACATCGCCGTGTGCAATCTGCCTGGCACCAACGCCCGTGCAGTGGCGGAGCTGACATTGGCGCTGATGCTGGCGGTGCTGCGCCGGCTGCCACGCTTCGATGCGGCAATGCGGCGCGGCGAATGGTCCGACCCAGATCTGCAGGACGGCATCGGCGAACTCGGCGGCCGTACGGTCGGTCTGGTCGGCTATGGCGCCATCCCGCGCCTGCTCGCACCAGTGCTTGCTGCCCTAGGCTGCAGGGTGATCTACACCTGCCGCACGCCGCGGTCCGATGCGATCGGCGATTATCGCCCGCTCGACGCGCTGCTGGCCGAGGCGGATATCATCAGCCTGCACGTGCCATTGGTTACGGAGACGGAGCACCTGATCGACGCAGCGGCACTGGCGCGCATGAAGCCTGGCGCGGTGCTGGTGAACACGGCGCGCGGCGGGCTGGTCGATCAGACGGCCCTGACAGAGGCGCTGGCGGGGGGAAAACTGGCAGGCGCCGGACTGGACGTCTTCGTGCACGAACCGCATGACGCAACCGAACCGCTGTTTCAACTGCCCAACGTCGTGCTGTCCCCGCACATTGCCTGGCTGACCACGGGCACCTTCGATCGCAGCTTTGCGCTCGCAGCCGAGAACTGTCGGCGCCTCTCGATGGGCGAACCGCTGCTGCACCGGGTAGTTTGAGAAGCAATTCCCCCGCGCTGATCGTCTGGCTGATCATCTGCTACGCGTTCCTGTATGCGCCGATCGCCTTCCTCGTCGTACTCAGCTTCAATGCTTCGCGGCTGGTCACGGCCTGGGACGGGTTCTCGCTGCGCTGGTACTCCACCCTCCGGCATGATGACCAACTGATCTCCGCCGCCCTGCTGTCGCTGCGCATTGCCGCGACCTCAGCGACCTTGGCACTGATCATCGGCACGCTGGCCGGCTATGCGCTGGGGCGGTTCGGCCGTTTCCGCACCCGTACGGCATTGGCCGCCACCTTGGCGGCCCCTCTGGTCATACCGGAAGTGATGACCGGCCTGTCGCTGCTGCTGCTGTTCGTCACCTTGCAGCAGAACATCGGCTGGCCAGCGGGTCGCGGGGCCGGGACGGTGACGCTGGCACACGCCTCGGTGTCGGTCGCCTATGTCGCCGTCGTGGTGCGGGCGCGCCTGGCAGGCACATCGACCGATCTGGAAGAGGCGGCGATGGACCTGTACGCCCCGCCATGGAAGGCGTTCGTACTGGTCACGCTACCGCTGATGGCGCCGGCGCTGATCTCCGGCTGGCTGTTG
>JBKPSV010000111.1:0-14133 GCA_046735215.1 Pseudomonadota bacterium | reverse complement strand
TATCGGTAAGCCGCAGCGTCCAGCCGTCGGCCGAGAGCGACCTGGTCAGTACGCGACCGAGCGCACCGGACGCGCCGGTCAGCAGCACGGGCTTTGCGGGCTTGTCACTCATTGTGCATCCTCACGTCGCAATACAGAGGGCGCATCATGCGCACGATCGAAGAGCACGCCCAAGCCCTTGCCGCCGGGCGCATCAGCAGCCGTGCGCTGGTTGAACGATGCCTGGCGCGCATTGCCGATCCGAGCGGCGAAGGCCGCCGTGCGTTCATCAAGGTTCACGCAGAAAGTGCGCGCGCGATGGCCGACGCCATGGACAATCTGCGTCGCGTCGGGCGTTCCCCGAGCCCCTATGCCGGTATTCCGGTCAGCCTGAAGGACCTGTTCGACATAGCCGGAGAACCCACGCCGGCCGGCTCGCACGTTCTCGCCGACGCGCCGCCGGCCGCAGCGCACGCACCCGTGGTGCACCGCATGCTCGCTGCGGGTTTCGTGCCGGTTGGCCGCACCAACATGACCGAGTTCGCTTTCTCGGGCCTTGGCATCAATCCGCACTACGGCACGCCACTCTCACCGTGGGATCGCGCGGCCAGCCGCATTCCTGGCGGCAGTTCGTCGGGCACGGCGGTGTCGGTGTCAGATGGCATGGCAGTGGCGGGTCTAGGCACCGACACCGGCGGCTCCTGTCGCATTCCGGCGGCATTCTGCGGCATTGTCGGCTATAAGCCGACGGCGCGCCGGGTGCCGATCACCGGAGTGCTGCCGTTGGCGCCCAGCCTTGATTCGGTGGGCCCCCTGGCACCCAGCGTGTCGTGCTGCGCGATCATCGACGCGGTGTTGGCCGGCGAAGCACCGGCCTTGCCGGTACCGTGCAGTCTCGACGGCCTGCGTTTGGCGGTTCCCACGACTGTCGTGCTCGACGGCATGGACAGCGCAGTTGCCAGCGCATTCGAGCGGGCATTGGCCACGCTTTCGCGTGCTGGTGCGCGGATCAGCCACATCGCTGTTCCGGAGTTCGACGAAGTCTCTGCCGTGAACGCCAAGGGTGGCTTCGCCGCATCCGAGGCCTTTGCATGGCATCGCGCGCTGCTTGCCGAAAAGGGCGATGGCTACGACCCGCGCATCCGCGTGCGCATCCAGCGCGGCGAACGGATGAGCGCGACCGATTACATCGAGCTCGTCACGGCGCGAAGCAACCTGATCGCTGACCTTGATGCGCGCACGCGCGATATCGACGCGCTGATCATGCCCACGGTGCCGATCGTGGCGCCGCGCATCACCGAGTTGGAGAACGAGCGCGACTACAACAGGATCAATATGCACATCCTACGCAACACAGCGCTTGCCAACTTCTTTGACCGATGCTCCATCAGTCTGCCATGCCACAGTGCCGGCGAGGCACCGGTCGGTCTCATGCTGGTCGGCGAGACACTGGGCGACGCACGGCTGTTCAGCATGGCGGCAGCAATCCAAAGCATGCTGCACGCAACCGCATAAACTCAGTGCTTGCCGAGTTCCCCTCCGGTCAGGCGCTCGCACAGCTTCGCCATCTCGGTGTGATCGGCATCCGAACCGAACATCGCCAGCGCAGCGGCCACCATCTCTTTGGTCAGACCAGACAGCGGCGCTGGCGTCCCGGTTTCCCGTGCAACCTGCAGCGCGATCGACAGATCCTTGGCCAGCAGCCCCATGGTGAAGCCGGCATCGAACTTCGCGACAGCACGAACTGCTCGAACTTCTTCTGCGTCGAGTTGTTCATGCCAGTCGCCGCGTTCAGCACATCGACCATCACCGCCGGATCCAGACCAAAACGCTGACCGATCAGCAGAGCCTCGATGCCGATCAGGAAACCGCCGGCGCTGACCAGGTTGTTGAGCGCCTTCATCGCCTGGCCCGACCCGACTGCGCCGGTGCGTAGAACTGACGTGCCCATCGCCTGGAGCACCGGCATTACCGAATCAATGATCGCGGAATCGCCACCGACCATGATCGCCAACTCGCCGGTCTTTGCCCGCGGCACGCCACCCGACACCGGCGCGTCGATCATGTGACCGCCGAGTTCCATCACGCGCTCCGCAAGCACCTGCGTCACCGATGGAACGCCGGAACTCATCTCGATCACCACCGTGCCCGGCTTCATGCCTGCCAACAAATTGTCGTCGCCGCTGGCCAGCACGCGTTCGACAATGCCGCTGGTCGGCAGCATGGTGATCACGACATCCGATGCGGCTGCGAGTTGCTTCAATGTGTCCGGTGCCGTCCCGCCGATCTGCTGCACGAAGTTGTTGGCCACCTCGCGCCGCGCATCGTTGACCTGCACAGGAAACCCGGCCTTAACCAGGCACGACGCCATGGGCCAGCCCATGTTGCCGACGCCGACAAAGCCGACGGTCGGGTGGTCGGCCATCAATCGCTGCCTTTCGCGCCGTCAGCTTCCTTGAGGACTTCCGTGGCGATGCGGAACGCTTCAAGGCAGGCTGGTATCCCGCAGTATGCGCCTATCTGCAGCAGGATTTCCTTGATCTCATCGCGCGTCACGCCATTTGTCAGAGCCGCACGCAGATGCAGGCGAAACTCCGCACCGCGATTCAGTGCCGCGAGCATCGTCAGATTGATCATGCTGCGCGTCTTGCGATCGAGACCCGGACGCGTCCAGATCATGCCCCATGCGACCTCGGTGGTCATCTGCTGGAACGCTGCATTGAAATCATCGGCGCGGCTGACCGAGCCATCTACGTAGTCTGCACCGAGTACCTCGCGGCGTACTTCGAGACCCTTCTTGAACAGGTCGCTCTGATATTCCGGGCGATTGGGAATGTTCGCCATCGCGCATATCCTCCAATGAGGCCGGCAACGGTAGACACTGCTCACCGGCCGGGCAAGTTGGTTGCCACACCAGCCATGGTATGACGACAATCAGCGCATCGACCTCACAATGATCCCATCCGAGGAGTTGCACCAATATGAAGTTGGCCGTGATTGCGTATGTCGTCCTGCTTACCGCCTGTGCCGCGGATACAATGCAAAGCTATGTCGGTCAGGACATCCGCAATGTCGAACTGGCCTATGGTCCGCCGGCCAATCAGATAGACCTGGGCAACGGCGCCCGCGCCTTCCAGTGGTCCAAGATTTCAGTGGATACGACGCCCATGACAGCAGTATCGACGACAGATAAGAACAAGAAAGGCCGCAAGACCACACAGACACAGTTCATCGGGGGTGACACGACAGTGACCCGATGCTTGTACACCTTCATCACGACCTGGAATCAACGGACGAACGGTTGGATCGTTACCGGCATCCGTCAGCCGACATTGGAATGTGCTCTCGGCGATCTGTCGTGATCAGGCGGCTGTGCCCAGCAAATCCAGAATGCTGCCCGCAGTTATCTGTGGGCGCTGCCGAAAAGTCGGCTCATCAGCGAGGAGAGATCCGGCATCGCATTCGCTTCGGGAACCTGACCACCAGGCGTCACGTGGTTCACCGCCTGCGGCAGCGCCTCTGCGAGAACGGCCTGCAGCTTGTCGGGCGTGGTCCCCGCCTGATTCGCCCAGCCCTGCAATTGCTCCGGTGAGAACACCTGGCCGATCTGCCCGGCGGAGACCGGCATATTGTCTCCCTCCGCGACCCAGGACTGCGCCTGAGTCCCGAGTCCGGCGGCTTGGAACCGAGACACGAGCGAGGCCACGCCGCCACCGTCCGACGCCAATAATTGCTGCAGGATGCCGGTGATCGCGGTCGGCTGACCGCCCTGTTGCCCGCCTATGATGCTGCCAAGCATCTGACCCAAGAAGCCGCTCATACTGCATCTCCCCCAGCTAGCGGCACTCTAGTTGAACACCCGCTCATCAGCCCGATAACAAGCCCGCGAAGTGCAGCGTGTGGCATGACGCGACGTCAATAGGTCGCAGCCGCCGGGCTGTCTATCATGGCGCTCCAATATAGAGTGCGTCGCCCGATACGCGCACAGGTACCGAGCGCAGGCGCATCCGGGCATCCCCCGGATGCCGCCCTGTCTCGAGATCAAACTCATAGCCGTGCCATGGGCAGACCACGTGCCGGTCCCTGCCGAACCGCAGCCCGCGGCTCGTCTGGTCCGGCATGATGATCTCCTCAACCCGGTTGAACAGCCTGCCTTGGCACACCGGGCCGCCATGGTGTGGACAGCGGTTCTCATAGGCGACGAACCGATCGCCCAGGCGAAACACGCCGACTTCCAGTTCGCCCAGGGCGAAGATGCGATGGTCACCATCCGCTATGTCCTTTGCGTGGCCCACCATGATCTCAGCCATTGTCGGCTCTCCCTGAACTACGGTTCACCGGTCGCCCGAACCACATGGCGATGTCGAACAGATTGAGGTCGGCCGCGCGGATCATCGCGCATGCCGCAACCGCGACCTCGGTCGCCGTCACCGCATCGGGTGCAAACGGCGCGAACTCCACCTCCACCGCTTCCGCCTTCGCAGCATACGCCTTCACAGCAGCGGTCAGCACTTGGCGCAGCGCGTCATCGGGGATCGCCTGCACGTCGCCATGACGCAACGCGGTCGTCACTGCGCCGTCGAATTGCGCCGCGAGCGTTGGGATATCGTTCACTTGGCGAGCGCTGGCTCTGGCGCCGGCACAGTCGCCAGCTTGTGCGGCGGCACCTCGAAGCCGAACAGCCGCGCCGCATTCAATCCAAGGATGTTGCGCTTCGCCTGTTCTGACAGGAATGGCAGGCTGGTGATCGAACGCGGCAGATCGAAATCCCAATGTGGCCAGTCTGATGCGAACAACAGCTGCGTCTCGGCGTTGATCGCCTCCATGGTCGCCTGCGTGAGCTTGAGATTGCTGGTCTCCAGCGGCTGGCTGGTGAAGTACATGTCGCGGATGTATTCGCTGGGTCGTCGGCGCAGCAGTGGCGCCTCGGACGAACGCATCATGTATTCCGAGTCGAGCCGCTGCATCAGGAACGGCACCCACGCCAAGCCGCTCTCGACCCAGATCACCTTCAGGTCAGGGAACCGCTCCGGGATGCCATTGATGATCCAGTTGGTCAGATGGATCATGTTGAAATAGCAGAACGAGATGGCATGCATCGAGATGAAGCGGTTGACCTGCTTCATCGACTCGTCGCCCCAATGGAACCCCGAGTGAAATGCCAGTGGTTTGCCTGCCGCCTGCAACGCAGCGTACAGCCGCATATAGCTGTTGTGATGCACCGGCTTATAGCGGGTGGACACGACGGTGAAGCCGATAACACCTGGCGCGTCGGCGAACTCCTCGACCACCTCAACGCAGGCGTCCGGATCGTTGAACGGCAGATACATCATCGCCTTGATGCGCGGCTCGCGTGGCAGCAGCTCCTCGATCAGCCAGCGATTGAACGCACGCCCCAAGGCCACTTCGACCTCCGCTTGCGGATGCATGCCCAACAGCAGCATCGGCGTCGGAAACGCAACCGTGTAGTCGATGCCCATGCTGTCCATCGCGCGTCGCGTCAGCTCGATCTGGCGATGCGTATCCTCGCCGATGACGGCATCCGACTGCTGTCCGTGCGGGATCCGCCCGAACATGTCTTGATACAGCATCCCCGGCTGTATATTCAGCAGCCCGGGCGGCGAACCGCCGCGTTCGCGGAAGGACTTGGCCGCGTCGCGGAGATAGTCGTTGTCGATGCGGTCGGTAATCTCGGACCAGAACGCCGTCTCGGTCACATGCGCATCGATATCGACAATGAAGGTATCAGCAAGCTTTTGCGCGTCCTTGGCCGCGTGTGCGAGCACGTCGCGCGTATCGGATCGTGGGGTGATTTTTTCCAGCTCGCGAACGTCCGTCATGTCCGTCCTCCCGATAGCTTCACCGCAGCGTAGGAGGATGCCTAGTGGATTGCCAGCGCAACCGGATCGCGTCCGAACGTGGCTTTTCATCCGCGCAGTGCGCAGCCACTTTGCAGTCATGCGCAGATCTTTCCGGCTGCTCCGCCGCCTGCTGGCCGGCATCGGGTTCATCGTGTTGCTGGTGGCTGCGGTCGTCACCGGCGTGCTGTGGCTCACCTTGCCACCGCGTTCGCAGCAGAGCCGCATCCCGGGGCTCACCGGGCCGGTCGATATCGGCTTTGACGCTAACGGAGTTCCCCGCATTCGCGCGGCCAGCGCCATCGACGGCGCAGCCGCTTTGGGGTTCGTTCACGCCCGCGACCGGCTGTTCCAGATGGAGATGATGCGTCGCGCCGCCTCCGGCCGCCTGTCCGAGATCGCCGGCCAAGCGACGCTGAACTATGACCGTACGATGCGTACACTTGGGCTGCGCCGGCAGGCACTCGCCAGCTACCAGGCACTCCCGCAGGAGGCCCGTGCCATGCTGGAGGCCTATGCGCGCGGCGTGAACGCCTGGATTGCCGAGCGCGGCCGGTTCAGCGCGATCGAGTTCCTGTTCCTGGGCAAACCGGAGCCCTGGCAACCCGTCGACAGCCTGCTCTGGGGCGAAACGATGGGGCTGATGCTGTCGCTGAACTGGCGCACCGAGCTGTCGCGCTACGCGCTGGGAGCGCGGCTGCCGAGAGAGAAGATTGACCAACTATGGCCGTCAGTGGCTGGCGAGGGCAGACCGCAGGCCGGCATCGCAGCGACCAACGGGCATGCCGATGCGGCCCACGAATTGCTGGACCTGCTGCCGCGTTTTCCGGAGCCATTCACCTTGCCGCACACGGCATCGAATGAGTGGGCCCTTGACGGGCGGCATACGGCGACGGGCGCGCCGTTGCTCGCCGGCGATCCCCATCTGGGGTTCGGGTTTCCCGCCATCTGGTACCTGGCGCGGATCGAGACACCGCGCGGCGTGCTGGCAGGCGCCACGGCACCTGGCGTGCCCTTCATGGTGCTGGGCCACAACGGCCATATCGCCTGGACCTTCACCACCACCGGCGCCGATGTGCAGGACGTATTCATCGAGACACCGGCCGGCGACGGCCACTATCAGACCCCGGACGGCCCCCGCCCTTTTTCGGTGCGCGAGGAGCGGATCAAAATACGGGGTGAACCGGACCAGATCCTGACCGTCCGCGAAACTCGGCATGGCCCGGTCATCAGCGACCTCGTTGGCGCACAGCAAATCCTGGCCGTCTCGATGGCCAATCTGGCACCGGACAATACGGCTGCCGCCGGATTGTTGGCGTTGAACCAGGCGGCAAATGTCGACGAGGCGCGCGCGTCGGCGGCGATGATCACCGCACCGGTGCAGAACCTGCTGGTGGCGGACCGCGAGCGGATCGCGCTTTTCGTGGTGGGGCGGGTGCCGGTCCGGAGCGCCGGCGATGGCTCCGCTCCGGTGCCGGGCGATGGTTCGCATGACTGGACCGGCTGGATATCCGTCGATGAGCTGCCGCGTTACATCGCTCCGGAGAGCGGCCGGCTGGTCAACACCAACGACCGCGTCGCGCCGGCGGATTTTCCGGTATTCCTCGGCCGTGACTGGTTCGGCGACTGGCGCGCCCAGCGCGTCCGCCAACTGCTGGCCGGTTCCAACAAGCACACAGCGGCCGACTTCGCGCGGATGCAGGTCGATGTGCACTCCGCATTCGCACGACGTGTCCTGCCTGCGTTGCTGTCCGTGCCGATCAGCGACGACACCTCGCGGCGGGCGCAGGCGCTGCTGCGTGACTGGGACGGCAGCATGACCATGGATGCGCCGCAGCCGCTGATATTCAACGCCTGGACCCAGTTCTTCTACGGCATGGTGCTGCAGCAGGCCGAAATTCCACGCGGGGATGGTGGACCACTTCTGGATTTCGTTGCGTACGTGCTGTCGCCCGCAGGTGCGCACTGGTGCGGCGGCGACTGCACCGCAGTCCTGCAGGCGTCACTCGACGATGCCGTTGCCGATCTGACGCGCCGCTTCGGGAGCGATCCAACGAAGTGGCGATGGGGCGAGGCGCATCCGGCGGTGTTTGCCCATCCCATCCTGCGCCCCATTCCGATCCTCGGCGCGCTTGGAACGCTCAGCATTGAGAGCCCCGGCGACGACAGCACCATCAATCGCGGCGGACCAGCCTACAAACAGTTCCAATCGGTGCATGGGGCGGAGTATCGAGGGGTCTATGATCTTGCCGATCTCGATCGTTCGTTGTTCGTGGTGGCGCCCGGCCAGTCCGGCAACCTGCTCAGCCGGAATGCGCGCGACTTCCTGGCCCGCTGGCGGGATGGCGCAACCATCACGCTCGGGCCAAATGCCGGCACGACGACTGCAACCATCAGGCTGACCCCATGATCTACCGGCCCTCTCCCATGGACGATGACTGGCTCACCGCTGGCGTGATGACGCGACGCATCTTCGCCTGGCTGCTCGACGTGCTGCTGGTGGGGCTGCTCGTGGTGGCGTTGTGGCTCGTGCTGATGCTGTTCGGCGTGTTGACGCTGGGGATCGGCATGCCGCTGCTTGGTGTGCTGCCGTTCGTCCCGTTCTGCTATCACCTGTTCTTCGTGGCCGGGCCGTGGTCGGCGACCCTTGGCCAGCAGGCCCTGGGACTGGCAGTGCGCCGCAATGACGATCTGGGACCGCCGAGTTTCGCACAGGCCTTCGTCTACACGCTGGTGTTCTATCTGACGCTTGCGACCACCGGGCTGCTGCTGCTGATCGCGCTCTTCACCGTGCGCCACCGCAACTTGCATGACCTGGCAAGTGGCTTGGTGGTGGTGCGCGCGCGGGCGTTGACCGGAGGCTTCGGCTCCTGGAACATGCAGGGCGGATCGCCCTACGCATGAGCTACAAACCCCCGCGCCGGCCGCAGTTCTTCTATACGACTGCCCCCCTGCCCTGCCCGTATCTGGCGGGCCGCACCGAGCGCAAGGTGGTCACCGAGATTACCGGCCCCGATGCCGATGGGTTGCACGACCGGCTGTCGCGCGCCGGCTTCCGGCGCAGTCACAACATCGCCTATGCGCCGGTGTGCCCATCCTGCCAGGCCTGCATCCCGATCCGCATTCCGGTGGCCAACTTCCAGCCCGACCGGACCCTGCGGCGCATCTGGCGCGCCAACGCCTTGCTCGAGGGTTTCGAGGTTCCGGCGCGCGCGACGGCCGAGCAGTTCCAGCTGTTCCAGCGCTACCAGAGCGCGCGCCACGGCGACGGCGATATGGCGACCATGAGCTTCTATGACTATCGCGCCATGGTCGAAGACACACCGATCGAGACCTTCATCGTCGAGTTCCGTGACCCGGACGATCGGATGGTGAGCGCGTGCCTGGCCGACCGGTTGGGAGACGGGCTTTCGGCGGTCTACTCATTCTTCGCGCCGGCACTGGAGCGGCGCTCGCTCGGGACACACGCGATTCTGTGGCTGATCGAGCGCGCGCGCAGCCTGGGCCTGCCGTATGTCTATCTTGGGTATTGGGTACCCGAAAGCCGCAAGATGGCGTACAAGTCGCGGTTCCGACCGGCGGAGGTTCTGGCGGGCGGGACCTGGCGGGTGCTGACCGATGCGGACACGGGAAATGGCGTCGGCACGGTAGACACCACGCTGGTGCCGGAGAGCGCGGACTGACTGTCGCGAACGGCGCTTGGTTGCACGCATCCCGGCGATGCGCGAGACTTCGATTGCCACTGCACGCGCGGATCGCCAATGACATACCCCGCAGACCCGGCAGCACCGCAACACGACCAAACAAGACGAAGCGTCGCGCCAGGTGGCGCGATCGTCGCCAAGCGACAGGAGCCACCGAGCGGCTATCTGGTCGAATCAGGTGTTGTTGCGGTCACAGTTGCGCTGGATCGGACGCCATCGACCTGTGTTGAGCTGCTGGGCGCAGGCACGCTGATCGCTTTGCCTTGGGCGGCCGGTTCGCATACATGCGAATTTCGCGCGATATCGTCGGTGAGCCTGCTGGAGATCCCGCCTGGACTGCTGCGGCTGGCCATGCAGCGTCAGCCGGCTCTGCAGGAAGCTTACCTGCAACAGCTCCGAGATCGTGTCGCGCAGTCCGAGCTCGTCGCAGTCTGCAATGCGCATCATTCGCTAGAGGGACGCTGCGCACGCTGGTTGCTCAAGCTGCACGCCCATCTAGGTGCTGTGCTGCCGGTGACCCACGCCTTTCTGGCCACCATGCTCGGAGTCAGACGGGCAGGCATCAGCATCACCCTGGAAATGCTGCAGCGAGAAGGCCTGATCCGCCAGCGCCGCGGCAGCATCGAGATACTGGATGCGGTGGCGTTAGCGCCCTATGCCTGTCCCTGTCCGGAGGCCATCAGTCCCGCCCACGCCATCTCGGCTGACCTGATCAGCGATGACATCGACAATCCGGGTAGGTCGCGGACCTGGTTCGAGCGGAAGATCGGCCAGGCGGGCATGGCCGTGGCGGAAGACGAGAGAGGGTCCAGGAGGGAGGCAGCATTGCGCCTTTGTCGTAATGCTGTTGCCCACGGGCTGACCGCCTTGCAGCAGGCACATCCCGATTGAGTTGCGCCGACGGCGCGTCGCTCACTCAAGCCACACTCGCCGACCAACGTCATGCAGTCCGAGAACTGGTGAAAGCCCATCGGTTCCCCTCGCACCCACGCATGCTATGCTATCGGTGACATCCGACTCGGCACACGATCTGCGACCGTCCGATGTGCCTGGTTCTTTGATTGGCTTCTCGACGCACATTGCGATGTTGATCGTGGCGCTCGTCAGGACTCGCTGGCGCCGCGTAGAGAGCGCGTCAATCCTGTAACCCGGCGATGGTGACCCTGTTCGTAGGTGTGCTTTCCGTGCCACAACTTCAAACTTGTTCCAGTCTGAAGTGCGGTTCCGACTTGTCGCTGCTGTCCCGCGAATTCATCAGGCGTGCACAATAGTTCAATGCAACGCAGCGTGCGCGACAGGTTACCCGGGGCTGCCTTCTCCGTCCTGCCGGCATTACTTGCCGGGTGCTCAGGCGGCGTATTGGAGCCGCAAGGCCCGATAGGCTCAGCAAACAGGCTGATCCTGTTCAACGCCTTGGAGATCATGGCAGCGATCGTCATTCCGACGATCGTTGCCGCGCTAGTGTTCGCTTGGTGGTTCCGCGAATCGAACACCAGGGCACGGTATCAGCCGCATTGGGCTTATTCGGGTCGGATAGAGCTGATCGTCTGGTCCATTCCCATCCTGGTCATCTGCTTCCTGGGTGGGGTTATCTACATAGGCTCGCACGATCTCGATCCGGCAAAACCGATCGCCTCGCAGAACAAGCCGCTCGAGGTGCAGGTCGTATCGCTCGATTGGAAGTGGCTGTTCATTTATCCCGACCAGGGTGTGGCCAGCGTGAACCAACTCTTTCTGCCCGTGGGCATGCCGATCCACTTCAGCCTGACCTCCGCCAGCGTGATGAACGCGTTCTTCGTCCCGCAACTCGGCAGCATGATCTACACGATGAATGGCATGGTAACGCAGTTGCACCTGCAGGCAGACCGGGCCGGCGACTACAACGGCCTGTCGGCGCAATTCAGCGGCGATGGCTTTCCGGACATGAAGTTCGTCGTCCACGCTATCCCGCAGAATGGGTTCACCGAGTGGGTTGCAGGCGCTCGGCGGACGGGGCCAACTTTGGATCGCGCCGGTTACGCTGACCTTGCCAAGCAGAGTACGGCCAAACCATTCACCTTCAGCCAGGTCGATCCGGCACTGTTCAATGCTGTCGTGACCCAGCAGATCCCCCCGCAACCGGGACCGGGCTCGCAGCGCGCCGAAAAAGCGGAGCACTGAGATGCTTGGGAAGCTGACATGGGACGCGATCCCGTGGAGCCAGCCGATACCACTCGTCGCCGGCGGCGTGGTACTGCTCGCCCTGCTGGCTGTCATCGCGTGGGTGATCGTACGGGGCTATCTGCCGTATCTGTGGCGCGACTGGATCACCAGCGTGGACCACAAGCGGATCGGGGTCATGTACATCCTGCTCGGGGTGGTCATGCTGCTGCGCGGATTCATCGACGCACTCATGATGCGGTCACAGCAGGCCATCGCCTTCAACGCGCCCGGCTATCTGCCGCCTGAGCACTACAACCAGATATTCAGTGCCCATGGCACGATCATGATCTTTTTCGCGGCAATGCCCATCGTCATCGGTTTGATGAACTTTGTGGTCCCGCTGCAACTCGGCGTGCGTGATGTCGCATTTCCCACGTTGAACTCCACCAGCTTCTGGCTGACGGCAACGGGAGCCTTATTGGTCAACGTCTCGCTGGTGGTGGGTGAATTCGCACGAACGGGTTGGCTCCCCTATCCCCCGCTGTCGGAAGCGCAGTACCTCCCCGGTGTTGGCGTCGACTACTATCTGTGGTCGCTGCAGATCTCTGGTGTCGGCACCTTGCTGACCGGCGTCAACTTCGTCACGACGATCCTGAAGATACGCGCGCCCGGCATGGGCTATTTCAGGATGACGATGTTCTGCTGGACGGCGCTCGCCTCCAGTCTGCTGATTGTCGCGGCATTCCCGGTACTCACCGCCACGCTGGGGATGCTGCTGCTGGACCGCTATCTCGATTTCCATTTCTTCACCAACACTGCCGGCGGCAACATGATGATGTTCGTCAACCTCATCTGGGTCTGGGGGCATCCGGAAGTCTATATCCTTGTCCTGCCGGCATTCGGCGTGTTCTCCGAGATATTCTCGACATTCTCCGGCAAGCCCCTGTTCGGCTACCGCTCGATGGTGATGGCGACGCTGTTCATCTGCGTGGTGTCGTTCATGGTGTGGCTGCACCATTTCTTCACCATGGGTGCCGGGGCCGATGTCAACGCCGCGTTCGGCATTGCGACCAGCGTTATCGCAGTGGGGACTGGGGTCAAAGTATACAATTGGATCTTCACGATGTACGGCGGCCGCATTCGGTTCGCCACACCGATGCTGTGGGCGATGGGCTTCATCGTCACGTTCGTGATCGGCGGCATGACGGGTGTGCTGTTGGCGGTGCCACCTGCCGATTTCATGTTGCACAATAGCCTGTTTCTGGTTGCGCACTTCCACAACGTGATCATCGGCGGCGTTCTGTTCGCCGGCTTCGCCGCCCTCACCTACTGGTTTCCCAAAGCATTCGGCTTCCGACTGCATGAAGGTTGGGGAAAGGCAGCCTTCTGGTTGGGTCTGATCGGCTTCTACGTCACCTTCATCCCGCTCTATGCCGCCGGATTGCAGGGTATGACCCGCCGGCTGCAGCATTACGACGTCGCGGCCTGGCGCCCCTGGATGCTGGTGGCAGTCCTCGGTGTGCTGATCTTGCTGGCCGGGGCAGTGTGTCAGGTAGCACAACTCGTGGTCAGCATTCTCCATCGAGACGAGCTTCGCGACGAGATCGGCGATCCGTGGAACGGCCGCTCGCTGGAATGGGCGACATCGTCGCCACCACCTCCGTTCAATTTCGCAGTCTTGCCCAATGTGCATGGCGAGGAGCCGTACTGGGAGATCAAGCGGCGCGCCATCGAGAGCGCGCATCTCACCCCTGAACCGGAGTACGAAGACATCGAGATGCCGCGCAACAGTCCGACCGGGGTTATCACGGCGTTCTTCGCCACCATGACCGGCTTCGCGGCGATCTGGCATATTTGGTGGATGGTGGTGCTTGGCATCGTCGCTGCCTACGTCGTCTTTGTCTGGTTTGCCTGGCGTGACGTGGACGAATACGTCATTCCGGCGGCAGAGGTTGCGCGCCTGGATCGCGAGCGCCGCGGCGCGCGACAGGCCTGGCTTGACGCGCATGCGCGAGCCGAAGAGCCGGCATGAGTACCAGCAGCGAAGCGCTGCCGCAGCGCCACGGCCGCGACATCGATCCGTATCGGCTCGGGCGTGGCTATGGCGCGCCCGGCTATGGCGGCGGGGGACGTGACCTCCCAACAGGGCGCGGTGAAGGAGGACCGGCGTCCAAGCGCGTTATCGTCGGATTCGGATTTTGGGTCTTCCTGCTCAGCGACATCGTCATGTTCTCCGCCTTCTTTGCGGCACATGCCGTGCTGCAGACGGCGACGGCCGGTGGCCCGTCAGGACGTGACCTGTTCGATCCGTCGCGGGTCGCACTTGAAACAGCCTTCTTGCTCGCCTCCAGCTTCACCTGCGGCATGTCCGCCGTCGCGAGCAGTGTGCGCAATCAGCTCTGGACCCAGGTGTCGCTCCTGGTCACCGGCGTTCTTGGCGCATGCTTCCT
>JBKPSV010000110.1:0-24650 GCA_046735215.1 Pseudomonadota bacterium | reverse complement strand
GTGCTGACGAAATGCCGAGCGGCTGGCGAAACACACCCTGATGGTCTCGTGACAATGGTTCGTATTCCCTCGCTGGACGCGCTGCGAATCTTCGTTGTGGCGGCTCGCCATCTCAGCTTCGCCGAAGCTGCTGATGCGCTGCACCTTACTCCAAGCGCGATCAGCCACCGCATTCGCGGGCTTGAGGACGTGCTTGGTGTTCCCCTGTTCGACCGGCTCACCCGAGGCCTCGAGCTGACCGCGCACGGGAGAGTGCTGGCGCACAGGATCGAGCTGGCCATCGGTGATATCGATCGCAGCGTCGTCGAACTCACACAGCGCCACGACGATACCGGTCCATTGAAGGTGACGATGTCGCCGGCGGTCGCCACGCACTGGCTCATCCCACGGCTGCCTAACATCCGTAACCGATACCCCGACCTTGATGTGCAGGTGATCGCTGATCATCAGCCGCTGAATCTGCGGGCCAAGGGCATCGATCTGGCCATCCGCTTTTGCCGTGCGCCTCAACCGGATTACGCGATGACACGCCTGATGGGCGATCGCGTCATTCCGGTGTGCGCTCCGGCCCTTCTCAAGACACACGGTCCGGTTGAGACGATCGATGAACTGTTGTCGCTGCCATTGCTCGACGACTGGTCAAGCAGGGCGGGTGACAGCGGCAGTGACTGGCGGGCCTGGCTCGACCATCACGGCAGAGCAGATGTGAATTGCCATACCAGACAAAAGTTCAGTGATGCCGGCATGCTGATTGACGCCGCAGCGCTTGGGCTGGGCGTCGCGCTTGCGCGCGTCAGTCTGGTCGCTGATCGCTTGGCACGCGGCGTCTTGGTGTGTCCGTTGCGGCTGGCCGCCCCAACTGCATTCAGTTATTATCTGCTGTGCCTGCCAGAGGTGGTCGACCGCCCTAAGATTGCTCTCTTCCGCCGCATCATCATCAGCGAAGCGGCCGCGACCGAGGCATCGATCCTTGCCATCGACCGGCCATTCCTCCTGCCGTCCAACGCGGATTGTGAATTGCCAACCGCGGCGTGACGCAGCAGCGCGGCTATTCCACAGGACGTGTCGTCAGCGTGCCATCGGCACGTTCCACGATAGCGGCCACACGTGCCTCAGCCTCCGCGAGCTTCGCCTCGCAATGGCGCCGTAAGGCCGCGCCGCGCTCATAGGCGTTGATGGCGTCTTCCAGTTTCTGCTGGCCGCTCTCCAGGCTGCGGACGATCTGCTCCAACTCCGCCAGTGCATCCTCGAACGACAGTGCACTGACCTCGGTGTTCTTGTCGGACACGTCGCCCCCCAAGAGCGTGATGACCGGAGGCGGAAGCGCCGGAGGTCCGAATCACGCGATGAAACGATAACCGGAGCGGGATGGGCGCGGCCTCATGCGCTCATCTCGCGCTAATTGTGCATCAGCGTCCGCACGTGCGCCGCAGCCGATGCGGCAAGCGCCTCCAGGTCGTAGCCACCTTCCAGCACGGAGACCAGTCGCCCACCGCAGTGCTTCTCGGAGATGCGCATCAACTCCCCGGTAATCCAGGCATAGTCTGCTGTCTCTACCCGAAGCTGCGCCAACGGATCGGCCTTGTGCGCGTCGAACCCAGCCGAGACGATCAGCAGGCCTGGGGCGAAGCGGTCGAGTTCCGGCAGGATCGTATCCGACCAGGCCGCACGAAAAGCTGCGCCGTCGGAACCAGGACGCAGCGGCGCATTGATGATGTTGTCGGCAGTGCCGCGCTCCCACGCCTCTCCGGTGCCGGGATAGCACGGATGCTGATGCGACGACGCGTAGAACAGGTCGGCATCGGCGGCGAACATCGCCTGCGTGCCGTTGCCATGATGCACATCGAAATCCACCACGGCGACGCGTTGCACCCCCCAGCGGGCGCGCGCGTGCAGCGCTGCGACTGCGGCGCTGTTGAACAGGCAGAACCCCATAGGGCGCTCTGGTTCGGCGTGGTGCCCCGGCGGCCGCACGGCAGCGAAGGCCGCACGCGCCCAGCCCTCCATCACTGCATCGACTCCTGCCACCGCTGCACCCGCAGCGCGCAGCGCAGCGTCGGCGCTGCCGGCGCTCATCGCGGTGTCAGCATCGAGCTGAACCAATTCGCCTTCAGCCGGACGAATCGCGAGAATCGCCTCGACATAATTTTTCGGATGCACGCGAGAGAGCTGCTCGGCAGTGGCGTGCGGCGCGGATTCACGCAGCAGATCGGCGAACTCCGGAGCTTCCAGTGCCGCGAGCACTGCGCGCAACCGATCGGGGCATTCCGGATGGTATGAGCCCGTATCGTGAGCCAGGCAGGCCGGATGGGTGATCAATGCCGTCGGCATGTCAGTCCTCTTGGTTCGGGTCGTCGGCCCGGCGGCGAATGACGAAGCTGAACACGCCGCTCTCTTCCGACCAGGCAAGCAACGCATGACCGGTTTCGCGACAGAACGCCTGGAAGTCGGCCACGGATGCACGATCAGTTGCCAGGACACGCAGGCGCTCGCCCGGTGCCATCGAGCGCAACGCACGATTGGCACGCAGCACAGGGATCGGGCACGCGGTGCCCTTCATGTCGAGAACGGACTCGCTCATGCGCGTATCCTGCGGCCGAGGGGGCGTGGGAGCAAGCGGGGGAAGAGGAAGTCGGGCCGACAGCGAAGCGTGCGGCGCCCAGCTGCTAAGGAAGCCACGAGTGAGCCAGCTGTTGCTTAGAATTTCACCTCTGCACAGGAGCTTCGATCGGTTGCTGAGAGATGTCGTACGTCCACGTATCAAGCGATACCCTGCGTGCGACAGCCGCTCCCGACCCGAAGCGGCCATATTGACGTCCGCGAGACCCGGCGGTTGTGACGGGCTCGCCATGCGTCAGGAACGGATGGCGACCGCCCGAACGCCACGCTCGCCGCCGCTACTACTTTGGCACGGGGATTGGCAGAATGCTGGAAACCTTCCAGCCATCAGCAGTTTTGCGGAGAACCTGATTCATCAGAAATGTCGTCGTCTGCGCAGGCTGGCCGGAGTTTCCAATGGTGAAGACGATAGGCACAAAGAGCTGAGCGACACCCTCGCCAAGGATCATCACTTTCAGCCCGGATGGGTCCGGCGCCAGATTCCAGGTGGCCTGGAACAGCACAGCGAACCGCTTCATGGCTTGATCGTGCCCCCAGACCGGTGTGCCGCGTGTGATCCAAAGGAAGTCGGGCGAATGGAGCAGAATGCCTGCAAGGGCCTTCTCATCGTGCGCATTTTGGACGGCTACGAAGCGTTCAAAAGTGGCGCGTACTTCATCTTCCGTGGATGCCATAGCTGACCCGCCAGCCAAGGCTCCGACCAATAGCGCCAGGGAGGCCACGACAGCCAAAGAAGTGGTTTTGAGGGCAGATGGCATTAAACTCTCCTCTCGTCATCTTGACGATGGAAGCGTGAAAGAGGCCACTACCGAAGTCTTTGGAGATTCTTTGGATTTTGCAATGGCCACTCCGGCAGGTGAGGTCTTCGAATTCGGCGACTTCACGCTTGACCCGGCCGAGCGACTCTTGTTGTTGCGTGGCCGACCTCTCCGTCTGACACCCAAGGCTTTCGACGTTCTCGTGGCGCTGGTCCGTCATCGCGGTAACCTGATGACGAAGGATCGCCTTCTGGACATGGTTTGGCCTAAGGTATTCGTCGCCGAGATCAATCTCAGCGTGAACATCTCCACCCTGCGCAAGCTTCTGAGACGCAGTCGAGGTCGGAAGACCTTCATTCAGACCGTGCCGACGCGCGGCTATCGGTTCATCGCGCCAGTCAAGATCAGAAGTGAGACGGCCACGCTGCTCTTGCGTACTGGCTCTCCTCGATCCGATATGCGCTCACAAGCCAGCGAAGACGCGCGCCGAGCCTGTGTGCAGGGTCGCTTTCATTGGAACCGGCGGACAGCCGAGGGCTTGGATAGGGCGATCCAGCACTATTGGCGCTCCCTTGCCTTCGACGCCAATTTCGCCCCGGCGCATGCTGGTCTTGCCGATGCTCACGCCGCAAAAGGGTATCTAAGCCACCTGGCGCCTGCCGACGCGTTCCCTGCGGCAGCTCGTCATGCGGCGATGGCCCTCGAACTCGATGACAAGCTTGCCGAGCCGCATGCGTCTTTGGGCTATGTCAAGCTCTATTACGCCTGGGACTGGGATGGAGCAGAACGGGAGTTTCGTCGCGCCATCGCCCTCGACCGTTCGAACGCGGCGGCACATCAGTGGCTGGCGACTTTCCTGCTTGCGGCCGGAAGAGCCAACGAGGCGTTTGACGAGATAAGGTTGGCCCACGCCGGAGAGCCGTTGTCACGCGCGATCAACACCGATGTCGGATTCATCCACTACTACTCGGGCCGCTACGATGAGGCGATCAAGCAGCTCGACGCCGTGCTCGAGATGGATCCTGAATTCCCGGCGGCACACCTTTGGAGGGGCCGGTCGCTGCAGGAGCTTGGTCAGTACGATGCCGCGATCGCTGCCTTTCATCGCGTCGATGAGCAACTAAGAGGCTGGCCAGTCTCCATTGCCGCTCGCGGACACGCTCAAGCTGTTTGCGGCAGAACGGCCGCAGCTCGCGAGACAATGGCCGAGTTGCGCCAACTCGCGACTCGCAAGTTCGTAACGTCGTATGGCATCGCTCTGGTTTACGCCGGGCTGGGTGAGACCGATGCGGCCTACTCTTGGATCGACCAAGCTTTTGAGGAGAGGTCGCACTGGTTGGTTTGGTTGCGTCTCGATCCTCGCTGGGGTCGGATGCGGACGCAGGCACGCTTCGACGAACTCGTTTCCCGATTGAACTATCCAGTCACAGGGCCGCCTGCCATCCGATAGTGTGAGTGTCTGTAATACGGGATCGTCCTGCATTTCTGAACCGGAACCCGGAGCTCGACTTGAACGGCGAGTAGTCTGCTCTCCACCCAAAGCGGATCTCCAAGATTGCGCCTTCGTCTGAACCGCTGGGCAACCCGTCAGAACCGTTGTGCAGACGCACTCGGGCTGTGCGGCTGGCTCCCCCGCATACCCGCGGCAGCGCATGACTTCCCTTGCCCGACCGTGCGGCTTTCGGCCGACGGATCAGCTGACGAGCCCCCGGACGGGTTTTCGTCATGACAAACCCTGTCTCGGCCACCTTCTTTCGCTCGGTATAGCTGCGTGTCTGCCCTTGCGATGATTTGCTCAAGGCTGTGATCCGTCTGCCTTGCCATCGCCAAGCCAATGCTGATCGTCATGCAGATGGTGGTTGAGCCCTGCTTCAACGGTTTGGTCGCAACTCTCGTGCGCAGCCGTTCGGCGACCCGCAGTGCGTCGTCGATGGTGGTGGTCGGCAGCATGATGGCGAATTCTTCGCCCCCGACCCGCCCAATCAAGTCGGTCTGCCGCAGCCCGGCGCGCAGGCAGTGGACGACGTGCTTCAAGGCGGCATCGCCCACCGGATGCCCGTGTCGATCATTGATCATCTTGAAGTGGTCGATATCGACCATCAGAAGCCCAAAAGCCTGCTTCGACCGGCGCAGGCGCAGCGCTTGTCGGCCTAGCGCGAAGATCTGCCTCCGGTTCAACGCGCCGGTCAGCGGATCGGTCGTCGCCAGACGCTGGAGCTCCGCCTCAAGCTGGCGGCGTCGGACAATTTCGTGTTCTAGCTCGCGTTTCGCTTGCTCGGCGCGTCGTGCGTTGGCGTCCGACTCTTCGGCAAGCGAGGCGAGATGGGCAGCCTGATCCTCCAGGACTTCTTTGTCGAAGCGCAGATCTGCACAGAGTCGGTCTTCCTCGCCCGGCAGAGCTGGCTGCGGCTCGATCGCCAGCGCTGACAGACGACTGCAGGAGAGGAGATAGCCTTCGGATGTTGCGCGGCAGCCGATAGCCAGGTGGCGTGCATCCGGCAAGTTGAGCATCATTCCAGCCTCTGATCGGCATCTTATCTCGGCTTCCCAGTGCGGCCCGAATAAGTCACTCAACCAAACGTCGCCGCGCAAACGTCGCTCAATTCCGGTCAGTTGCGCGAAGGTTTCGCTGATGAAGCGCACCTGCATGTCCTGATCGAGCAGCATGAAGCCGCAATCCACCAGGTCGAGCGCCTCGCCCAATGCAGCGAGCATCGTCTGGGCCAGCTCCTCCGCGAGGCACTGCGGCATGGCGGGCTGCTCCTTTCTGACCCGAATACCAATGGGTGGGCAGCACGAGTTTGCTTGGCTAACGTTATCGCTCCGTAAAGTTTGATTGACTGGCTGTTAGTGGATCGGCTGCCAGCGCGCTATTCCTTGCGCCAGTTGTAGACTTGTCGTTCAGGCAGGAAGACCTGGTAGTACTTCCGGCCACCGACCGTCGTCCCGTCCGCGACGCGCGCAGTCCCGGACGTCGGCGCTCCGCCGCAGCGTGGCAGGCTGAAATACGGCGCCGGGTCCACCGACTTTCCATCGCGAATCATCCCGAAATAGAGGTGTGCGCCCGAAGTGACGCCCGTCCGGCCGACCACTCCGAGCTTCTCACCCGCCACCACCGTGCGCTTGCCTTCGGCAAAGTGCGGAGCGACGGAGCCGAAATGGCTGTAGATGCCGACGAAGCCATCGTGCTGCACCAGCATCTCCAAACCGCCGGGCCCCTTGCGCTGAATGCGGATCACCCTTCCCGGCGCTGTGGCCACCACCGCCGCTCCAGGCGGGGCAGGAAGGTCGATGCCGTAGTGATAGGTCCCGGCTTCCGGCTGGTTTGGCAGCACCCGCGGGCCGAACGCCGAGGAGATGCAGGCGGGCTGAACCGGCGGCAGCAGCGCGGATTGCAGCTGCACCTCCGCCAGCGCACCTGACGGGCCCCATGGTGCCAGCACAACTGCGAACGCAACGATGATTATCTTGCGTGTCACTTATGCTTCACCGCTGCGCATTGCCGGCAGCACCTCGCTCTCCAGTAAGCGCCTGGCCACGGCGGCATCGGTTTCGGACACACCACGGAGCGAACCGGCGAGCACTATCTTGTCCAGCCCCAGCGCAGCGAGCCCCTGCAGGCGCGCAACACAGCGATCGGGCGGACCGACGACGGCAAAGCGGTCAATGAATGGCTCGGTCAACACGCCGGCCTGACGTGAATCACCGCGCGTATGGGCTCGCATGTCATAGGAGTTGCGCAGGTCCGATAACACCCCGCGATCTGCCTCCGAGACCGGCCCACTGGCAGTGCCGTGCATTACCGAGAACCTCGCATGCGTCGTGAGCGAGCCGCGGATCAGATTCCGCGCCGTGGTCAGGTCGGTATGACAGCCGCAGGTGATGTAGGCGCCGAAGCTGATCGCCTCGGGAGCAAGACCCGCATCCCTCCGTTCTTTGCGCGCGAGCGCGATGCCCCAGGCGATGCGCTCCTCGTCCGCACCCAGCGCAAACATGACGCGGTCGGCGTGACGGGCAGCGATGCTGATGACGCGCTGGCCACTCGCGGCAACTTCGACCGGAACCTTCAGTCCTCCTTCGGCGATCCAACCGATTCGACTGGCCGGCGGAGCATCGGCAAGCGCAAGTTCGTCCATCGAAGGTGCGACGCCGATTGGGATGTCGATGTCGTCGAACGGCACCGCTTCGCCGCGCAGGTAGGTCTGCAGGTGCCGCAGGTACCGTTCGAATGGCGCCAGGCGGGATGGCGCGCGGCCGAGATGCGCCAGCGCCGAATCGCCTCGCCCGATTCCCAGCACCGCGCGACCGCTCGACAAACGCTGGATACTGGCAATGGAGCAGGCGGTGACGGAAGCATGGCGAGTTACACTGTTGGTGACGCCGGTGCCGAGACCGATACGGCTGGTCGCCGTCGCGGCCATGGCGAGCGCCACATAAGGGTCGCCCGACAGGTTTTGCGAGTCGACAACCAGCAGCCCATCCCAGCCGGCAGCTTCGCGTTCGCGCGCGACGCGCGCCGTCCCGCGCGGGGAGGCGACCGTGGTGGTCCAAAGTTGCATGCGATGTCTCCAGGTTCCGCGATAGGTATCCGCTGACCGCCGCGAAGGCGAATCATGGATCGGGTGCCCACAACTTCCCCAACGAGGGTGGTTGGGCGAAGCACAGAACGGCAAAGCCCGACCTGACTACCGCCGGGTCACTCGGAGCGAGCAGAGGTTTCGGCGCCGGACGATCAATCCGACCGTACCCGTGGACGCGGCGGGAACCCGAACGAGACAGCTTGAGGGTGCGCTGCTAGGTTTTGCTTATGATGCGGCACCGAATCGGGGTGGACCTGGGCGGCACCAAAATCGAAATCGTCGTGCTCGGTCCTGACGGCGCAGTGCAGCTTCGTCATCGCATCGAGACGCCACGAGGCTACCAGGCTGCGCTCCAGGCAATAGCCGCACTGGTGCGCGATGCAGAACTGCAGCTTGGCATCAATGCCACGATTGGGATTGGCATTCCTGGCGTGATCAGCCCGATGACCGGCCTGGTAAAGAACGCGAATTCGATTGCGCTGAATGGCCATGCCTTCGATCGCGACATCAGCGCATTGCTTGGCCGTGAAGTACGGGTGGAGAACGACGCAAATTGCTTTGCCTTGTCAGAAGCGAGCGACGGCGCCGGCGCCGGCGCCGATGTGGTGTTCGGGGTGATCCTTGGAACCGGTTGCGGCGGTGGCGTGGTTGCGGGCGGGAAGGTGCTGCGCGGCCGTAACCGTGTCACCGGCGAATGGGGTCATAACCCTCTGCCGTGGCCGCGTCTTGATGAAATCCCTGGACCACAGTGCTGGTGCGGCCATTGGGGCTGCCTGGAAACATGGGTCGCCGGACCATCGCTGGCCCGAGACTGCGACGGTACTGATGCGCACGACGCGTCCGGCATCCCGGCCCGCGCCGCTGCCGGCGAAACGCGCGCGCTCGCGGCGCTGGATCGCCACGCCGACCGGCTTGCACGCGGGCTGGCGCAGGTCATCAATCTGCTCGATCCGGACGTGGTCGTACTCGGCGGCGGCTTGTCCAACATGGAGCACCTCTACGCTGCACTGCCGCCGTTGGTGACGCGGTACGTATTCAGCGACTTCGTGCAGACGCCGATCGTACGCAACAAGCATGGCGACTCGTCGGGCGTGCGTGGGGCTGCGTGGCTTTGGCCAGCCGTGTAATCCGTGTCAGGCCTTTGCCGCGACTGTCTGGCCGTCACCGAAGCCGATCGATGCACGGTCTGTGAAAGTACGCGCGTCGTCCGCCATGCCGAACTATTCAATCTGACAATCGCGCATATCGACTGCGATGCGTTCTATGCCAGCGTGGAGAAGCGCGACCGGCCTGACCTCGCGGCTCGCCCCGTCATCGTTGGCGGTGGCGTGCGCGGCGTGGTCACCGCCGCCTGCTACGTCGCGCGCATGTATGGCGTGCGCAGCGCGATGCCGATGTTCAAGGCGCTGAAGGCGTGCCCGGATGCCGTGGTCATTCGCCCGGACTTCAGCAAATACGTGGCGGTCGGACGACAGATCCGAGCGATGATGGCGAAACTCACACCGCTGCTGCAGCCGCTGTCGATCGACGAAGCGGTGCTTGACCTCGCCGGCACCGAGGCGCTGCACGGCGCCCCGCCGGCGGTGGTGCTGGCTCGATTTGCGCGCGAGGTGGAAGCGAATGTCGGCCTGACCGTATCGATCGGGCTGGCACCGAATCGGCTGCTGGCCAAGATCGCCGCCGGCCGCGACAAGCCTCGCGGGTTTGCCGTAATCGGAGCGAACGACGCTATCTCGCTGCTGGCGCCCCAGCCGGTGCGGCTGTTGCCCGGCGTCGGACCAGCGCTGGCACGAAAGCTGGCTAGCCATGGCATCACGCTGCTGGGCCATCTCCAGGCATTGAGCGAACGCGAGGCACATCGGCGACTTGGCGATGATGGTCCCGCACTGGTGCGGCGGGCGCGCGGCCAGGATGACCGCCAGGTCGACCCGGCCCGCGAGACAAAGTCGATCAGTGCCGAAACCACCTTCGACAACGATCTGATGCGACAGGCCGACCTGGAAAAGCATCTGTGGCGGCTGAGCGACAAGCTCGCGATGCGATTGCGGGAGAACGAGCTCTGCGCCGGCGGCGTGGTCTTGAAGCTGAAAACCGCGACCTTCGCCATTCGCACGCGTGCGGCCCGGCTGCCCAGCCCGACTGTCCTGCCGGATCGCATGTTCGAAGCGGCCCGCATTCTTCTGGCCCGCGAGGCCACCGGAACGGCCTTCCGCCTCATCGGCCTCGGGGCCAGCCCGCTATTGCCGGTGGCAGACGCCGACCACGGCGACCTCGCCGATCTGGAAACCCCACGACGCGCGGCAGCCCAGGCGGCAATTGACGCACTGCGACAGCGCTTCGGTGCCGCCGCGATCAGTCGAGGAAGGGGATGGGAAGAGGTTGAGCGGGTTTCTCGGCCCTCTCCCACTAACCCCCTCCCGCAGCGGGAGGGGGACTAAGAGCGTCAGGCTTCTGGGGGAGCAGCAGCGATCGGGATTTCGCGCGCTTCGGGCTGATCGCCGGTGCCGGGCGGGCGGGCCTCCGCCTCCTCGGGTTCGGCCGGCGCCTGGCCCTCTTCTCCGTTGTATTGACGACGCGGGCCGGTGTGCTGCTGTCCGCTCTGCTGGTTCTGCTGAGCCGCCTGGTTCATCGCATTCAGGATGCGGAAATAGTGCTCGGCGTGCTGGAAGTAGCCTTCCGCCATCACTCGATCGCCGCCGCTGGTCGCGTCGCGGCCGAGTTGAAGGTATTTCTCGAACAGCTGCTGCGCCGTTCCGCGAATGCGGAGATCGGGGCCGCTGCTGTCGAACACATGGTTGCGGTTCAGCGGAATGCCGCCGTTGGCGCTGCTGCCCCCGCCGTGATGGCGCAGTCCGCCACCGCCACCTCCGCCGCCACCTGACCGATGGCCACGTCCACGCATGCGCTTCATGTTCATATTGTCGCTGTCCAGCCTTCTCTTCTGCGGCCTCTGGGTGCTGGGACGCGAGACTCCTCAAAGGCGTCCCGGGGAGTGCCCCCTCGGCCAGGCATCAATCCATCGGCATTGGTTCCGGCGAGTACCCCTGTCTGAGACCGGAGTCTGAGACCGGGATGCCTCGGGCAAGCCGCTGTGCGGCTGACCCTGCCGACCCGGAAGCTAAACCGGCCGGCGCGCCCTGCCAAACGGTTTTTTCATGGCAGCGTTCGCCGCAGCACTATCGTACGCGCAATCCCGGCCAAATCGTTCAGCAGTTTGCTCGCCAACCCAGTATCGCGCGCCAGGTCAGATGCTGTACCCGCCTGTCCGATTCCCAATTCCACTATCGCTATCCCGTCGGGGTTAAGCAATCGTGCAAGGTCCGGAAACACCACCCGGTAAGCGGCCAGGCCGTCCGGCCCGCCATCCAGTGCCGAGTGTGGTTCGTAGTGCGCCACGTCCGGCATCAGGCCTGCCAGCTCCGATGTGGCGATATAGGGCGGATTGCACAAGACCAGGTCGAAGCGCGCATCCAATGCGCTCGCCCAGTCGCCGCAGACCAAGGCCGCCCGCTTCGCCAACCCCAGCGCTCTTGCGTTGCGGGCCGCGAGCGCGGCGGCAGCGGATGACCGATCCACACCGATGCCGCAGGCCGTCGGAAACTCCGACAAGGCCGCCAACAGCAGGCAGCCTGTGCCGGTGCCCAGGTCCAGGATCGTGGCAGGCGGCGGGCAATGGTGAAAATGTGCCACGGCCGCCTCGATCAGCGTCTCGGATTCCGGGCGAGGGACCAGCGTATCGCGCGAGACCGCGAAATCCAGACTCCAGAACTCCCGATGCCCGACGATCAGGGCCAGTGGTTCGCGCGCGACCCGCCGATCAAGCAGCGGCAGGAGCAGATCCATCCGCGCCGGTGCGGATAGCTCGCGCAGCAGATCCTCCTGAGGCACGCCTTGCGCATGCGCCAGCAACATGCGTGCTTCCAGTCGCGGATTATCTATACCGGCCTGCCGCAGCCTCGCGGCGCCGAGGCCGATCGCCTCGCGTATCGTGCGGTTCAGGCGGCGGGACTGGCCGCCCGCTTGGCCTGGGCGCGCAGCACGCGACGCTTCAAGGCCTTGGCTTCGGGCGTCAGTCGACCATCGGCGGTGTTCAACAGGTAGGCGTCGATGCCGCCCTTCTGCTCCACCGTGCGGATCGCACGGGTCGACAGACGCATGCGGATCGGAACGCCGAGTACGTCCGACAACAAGGTCGAATCCTGCAGGTTGGGCAGGAAGCGGCGGCGGGTCTTGTTGTTGGCGTGGCTGACGTTATTGCCGGTCAGCACTCCCTTGCCGGTGATTTCGCAGCGGCGCGACATGGAAACCTCGGTCCGATCGGAAGCGGGGGGTTATGGCGACGCGCCCCTGGCGCGTCAAGCGCACGCGACCTAGCGGATGCTAGCGCTTGACGTCCATCTCTTGCAGACACGTCTGGACGGTCCGGCCGCTCTCCCAGGAGTTGGCGCCCGGCACCAATTCCGGCATCGGAATGTCACGCCGGTTTTCCCGCTTTCGCATCGTGGAAACGCCGAGCCTGCGGTCCCGGTCATGGATCAGCGCCTCGTTGGCCTGGCCATCCTCGGTCAGCCCCATCATCAGCTGGGGGACGCCATAAGGGAAATCATCCCGGTCGTACTGCCAGGTGTGGAACGTCTTGCCGTATGTCGTCACCAGGTCCTTGAAGTAGGCGTGCTCGGCCAGATCCGGAATTCCCGGCGCGACCAGGATGCCCGATCGCACCTCGTAGTGGTGGCTGTGCCAGAGCTTCTTCTCTTCTTCCGGCAGGCTGCGGAAGCGCTCTTCATTGACGATGTACTCGATCCCGATCAGCCGTGCGTTGGCCGCATTGCGATCGAAGATGACGCACTGGTGCAGGTCGTGACGCAGGTGGATGCAAAAATGCGACGCCTCTACCTGCCGGCCCATATCGTCAGCGTACATGTGGAAGCCGTTGAGATAGGTGCTCATCGCGTCCAGCGGGTATTTCGGCTGCATGACGCCGGCCGCCACATCGAGCATGCGGTGCTTGAGCGGATGCCCAGCACCCATTCGGGCGGTCGTCACCGCTCTGCGGCCGAACATCATGCCAGCCGCAGCGGCCACCCCTGCCGCCACGCCGATGCCAATGGATCCGAGCAGTCCGCCGCTCGAGCGATCAGCGCCGGATGCGTTGCGTGTAGATCCCACCGCTCTGTCCCCTCAAAAACAGCAGAACGCCGGAGCACCGGGAACAGGCATCTCAAAAGTCTGCCATCGGCCTGTGCAACTATGACGGACGGCGCGCCCGCAATGCAGCGGCGAGCGTGCCGTCGTCGAGCACGTCCAGAGCGCCGCCGATCGGCACGCCCTGGGCGACGCGCGTCACCGTGACACCTAGTGGCTTGAGGCGATCGGTAAGCCAGTGAGCCGTAGTGGCGCCGTCCACTGTCGCGCCAAGTGCGAGGATCACTTCGGTGACCCCACCCTGCTCGACACGAGTAAGCAAGGAGCTGACGTTCAGGTCCTCCGGACCCACGCCGGACAGCGCGGACAGCGTGCCTCCCAGCACGTGATAGAGACCATGGAACACCGAGGCGCGCTCCAGCGCCCACAGGTCGCCCACGCCCTCCACGACGCAGATCGACAACCGCTCGCGCCGCGGGTCACTGCAGATCGCACACGGGTCCTGGCTGTCTAGGTTGCCGCATTCGCTGCACGACTTCACCGCCCGCACCGCATCGGCAAGCGCCGTCGCCAGAGGCAGCATTCGCGTCTCCGGCTGTTGCAGCATCTTCAGAGCCGCGCGCCGCGCGCTGCGAGGCCCCATGCCAGGCAGCTTCGCAAGCAGCCCGATCAGGCGCTCGATTTCCGGACCGCCCAACGCCGGGGACTAGAACGGCAGCTTCATTCCCGGCGGCAGTTGCATGCCGCCGGTGACCTTCTGCATCTCGGCAGCGGTGGCGGCCTCTACCTTCTGCCGGGCATTGGCGTGCGCGGCGACGATCAGGTCCTGCAGCATCTCGGCATCGCCGGGATCGATCACCTTCGGATCGATCTTGACCTGCCGCAGGTCGCCCTTGCCGCTCATGGTCACGGTGACGAGGCCGGCACCAGCTTCGCCCTGCACCTCCATGCTCTCCAGCCGCGACTGCATCTCCTGCATCTTTTCCTGCATCTGCTGGGCCTGCTTCATCAGCCCGGACAGGTTCTTCATTCGTCCAGCTCCATCTCATCGGAGGTTTCGACTTCCGGCACTTCGGCGGCAGGCAACCCGTAGTCATCGACCGAGGTGTCGTGCACCGTATCGATGCGAGCGCCGGGAAACGCGTCCATGATGGCGCGCACCAGCGGGTGGTCGGCGGCCGCCACCCGCCGGGCCGTATCAGCCGCGCTTCCCTGTTCCGCGATCGTCGCCTCACCCTCTGCTGTGGAAAGCGCAATGGTCCAGCGGGTGCCGGTTGCCTCGGTCAGCAGAGTGCCGAGGCGTGCGGCCAGATCCTTGGGCGCCTCCGGCTGAGGGCGCAGCTCGATCACCGGAGGGGCGAAGCGAACCAGGTGCACCGAATGGATCAGGTGCGCGTGCAACATTGCCTCGCGCTTATCGGCGACCAGCGCAGCAACGTCCCGAAAGCTGGCAAGTCGGGGGACGATCTGCGCGGCTTGCGCTGCTGCAATCGGTGCGCCGCCAGCCACGGCCCGCGCGCCTCCGCCCGACGGGAGCGGACCCGGGCCGCCCGCGGCCTGTGCACCCCCACCACTGAGCCGCCGAACCAGATCGCCCGGTGGCGGCAGGTCCGACACGTGGCAAAGCCGGATCAGCACCATCTCGGCAGCGGCGCGGCGGTCCGGTGCGGCCTCCACCTCGCCCACGCCCTTCAGCAGCATCTGCCAGGCGCGGGCCAGGACGGGCACGGAAAGGCGGTCCGCCAGGGCGGCACCGCGGGTGCGCTCCGCCTCCGGCAGATCCTGGCTGTCGCGCAGCGCCGGCACCGACTTGAGCCGCGTCACCGTGTGGGTCAGCTCCAGCAGGTCCTGCAGCATCATGCCCAGATCGGCGCCGCGCTCGTACGCCAGCTCGGTGATCTGCAAGGCCTGGCGCGGCTGGCCGGACATCACAGCATCCATCAGGTCGAACACCATGCCGCGATCCGCCAGACCCAGCATGTTGGTGACCGCGGCCTCGGTGACGGCGCCATCCGCCTGGGCGATCGCCTGGTCGAGCAGCGAAAGCCCGTCGCGCACCGAACCATCGGCAGCACGCGCGATCAGGTCCAGCGCGGCGGGCTCCACCGACACCGCCTCATTCCTAGCGATGCGCGCGAAATGCGCCGACAGCTCGGCCATGCGAACCCGCCGGAGGTCGAAGCGCTGGCAGCGCGACAGCACCGTAACCGGCACCTTCCGAAGCTCAGTGGTGGCGAACACGAACTTCACGTGCGGCGGCGGCTCCTCCAGCGTCTTCAGCAGCGCGTTGAAGGCGTTGCGCGACAGCATGTGAACTTCGTCGATCACGAACACCTTGGTGCGCGCCTGCATCGGGCGGAAGCGTGTCGCCTCGATGATCTCGCGCACATCGTCGACGCCGGTGCGGCTGGCGGCATCCATCTCCACCACGTCGGGATGGCGATCGGCAAGAATGGCGACGCAGTCTGGGCAGGCGCCGCAAGGATCGGCGGTGGCCTCCCCCTTGCCGTCCGGGCCGGTGCAGTTCAGCGCGCGGGCGATGATGCGGGCGGTGGTGGTCTTCCCCACGCCGCGCACGCCGGTCAGCATGAAGGCATGCGCGACCCGGCCGGTCGCGAAGGCATTGCGCAGGATGCGCACCATCGCCTCCTGGCCGATCAGGTCATTGAAGCTGGTCGGACGGTACTTGCGCGCGAGCACCCGGTAGGGAGCGGCATGCGTCGGCTCGAGCGCGTCGCCAAACAGGCCCGGGCCTTCCGGGGCGGGCGGCGCGTCGAGCTGGCTTTCGTCCTGAAACAGGCCGGACATGCGGGGCGGATGCAGCCGCCGCGGCGGCCCCCTTCCAAGTGGGTGAACCGGTGGGAGGCCGGACGAACGACCCGAGCAGAAACTCGTTGCGGCTGCTTCCTTCCGGACCTGACCGGGTTGGCGAGGTGCCCGTCCGCCGCCGACCTCCCGGGTCTGAATATCATGCTTCCGGCGGGTGGGAACAAGGCGATTGGCGTTCCGGCCACGTCTCGGTGTTGCTTCGGCATAAAGCAATCGACGGGAGGCGGCAGCGTGGCGACCCTGCTAGGCTCCGCGCCATGACCGCACAGAGCTACGCACTGTTCGAAACGAGCATGGGCTGGTGCGGGATCGTCTGGAATGCCAGCGGTGTTGCGGGCATGCAACTACCGGAGCGCGATGAGCTCGCGACTCGGGCGCGGCTCCGGCGACGCTACCCAGGCGCAAACGAAGCTGCACCCACGCCGCCGATCCGCCAGGCGATTGAACGCATAACCCGGGTGTTGAGCGGCGAAGGCGGCGATCTCTCTGGGGTCGTGCTGGATATGAGCGACATCCCGCCGCAGCGCCGCGAGATCTACGCCGTGGCCCGCAGCATTCCACCGGGTGCCACGCTGAGCTACGGCGAGATCGCTGCGCGGCTCGACGGCACCGGTGACGCGCGGGACGTCGGCGAGGCAATGGCGCGGAACCCGTTCCCGATCATTGTGCCGTGCCATCGCGTGCTGGCCGCCGGCGGCAAGATCGGCGGATTCTCCGCGGCCGGCGGTGTCATGACGAAGCTTCGCCTGCTGCAGATCGAGGGCGCACAGGTGGGCGAGGCACCGACGTTGTTCGACAGTCTTCCGCTGGCAATGCGGCCGCGCCAGGGCTCATAGTTCCGCCGCCAGTCCTCGGCACAGGGCGGCTCCGACCAGCGCAAACAGCACGATCATTGCCATCGTCCCCGGCAGACCGAAGAAGGCGAACGCGACGGCGCCGGCCGCCACCCCGATGCTGCCGCCGAGAAAGGTGCAGGCATTGATTATGCCGGAGCCAGCGCCCGCCTGGCTGCCCGGCAGGGTGGCCAGAGCAAGCTTTGGCGCCGTCGCATAAGGCACGGCCAACCCGACGCCAATGGCGAACAGGCCAATGGTCAGGGGGATCCAAAGCTTCAGCACCGCGGCAGCCGCGATAAGAGCACCCGCGACCGCGATCAGCAGTGCGCTGACGGCAAGCGTCCGGCGCACGCCGAACCGCCGGACGAGCCAGGGCGCGGAAAACGCGAACACCAGCAACCCGCCGCTCATCGGCAGCAGGGAGAGACCGGCAGCGACCGGGGTAAGCCTCAGTCCCACCGGGCTCTGCGCGTACAGATTGTAGAACAGCAGCAGAGACAGGATGCAGGACATCGCGATCGAGCCGAGGGCAACAGCACGGACAAACGTTGGCTGCCTGAGCAGGTCCAGGGCCACGAGCGGATCCTGCACGCGGCGCTCGTGCCGGAACAGCATCGTGACGGCAATGACCGCCACGCCGGCCAATCCGAGAAAGCGCTCGGGGGCGCGGGCCATGGTCGGCAGCGCGTGCAGCGTAGACACCAGCGCGATCATGCCGATGGCCAGCAGGGCGAAGCCGGCAGCGTCGAAGTGCCAGCCCCTGATGCCCGGCGTCGCGGCCGCCCCCCTGCCGGCGAGGCCGGCGGTGGCAACCAGCATGCTGCCTCCACTCGCCCAGAAAATGGCCCGCCAGTCCAGGTAGTGCGTCAGCGTGCCGCCGATCAGCGGGCCGAGGCTGAAGCCCAGCATCACAAAGCCTGCCCAGGCGCTGATTGCCGAGGCACGGCGTTCGGGCTGGCTGGCCTCGGCGACGGCCGCCAGCGTGCCCGGCACTGCCAGTGCGGCGGCAAGGCCCTGCAGCGCACGTCCGGCCAGTATCGCGGCAGGACCCTGTCCTGTCGCGACGATCACAGATGCAATCACAAACAGCGCGAGGCCTACGATCGATACGCGACGCGCACCGAGCCAATCGCAGGCCTTGCCGCCCGGGATGATGCAGGCGGCCGATACAACGAGATAGGCGTTGATTGTCCACTCGAGCTGTGCCGGCGTCAGCCCGAGATCGTGGCGCATGGTCGGCAATGCCGCCATGATCGCGGTGCCGTTCACGCCGAGTGCCAGCATGCTCAGGCAGCTCGCAATGAGCGTAAGCGGCGCGCGTGGCGGAGCGACCGCAGCCTGCACGCCGCTCATGACATGTTTCCTTCGCTATCTGCCCAGGGTCGGCATCACGTACTCAGCACCACGGCGCGCGCCGGTCGGCCAGCGCTGGGTAATTGCCTTGTAGCGCGTGTAGAAGCGCACGCCCTCGGGGCCGTAGATGTGGTGGTCGCCGAATAACGAGTGTTTCCAGCCGCCAAACGAATGAAATGCCATCGGCACCGGGATCGGCACGTTCACGCCCACCATGCCGATGTTGATCCCCGCAGCGAAGTCACGCGCCGCCCCACCGTCCGACGTGAAGATCGCAACGCCGTTGCCGTATTCGTGCGCGTTCACCATGCGCACCGCGCCGGCCATGTCAGGTGTGCGCACCACGCCGAGGACAGGACCGAAGATCTCCTCCTTGTAAATACGCATGTCTGTACCGACGTGATCGAACAGCGAACCGCCGAGGAAGAAGCCGTTCTCGTAGCCTTGCAGCGACAGGCCGCGGCCGTCCACCACCAGCTTGGCGCCCTCCTTGGTGCCCAGGTCGATGTAGCCCGTGACCTTCTCGCGGTGTTCGCGGGTGACCAGCGGCCCCATCTCTGCCTCGGCATCGGTGCCCGGGCCGATCTTCAAGGCGCGCACGCGTGGCTCGAGTTTCTGTACCAGGCGATCGCCGGCAGACCCCACCGCGACCGCAACAGAAACCGCCATGCAGCGTTCACCCGCTGCGCCATAGGCAGAACCCATCAGCGCATCGACCGCATCGTCGATATCGGCATCGGGCATCACCACCAGGTGGTTCTTTGCGCCACCGAGTGCCTGTACGCGTTTGCCGTGCGAAGTGCCGCCCCGATAGATCGTCTCGGCAATGGCAGTCGAGCCGACGAAGCTGATCGCGGCAATGTCGGGGTGCGCCAGAATCGCTTCCACGGCCTCACGGGCACCCTGCACGACGTTGAACACGCCGTCCGGTACGCCAGCCTCTGCCAGCAGCGCCGCGAGCTTCAACGAAGCCGACGGATCCTTCTCCGACGGCTTCAGGATGAAGCAGTTGCCGCAGGCGAGCGCCACCGGGATCATCCACAGCGGCACCATCAGGGGAAAGTTGAACGGCGTAATACCGGCCACGACACCGAGCGGCTGGCGGATCGACCAAGCATCGATACCGGTGCCGACCGCCTCGGTGAACTCGCCCTTCAGCAGATGCGGAATGCCGCAGGCGAACTCGACCACCTCCAATCCGCGCTGCACCTCGCCATCGGCGTCCGACAGCACCTTGCCGTGCTCGGCCGTGATGATAGCGGAGATTTCCTTGCGGTCGCGCTCCAGCAGTTCCTTCAGCTTGAACATGACGCGGGCGCGGCGCAGCGGCGGGGTTGCGGCCCAGGCCGGCCAGGCAGCAGTCGCCGCAGCAACCACCTTGTCCACCTCGGACGCGTCCGCCAGGGCAACGCGGCCGGATATCTCCCCGGACGCAGGGTTGAACACCTCGCCGAACCGGCCGCTGCTGCCGGCGACCCGCTTGCCCGCGATGAAATGGCCGATCTCCTGCATGTGTGCCTCCGTTGGTGGTGCGCGGAGTTAGGACCAAAGCGGGGTCAGCGGCAATGCAGTCTCGCTGATGAGTAGCGATGACAGAATGTTCCCGCGCATCTGCTCCTCTCCCATATGCTTCCCAGCGGTTGGCCGCTGCGTTGAAAATCGTCATAGGCTGAGGGCGCGACGTTTGCCAGGGGAGTGAGTATGCGCGCACGCGATGCTGGCCTATCCTGCGGTTCACTCCCAGTGGGTGAAGGCAACAACATCGCTGATGTGCCTGGTGTCACCGTCGGTCATGCGACACTGATCGAAGGCGATATCCGAAGCGGCGTTACGGCAATTTTGCCGCATGGTGGCGACCTGTTCCGTGACAAGGCGGTAGCTGCTGCGTACGTGCTGAACGGTTTCGGCAAGAGCATCGGCCTGGTGCAGCTGAATGAACTCGGCACGCTGGAGACACCGGTAATCTTGACCAACACCTTCTCAGTCGGCACCTGTGCGAATGCGTTGATCCGCCGCGCCATCGTCAGCAATCCTGAGATCGGTCGCAGGACTTCGACTATCAATCCCGTGGTATTGGAGTGCAACGACGGCTACCTGAACGACATTCAGGCGATGGCGGTCACCGAGGCGCATGCAGCTACGGCGATCGAAGCCGCCGGCGAGAATTTCGCTGTCGGCTCGGTCGGCGCTGGTACCGGGATGAGCTGCTTCGGGCTGAAGGGTGGCATCGGCAGCGCGTCGCGATTGCTGCGCTTCGACGACCAGCCTTACCACGTCGGAGTCTTGGTATTGGCAAACTTTGGCCGCACGGGCGATCTGCGATTGCCGAACGGGCGAAGGGTTGACCCGAAATCGAGTCCTGCCAGCGAGGCAGGCTCGTGCATCATTGTGGTCGGCACCGATGTCCCATTGGACCATCGCCAGCTGGGCCGCGTGGCGCACCGCGCCGGCGTCGGACTGGCATGGTGCGGCTCGTTCTGGGGCAACGGCAGTGGCGATATCGCGCTGGCGTTCAGCACCGCCAACCGCGTGCCCCACGATGCCGACAGGGATCTGCTCGATCAGCGTGTGCTTGCGGAAGCTCGCATTGACCGGCTGTTCCAAGCGACCGCTGAGGCAACGCAGGAAGCGGTACTCGACGCGTTGGTGGCCGCCGGGACGATGGTCGGACGGAACGGGCATTGCCGAACTGGTCTGGCCGAACTGCTATGAATGTGGTGCGATGTGGCCAGGGCTCTACCCTGCCTGGTTGATCGGCCTCGAAATTTGCAGCTCTAGGAACACGCTTTCACCGTAAGCCGTGAAAGCTGGCGCATTGTATTGGATTGTTCTGTCGGCATCGCGTTTGAGGATGTCGTGGTCTCCCGGTTCTGGCTCGAGCATGCAGCATGGAAATACATCGAGAGGAGCGCGGCTATGCCAAAGTACCGCACCTACCGTTGAAGTCTGGCATGCGGCTCGTTGCCTCAACAGCGGCGGTGAAATCTCCAGCCGTTAGCTCCGTGTTCCGCACCCCAACATATTGACGACAACAGGCTGCCGGAACAGCGTGTCTTCGCGCAAAATTGCGTCAATGGGAGGAACGATGAAAACGCTGCTGCCAAATCGCCGCGACCTTTTGCGCGGCGCACTCGCCGTGGCCGGAGCGGGCGCCATGCAGTTGTCGGCAGCCCGGGCGCAGCAGGCGGCCGAGGTGCGCTGGTCCGGCGGCACGGAGTTGCCAAAGACCAAGGCGCCGTCCAACGCCACCGACTGCCACTTCCACATCTACGATTCGAGTTTCCCGATCGCACCGTATGCGACGTTGAAGCCGCCGCCAGCATCGGTCGATGATTATCATGCACTGCAGCGTCGGATAGGCACGACACGCTGTGTGGTTATCCTGCCGTCCACCTATGGCACGGACAACTCGCACTATATGGCCCTGCTGCCGCAGCTCGGTGGCAAGGAGCGCGCGCGCATGGTGGGCGTGGTGAATACGTCGGTCAGCGATCAAGAGCTTCGCCAGATGCATGAGGCCGGCGTGCGCGGCATCCGCTTCAATCTGTCGCCACCGGGCGCCACGACGATCGACATGATCGAGCCGCTGGCGAAGCGGATCGAGCCGATGGGCTGGCACTGCCAGATCAACATGCCGGCCGATCAGATCGTCGCGGCGCAGGAGGTGTTCCTGCGTGTGCCAGGGCGCCTGGTCTTCGACCACCTGGCGCATGCGCCCGACGTCAATGGTCCCGCCTACCAGCTGATCCGGCGACTGATCGATAAAGGCAACACCTGGGTCAAGCTATCGGGCGCGTACGCCGATACCAAGTCGGGTCCACCGCAATATGCCGATCGCCTGGCAGTGGCACAGGGCTACGCGAAGGCGGCGCCGGAGCGCGTGGTGTGGGGCAGCGACTGGCCACATCCGAGCGAGGCTGCCGACAAGAAACCGGACGACGCCGTATTATTCGACCTGCTGACGGTGTGGGTACCGGATGAGGCAGCACGCCACAAGGTGTTGGTGGAAAATCCAGCGAAACTCTACGACTTTCCGGCCGGCTGATGCCAGCGCATATTGGCATTGTTGCCAGCTCGGCCGAGGGTGCCGCGCTGTGCTATCGAACGATCTGCACCGAAGGTGCAGCGCTGCTTGGCACGCACGCACATCCCGAAGTGTCGATGCACACGCATTCGCTCTCCGACTACATGGCGTGCGTCCATCGCGGCGACTGGCGCGGCGTGGGCGAGCTGATGCTCGCGTCGAGCAACAAGCTGGCAGCGGTCGGCGCGACGTTCCTGATCTGCCCTGACAATACGTTCCACCAGGGCCTGCCCCATATCGAAGCGCGCTCGCCACTGCCCTGGCTGCACATCGCGGACGTGATCGTGACCGAAGCGGTGGCGCGCGGCTTCCGTCGCCTTGGGCTGCTGGGAACGCGCTGGCTGGTGGAGAGCCGCGTCTATCCAGACCGGCTGAACGCGGCAGGGCTGGACTACGTGATCCCGAATGACGATGAGCGCGCGACGATCAACCACATCATCATGGACGAACTGGTGTGCAGCGTGTTCACCCCGGAAGCGGTCGCCTACCACCAGCGGGTCATCACGCGCCTGCGCGATTCCGGCTGCGACGCCGTGGTGCTCGGCTGTACCGAGATCCCGCTGATCATCAGCGATGCCAACTCGCCTCTGCCAACGCTCGACTCGACCCGACTGCTGGCCCGGGCGGCGCTGCGCCGAGCCTGCGGAGAGTCTCAGGTCTTGCCGGCGTAGCTCTTCGCCATACCTTCACCCCGCTCGGCCTGCGGGCCGAACGGCATGATCGGATAGCGCAGCCCGGCCTTCGCAAGGCCCTGCAGACCGGTCACCGCACGCTGCAGGTCGGCGGGCGGGCACGCCATCAGCATCTCGTCATCTGCCACACCGCCATAGCGGCGCTCTGCATAGCAGGGATCGACAGCGACACTTCGCGCGTCTTCAGCGCATGGCCCCATGAATCGGCGCAGGCGCTCTCGCCGGTGATGGAAAAAATCGTAGCGCTTATAGTTGCGCCACTGCAGCCCGTTGATGAACAGGATCATCTGTGCGGGGTTGCCATAGAGCAGGCACACGTCCGGCGGATCGAGCCGCGCAGTGCGCAACGGCGACACCGCAAGTCCGTTGTATCGTCCCGGCGGCACACGCGACATACCGGCCTGATGTGCCGCGGCGGCTTCGCGGTTCTCGAACCACACGCCCTCCATCTTGCGCCCCGAGGTGTAGATCTCGCCGGGCGCGTCAAGACCGATCACGCTGGAGCAGGATGAGAACGACGGGATGTTCTCTGTCGTGATGCCAAGCGTGAAGCCGGCCATGCGCGATTGGGTGACCAACTGGCAGGTCGAGAAGGTGCGCCCCTTCGGCGGCCGCCGCAGCCCAGGCACGTTCGCCATTGCGTCCAGGTCCTCGAACAGCTTCATCCCAATCGGAAAGTGCGCAGGCGCAGTAACTGGTTGAGTTGCTCCGCTAGTCCGGCAATCGCCTTGCCGTCGAGCGATGGCGCTTCGGCTGTCAGCGGTGCGTCGTTCATCCACGTCCTCCTGCCGGCCCAGCAATGTTAGCTCAACGTGCGGCGCACGCCGAACCAGGCCATCGTCGGCATAGCCAACGGGCCGGAGCTTCATTCACGCCAGCCGTGCGAGGCGTTAGAGTGGCGCCGGGATCCAGGTCAGTCGCACATCGAGCATGTGGCACATGAAGACGGCATATCTGTCCGCGGTGCTGTCGGTCGCGCTGGCATCTGCCGGCGCAGCGATGGACGCCAACGTCATAGGCGATCAGCTGATTCTCTCTGGTCCTGTGGTCAAAGGCGATCTCGACAAGATCCGCGGCGCGCTTGCTGCATCGACCCAGGTCACCACGGTGATCCTGCGCAACTCGCCGGGTGGCGACGCGCCGATCGGCTATCGGACGGGTGAGCTGATTCGCGAGAAGGGGCTGCGCACGGCCGTGTCGGGCTACTGCTACTCATCGTGTTCCCGCATGTTTCTCGGCGGCAAGGTGCGCCTGTTCACCGACGATTTTCCGATGGAGCGCACCAATGTCGGCTTCCACGGCCATTACGACCACGACGGCAAACTGCTCCCGGACCTCGTATCAAAGTACGGGTTGTACGACTGGATCATTCGCTATTCGGACGGCAAGGCCGACCCCGCTCTGGTGGAGCGCTGGATCAAGATTCCGGTGAATGTCGGGATGATCCATTTCTTTCACCCCGGCATGGTGCGGCACAACGGCGTGTCCACGTTCATGTGCCAGGGACCGGTCCCACCTGGACTGACGTGGTACAGCTGCGAGGCGATCCCCAAGACCGCACTGGATCTCGGGGTCATCACATCGCTTGATATTATCCGCAGCAATGACGTAGCGCGCTAGAGCATGATCGTCTGAGATTGACTCCTGATTTGGGGGTTCCGGCGCGGATGTAAATTTGATTCAAGCTGCTGGCTGGAATGGAGGCCAGCCATGCATGGGGCGTCCGTATTCTCTGGATCTACGTCAACGTGTGG
>JBKPSV010000109.1:0-4755 GCA_046735215.1 Pseudomonadota bacterium | reverse complement strand
GTCTTCGCGGAAGTTCTCGTACTGATCGTCGCCCCAGATCAGCACGAGATCCGGATTGAAATCATCCAATGCCTTGCGGACGGCACGGAAGTCATCGGCCATACGCGCCCCGTAACGTCGCGCCGCGGAAAGCCCCGCATCATTGCCCAACTCGGCGAGCAACTCCGAAGGCCAGTTGGCACGGTCCTTGTACTGCGCGGGGACATTTGGTGCCGTGAGCAAATGATGAAAGCCGCCAGGAAGCTTGTCATCAGACTGCAACAGACCGGGGTAATGCGTGCAGCCCACTCCGATGATCTCGGCCATGCGTTCGCTCCTCGTTTTCTTGTCGTTTGCGCCTCCGTGGTCGCAAGCTAGGCAGGATCAGGCCGGGTTGCCAAGTCAGCCTTCGGCACCGATGCTGATGATCGGAGGAGATTGCCATGCTCAAGCAGTTCGACAGCTCGTACGCCGGCCACATCGACCTGGAGAACGTTGGCTACGGCGGCACGCCGATCAATGACCGACGGTATCCCAACGAAAAGCTTGCGACCGCACTGGACAAGGCGCAGGCGATGGCAGTGCTGATGGACCGACTGGGCTACGGCACCTTCTGGATGGCCGAGCACCACTTCCAGCCTGAAGGTACCGAGTGCATCCCGAACGTGCTGATGATGGCACTGCATCTGACCCACGTGACCCAAAGGTTGAAAATCGGCTGCGGCTTCAACATCACGCCGATGTGGCACCCGCTGCGCCTCGCCGAGGACTACGCGATGGCGGACATTCTGTCGGGTGGCCGGGTGATCTTTGGCGTAGGACGCGGCTATCACACGCGCGAGGTGGAATCCTTCGGCACGCCATTGCTGGACCAGGCAGCGAACCGCGAGCTGTTCGAGGAACAGGTCGACATCATCTTCAAGGCATTCAATGAGGAGTCGTTCAGCCATAAGGGCAAGCACTACACGCTGCCTCCGGAAGTGCCGTATCGCGGCTACACGCTGAAGGAGCTGACTTTGGTGCCGCGTCCGGCGCGCCTGCCGGTGGAGTGCTGGCAGCCGATCCAGGGTGGCACGCAGCGGGCGCTGGACTTCATGGCCAAGCACGGCATTCGCGGCGTGATCGGCGGCGGCTCGGCTGAGGGTGGCGCAGTACACAAGTCGATGGTGGATTTCCAGGCGGCCTATGCGCGTGCCGGCACGCACATCGAACTGGGCGAACGCATGGCACTCGGCTTCCAGTTCTATCTGGCGGACAGCGTCGAAAAGGGGCTGAAGGTCGCCGCGAAATACTACGAAGAGAACATGAAAATGTTCGGCGAACTGCGCCTGGTGCGCGCGCTGACCGATGAGCAGATCGAGATCATGCGTGACCCGAAGCGGGCGCCGACAGCAAAGCTGCCGCGCATCGAGGATGCGGTGAAGGCGGGCGGGTTTCTGACCGGCACACCGGCCGACGTCATCGAATCGCTGAAGAAGCTCGAAGAGCGCTATCCTGGCCTGGATCGCGTCACCGTCAGTCTGTCCGTCGGTGTGCCGCTGTCCGAGGCGCTGGAGCAGCTTGAGTGGTTCGCGCGTGACGTCATGCCGGCGTTCAAGGGGGTCAAGGTTGCGGCCCCCGTGATGGCGAACTGACGTGGCCTAATCAGGCCTTATGCGTGGGCGTGACGCCAGCGATCTCCACCAGCAGTTTGCGAAGGATCGCCGAGCCGAACGACGAGCTATTGCGCGCGACGACGATAAAGGAGTCCGGGCCGCCTATAACGTTCTGCCGATAGTATTTTTCCAGGCCTGGCTCGACCTCGGTGATCGGCAATCCGTTGATAGTGATGCCCGCGGCGACCGCAGCATCGCGCGCCTCGGTAACCGGGCGGCCGTCGTTGTTGGCGCCGTCACCGGAAATATCGATTACCCGCCGCGCCGCGCCGTAGCCGCTGGTCAGCAGCAGCCTGGCGCAGAAGTCGATCGCGCCGCTGATCGAGGTCCAGCCGGGAACCGGCCGCAGGCCGCCTTGCACGCCTTGGCAGAACCGACGTGTGCCCGCCTCGTCCTCGATCATCTGCCAGGGCACCGTCTGGTCTTGTCGCCTCGCATCGGTCCATGTGACAAAGGTCAGCGCGATCCGACCGTGCCGTCCGCCGCGCACCGCCTCGATAAAGGACGGATGGCTGATCGCGTCCAGGTAGCCCTGGATCTGCATCCGGAGCCGTTCCTCGCTGATGCTGCCGGAACTGTCCACCGCCAGCACCAGTGCGACGTCGACCGCAGCGCGCGGTCCCACGACATCGGCTCGCATCGCCAACCTTGTCCAACGTTGTCGCCGGATCGCCATCGTGACCTTCGCACAGCTTCCGCAGAATCAGACCCGTGAGGTGGAGTGTGTCTGCGATTGCCATTTACACCAAGCCGCCGGCTGGACTAGAGGCAGTGCCGTCCGCCTAGCCGATGCATCATCGCGTGATTCGGAACGCGGCCGGGTCTCCCATCGACGCCTCGATTGGGCACTCGAGACCGCCGGGTCATCGCCTCTAGGAGCAGAGTGACGTCTTGCAGACGACCCATCCGCCGCACCTGAAGGCGCTCGAAGCCGAAAGCATTCATATCTTCCGCGAAGTTGTTGCCCAGGCGGATCGTCCTGTCCTGATGTATTCGATCGGCAAGGATTCGTCGGTGCTGCTGCATCTGGCCCGCAAGGCATTCTTCCCCGCCCGCGTGCCATTTCCGCTGCTGCACATCGATACGACATGGAAGTTTCGCGAAATGATATCGTTTCGCGACGCCACCGCGAAACGCTACGGTCTGGATCTGCGGGTGCATACCAACCCGGAAGGCCTGCGACAGAACATCAACCCGTTCGATCACGGCAGCAGCATCTATACCCAGGTGATGAAGACCGACGCGCTGAAACAGGCGCTGACTGAGGGGCGCTATGATGTTGCTGTTGGCGGTGCGCGGCGCGACGAGGAGCGGTCGCGTGCCAAGGAGCGCGTGTTCTCGGTCCGCGGGCCCGGACACAGCTGGGATCCGAAACGGCAACGACCTGAACTATGGCACCTCTACAATGGCAATTTGGCGCCCGGCGAGACATTGCGCGTCTTCCCGCTGTCGAACTGGACCGAGCTCGACGTCTGGACCTATATCTTGGCGGAAGGCATCGACGTGGTGCCACTGTATTTCGCCGCCCCTCGTCCGACCGTGGAGCGTGACGGGCTGGTCATCGTCGTCGATGACGATCGAATGCGATTCAAATCCGGCGAGCGGCCGGTGAACCGCGTGGTGAGGTTCCGTTCACTCGGCTGCTATCCGCTGTCGGCGGCGGTTGAATCAGAGGCGTCCGATCTCGCGGGAATAGTCTCTGAAATGCGCAATACGCGGGTCTCTGAACGCGCGGGACGGCTGATCGATCAGGATCAGGATGCCTCCATGGAGAGGAAGAAGCGCGAGGGCTATTTCTGATGCCCGACTCGCTGCTTCGCGTGCTCGCCTGCGGCTCGGTCGATGACGGCAAATCGACGCTGATCGGCCGCCTGCTGTTCGAATGCGGCACCATCCCCGATGACGTGATGATGGTGCTGGAGCGTGACAGCAAGCGCTTCGGCACAGTGGAGGGCGGGATCGACTATGCACTGCTGGTCGATGGTCTCTCGGCCGAGAGGGACCAGGGCATCACCATCGATGTCGCCTACCGCTTCTTCGAAACGCCACGCCGCCGCTTCATCCTCGCCGATGCGCCAGGTCACGAGCAGTATACCCGCAACATGGTCACCGGCGCTTCAGGGTCCGACCTGGCGGTGCTGCTGGTGGATGCACGCAAGGGATTGCTGGCGCAGACACGCCGGCACGCCGCCATCGCATCGCTCCTGGGTATTCGCCAGTTGGTGCTCGCAGTCAACAAGATGGACCTGGTCGGCTTTGCCCAGCGCGTGTTCGACAAGATAGTTGCCGACTTCTACGGATTGTCGGGCAAGCTTGGTCCATTGCAGGTCACTGCAATTCCAGTCTGCGCGCGCGACGGTGACAATGTGACGACACCCAGCACGCGGATGCCGTGGTACTCTGGAACCACGCTGCTGGCTGCGCTGGAAAGTGCCGAACCAACGTCGCACGTGGCGGAGCGGGCATTCCGCATGCCGATACAGCTGGTCGCTCGACCGGACCACTCATTCCGTGGCTATGCCGGCACCGTTGCCACAGGCGTAATCCGTCCCGGCGCCGCGGTGATGAACGCCGTATCGGGAACCGAGGCCAAGGTCGCGCGGATCGTCACCATGGACGGCGATCTCAAGGAAGCGGTGCCAGGTGACGCGATCACCTTGGTGCTCGACCGCGAGATCGATGTGTCGCGCGGTGACGTGCTTGCCGTCGCACCGCCGCCACCGCTCGCTGATCAGGTGACCGCGTGGGTGGTGTGGATGGACGAGACACCGCTGTTCCGCGGACGCGCCTATGTTTTCATGCTCGGCTCGCGCAGCGTCGTCGGCACGATCACCGACATCGCCAACCGGTTCGATGTGAATACGCTTGCGGAGGAACCGGCGCGCGAACTGGGACTGAACGAAATCGGCCGGGTGACGATTTCGCTGGCGCAGCGCGTCGCCTGCGAGCGGTACTCGGTGAGCCGTGAGCTGGGTGGCTTTATCCTGATCGACCGGCTGACGCGCGGCACCGTCGGTGCGGGGATGATCACCGACCTGCGTGCCGGGGCCGGCGACATCTACTGGCACCGGCTTGATGTGGACAAGCGTGCGCGGTCGGGGCTGATGGGCCAGAAGCCGGC
>JBKPSV010000108.1:0-5416 GCA_046735215.1 Pseudomonadota bacterium | reverse complement strand
TCAGCGATTCGAACCGCCGCCGGTCCATCGCATCCGCAGCATTGGCCACGAGTTCCCGCAGGAAAATCTCGCGCTCGGAATAAAGCGAATGCACCACCAGATCGAGCAGCCGCCCGACCTCGGCGCCGAAATCGTGCTTCTCCGCCACCACATCGTTCATGGCCGCACCTCCTTTTCGGCGGGCGATATGCGGCGAAACTCGACGGGTTTCAATGCGGGGCCGAAGCGGGTAGCCACCCACGGCATCCTGAATGTGGCATATCTGCCGGCGCCCCAAGTGATCTGCCGGCGAATGGAGGCACGCGAAGCCAATGGTCAGTCTGTTCGGCGCATTCCGGTCGCTCCTGCCGCGCGAGGAGGCATTCATCCGGCGATTCTGCGAACATGCCCGTCTGGCGGTACCCGCTGCGGAGGCATTCCGCGCGCTGATTGACGGCCAGCCAGCCGAGCCGCTGGCAGATGAGATCGCGCGCCTGGAGGAAGAGGCGGACCAGGTGACCCGTCAGACCATCCTGGCGATCCACCGTACGTTCGTGACCCCGTTCGATCGTTCGCAGATCCTGGCGCTGATCAACGCGCTGGATGACACGATCGACCTGATGAAGGACACCAGCCGGCGAGTCTGTCGCTATCGCGTGGACTACACCGAAGAGATGCGCGGCATGGCCGATTGCATCGTGCGCGCCACGGTCGAACTACGCGACAACATGCCGCATTTGTCGACGATCGATCGCAGCGTCGCGCAGCTGAACCGGATGTCGATGTCGGTGCGCCGCATCGAGGGCGAGGCGGACGATCTGCTGGACCAGGGCTTGCACAAGCTGTTTGCCGCCGATGTCTCGCCCGGCGCGAAACTGACCGTAGAAAAGGTTTACGACCTGATCGAAGCCATTGTGGATCGCTGCGAGGACGTAGTGGACGTGATCGACGGCATCGTCGTCGAACAGGTCTGACGGGACACGGCATGTCCGGCATCGAACTGGGCACCTTGACCACGATCGCGCTGATCGCGGTGGCGCTGCTGTTCGATTTCTTGAATGGTCTGCATGACAGCGCGAACTCCATCGCGACGGTCGTTGCCACGCGCGTGCTCCGACCGTTCACGGCCGTGGCCTGGGCAGCATTCTTCAACTTCATCGCCTTCCTGGTGTTCGGCGTGCACGTTGCAGCCACGATCAGCAACGGCGTGGTAGACCCGCGTCTCGTGGATCCCCTGGTTGTATTCGGCGCGCTCGCCGGCGCAATCGTTTGGAACGTGCTGACCTGGCGGCTTGGCATCCCTTCCAGCAGCAGCCATGCGCTTGTCGGCGGCCTGGTCGGCGCGGCCGTCGCCAAAGCCGGACCCGACGTAGTGATATGGCAAGGTCTCGTCACGATAGGGGTGGCGATCGTGTTGTCGCCGCTGATCGGCATGCTGTTGGCGCTCACACTTACCGTCATTGTGACCTGGATCTTCGTGCGGTCCACGCCATTTGCCGTCGACCGGCGCTTCCGCGTGCTTCAGTTCGTCTCTTCCTCGCTGCTGAGTCTGGCGCATGGCGGGAACGATGCGCAGAAGACCATGGGGATCATCACGGTCCTGCTGTATTCGCAGGGGTATCTGACCGGTGGATTTCACGTGCCCCTTTGGGTGGTGCTGAGCTGCCAGGCAGCGATGGCACTCGGTACGCTCGGTGGCGGCTGGCGGATCGTGCGCACCGTCGGTAGCCGCGTGACTCGACTGACACCCGTCCAAGGGGCCTGCGCCGAATCGGGTGGGGCGGTGGCGCTGTTCGCGGCGACCTATCTCGGCATTCCGGTGTCCACGACCCATACCGTGACCGGATCGGTGATCGGCGTCGGGGCGGCTCGCCGGCTCTCCGCCGTCCGGTGGGGGGTCACCCGCCACATCCTGGTGGCGTGGATCGTCACGCTCCCGGCCTCGGCGCTCATGGCGGCGCTTTGTTACTGGGTGGCGCGGATGGTCTAGCCGCCAGGCGCAGGTTCCTCGTCCCGCTTGCATTCTGCGCCGCAACATCCAACCATCTAGCCATGCCCGGTCTCGGTTCCGGTTTCGCACCGCGCGTCAAAGCTGTCCTCGGTCCGACGAACACCGGCAAGACCCATCTCGCCATCGAACGCATGCTCGGGCATGCGTCCGGGATCATTGGGTTTCCCCTCCGCCTGCTCGCCCGCGAGAACTATGATCGGATGGTGGCCCAGAAGGGGGCGCGCCACGTCGCCCTGATCACCGGCGAGGAGAAGATCGTCCCACCTGACGCTCGATGGTTCTCCTGCACGGTGGAAGCCATGCCGCTGGACCGCGACGCCGAGTTTCTGGCGGTGGATGAGATCCAGCTCTGCGCTGACCCAGATCGCGGTCACGTGTTCACCGACCGGCTGCTGCACGCCCGCGGGCTGGTCGAGACGATGTTTCTCGGCGCCGAGACGATCCGCCCGCTGCTGCAGCGGCTCGTTCCGCAGGCAAGCGTCGAAACGCGGCCCCGCCTGTCGCAGCTGATCCACGCTGGGCCAACCAAGCTGGTGCGGCTGCCACCTCGCTCCGCCGTCGTCGCGTTCAGCGCCTCGGAGGTCTACGCGATCGCCGAGCTCATCCGGCGCCGACGCGGTGGCTGCGCGGTCGTGATGGGACGGTTGTCACCGCGAACGCGCAACGCCCAGGTGGCACTCTACCAGGACAAGGAGGTCGATTTTCTGGTCGCCACCGACGCGATCGGCATGGGTCTCAACATGGACGTCAACCATGTCGCCTTCGCCGGTCTGGGCAAGTTCGACGGACATCGCCCCCGCCGACTGACACCGGCAGAAGTGGCGCAGATCGCTGGCCGGGCCGGGCGCGGCATGCGCGACGGCACATTCGGCACCACCGCGCAGTGCCCGCCGCTCGCCGATGACGTCGCCGCGGCAGTGGAGGCGCACAGCTTCGAGCCGCTGGAGCAACTCTGCTGGCGCAACAGCGATCTGGACCTGAGCCACGTCGATGCCCTGCTAGCCACACTGATGGCAGCTCCGCCAGGACCGGGGCTGGTAAAGGGGAACGACGCCGCCGACCTCGAAACACTGACGGCCTTGGCGCACGAGCCGGAGATCCGGCGGCTGGCGCAAGGGCGGCGAATGGTCCGCCGTTTGTGGGAGGCGTGCCAGATTCCGGATTTCCGCAAGTTGGCCGACGATACCCATACCAAGCTCTGCGCCCGCGTGTTCGGCCACATTGCTCGCGACCAGCATCTGCCGACCGACTGGCTGGCCGGTCAGATCGGCGCGCTCGCCCGCGCCGACGGTGACATCGACACCCTGATGCAGCGACTGGCAGGGATCCGCGTCTGGTCGTACATCGCCGCGCGGCCGGACTGGGTGCATGACAGCATTCACTGGCAGAGCCGGGCCCGGGAGGTCGAGGACCTGCTGTCGGACGCGCTGCATGAGCGGCTGACCAGTCGTTTCGTCGATCGTCGCGCGGCGCACTTGATGCGTCGGCTCGATGCGGGTGACGCGCAAGAACTGCTGTCGGCCGTCACGAGGCGCGGCGAAGTCATCGTCGAGGGCCATCCCGTCGGCAGGGTTGGTGGCTTCCGATTTTTCCCCGATCCGGCCGCCGAAGGTGAGGAGCGCCGCCTTGTCTTGCGCGCCGCGCGCCGCGCTCTCCGTGATGAGATTCCGCGACGAGTGGCGCTGGCAGAGGGGGAGCCGGACTCCGGCTTCGCATTCGGCCCGGACAGCACGCTCGTCTGGGACAGTGTGCCGGTTGCGCGCCTGCGGCGCGGCAGCAGCGCCCTGCGCCCGCGCGTCCAGATACTGGAGAGCGAGTTCCTTGATGGAGCGCAACGCGAGCGGCTGCGCGACCGGGTGCAGCGATTCGTTGATGACAGTGTGCGGCGAGAGCTGGGCCCGCTGTTGTCCGCGGTTGATCGCGCAAAGTCGCCGCCGGAGTTTCGCGGCCTGCTGCACCGACTGACCGAGGCACTCGGCCTTATGGTCAGTGAAGAGGGCGATCACATCGGGCCGCAAGGACGCGCGTCGCTGAAGGCCATCGGGGTCAAGGCCGGTCGCTTCGGTCTTTTCGTGCCGGCACTGCTGAAGCCACGCCCTGCTGCCATGCGGGCGCGTTTGTGGAGCGTGCATCACGGTGTCACACCACCGGAGTTGCCCACGCCTGGGCTGGTCTCGTTGCCGCGACAGCCGCATTGGCCATCGGGCTTTGGCGAGGCCTTGGGATGGCTGGAAGCCGGCCCGGTACTGTTGCGGTTGGACGTCGCTGAACGGGTCGCGGCCGAGCTGGCATGGGCGACGCGCAAGGGCCCCGCAGCTATGCCGGCGATATTGGCCTCGCGCTTTTCACTGAAAGCGGACCTGCTGCCGGTTGTGCTGCGACGCCTGGGCTTCCGGGTCCTGCCCGCCGGAGTGGTGTCACCGGAAGAATTCGGACCACCCGCGCCCGCCATGCTGCTGCCGCTACGCCGCAGAAGGGCGGTTGGCGAGCCCGCTGTCACGGTCGTCCACGCGCAACACCCCTTCGCTGCCCTGGCGGCGCTAAAACGCTGAAGGAAATCGCCATAGCGGAAACCGAGGATCGTGACTGGCAGCGTCTGGACAAGTGGCTGTGGTGCGCCCGCTTCATGCGGCAGCGCAGCGACTGCACCGCCCTGGTTGCGCGAGGGTCGATCCGCATCAACCGCCAGCCCACCGCCAAGGCGCACGCCCGCCTCCGCATCGGCGATATCCTGACCGTGCCGGTCCACGGGACGGTCCGCGTCGTACGGGTTGTGTCGCTGGCATTGCGGCGGGGACCCGCGCCGGAGGCACGCATGCTGTACGAGGAGATCAGCGACCCGGCCACTGGACCTTGCACCTGACCCCGATCGTCGGCATATCGCCGGCTCTTACGGCCGCCCTGGGGATTGACACATGACCTATGTGGTCACCGAAGCCTGTATCCGCTGCAAGTACATGGATTGCGTCGAGGTCTGTCCGGTCGACTGCTTCTATGTGGGCGAGAACATGCTGGTCATCCATCCGGACGAATGCATCGACTGCGGCGTATGTGAACCGGAATGCCCGCCCGAGGCCATCGTGCCGGACAGCGACGATCGTGCGACCGATTGGCTGGAACAGAACCGCACCTATGCCACTCTTTGGCCCAATATCACCCGGAAGGGTGAGGCACCGGCTGACGCGGATGACTGGAAGGGGAAGCCTGACAAGGCAAAAGAGTTCTCGCCGAACCCGGGAAAACCCTAACTCGACCGGAATTGTGTGAGACCATTGTGTTGCGTCCCGTCGCTTCCCCGGTGACGTAACACGGGTGTGATGCTATATTGGTTTGTATGGGCAGCGGCAGCCTCGCGGACGGACGCGACAGCCGGCATCATTCCCAGGAGGCGGTCCTTTGGCGCGGTGCGGGTGGCTGGTCGCCTGG
>JBKPSV010000107.1:0-9145 GCA_046735215.1 Pseudomonadota bacterium | reverse complement strand
GTCGTCGATCTCGGGCAGGTCGGGATTGGCGAAGATCTTCGCCAGCACCCGCCACTTGGCGCCGATACGGGGTTCGATGTGGCCGTCCTTGCGGCGCACCCAACCGCCGTTCCAGCGCTTCTGGTTCTCCCAGTCCTTCGGGTAGCCAATGCCGGGCTTGGTCTCGACGTTATTGAACCAGGCGTATTCGACGCCTTCACGGCTGGTCCACACGTTCTTGCAGGTAACCGAGCAAGTGTGGCAGCCGATGCACTTGTCGAGGTTCAGCACCATCGCGACCTGAGCGCGGACCTTCATTACACGGCCTCCTTTTCGGCGACAGGTGCGTCGAGCCAGTCGACCTTGTTCATGCGGCGCACAATGATGAACTCGTCGCGGTTGGAACCGACCGTGCCGTAGTAGTTGAAACCATAGGATTGCTGTGCGTAGCCGCCGATCATGTGCGTCGGCTTCAGCACGGCGCGCGTCACCGAATTGTGGATACCGCCGCGCTGGCCGGTGACTTCGCTGCCTGGCACGTTCACGATCTTCTCCTGCGCGTGGTACATCAGCGCCATGCCCGGGTTGACCCGCTGCGACACCACGGCACGCGCGACCAATGCACCGTTGGCGTTGTAGGCCTCGACCCAATCGTTGTCGGCGATGTGGGCACGGCGCGCATCGTCTTCGCTGAGCCAGATCACCGGGCCGCCGCGATTCAAGGTCAGCATCAGCAGGTTGTCGCTGTATGTGCTGTGGATGCCCCACTTCTGGTGCGGGGTGATGAAGTTCAGCGCGATCTCGGGATTGCCGTTGCCATGCTTTCCCTGCACCGGCGCGAGTGCCTTGGTGTCGATCGGCGGGCGCCAGGTGACGAATGCCTCACCGAACGCACGCATCCATACATGATCCTGGTAGAGCTGCTGGCGTCCGGTCAGCGTGCGCCACGGGATCAGCTCGTGCACATTGGTGTAGCCGGCATTGTAGCAGACCTTTTCGCTCTCGATGCCGGACCAGGTCGGCGAGGAGATGATCTTGCGCGGCTGCGCGACGATGTCACGGAAGCGGATTTTTTCGTCCTCTTTGGGCACCGCTAGGTGGGCGTGCTCTTGCCCCGTGGCCTTGCTCAGCGCTTCCCACGCCTTCACCGCCACTTCACCGTTGGTCTCGGGAGCGAGGCTCAGGATGGCTTCGATCGCATCGATATCGGATTCCAGTTTCGGCTGACCGTTCGGCGCGGTGCCATTCAACGCGCGCAGGAAATCGATCTCGTGCTGGGTTTCCAGCCTATCCCTTTGCCGCCGTTGCCCAGTTTCTCGAGCAGCGGACCGGTCGAGCTGAAGCGCGCATACAGGTTGGGGTAGTCGCGCTCGACGACGGCTACGTTCGGCATGGTGCGGCCGGGCACCGGTTCGATCTCGCCGCGCTTCCAGTCCCTCACGTCGAACGGCTGTGCGAGTTCCCCGGCGGTATCGTGCAGGATCGGCGTCAACACGACGTCGGTCTCGACACCGAGTACTTCGGGTGCGATCGCGGAGAACGCCTTGGCGATCCCCTTGTAGATGTCCCAGTCCGAACGCGACTCCCACGCTGGATCCACCGCCGACGACAGCGGATGGATAAAGGGATGCATGTCCGAGGTGTTTAGGTCGTTCTTTTCGTACCACGTTGCGGTCGGCAGCACGATGTCGGAGTAGACACAGGTGGTGGACATGCGGAAATCGAGTGTCACCAGCAGGTCAAGTTTTCCCTCTGGTGCCTGCTCGTGCCAGGTGACCTCGCGTGGCTTGTCGCCACCTTCGGCACCGAGGTCCTTGCCGAGTACGCCGTTCTTGGTGCCGAGCAGGTGCTTGAGGAAGTATTCGTGACCTTTGCCAGAGGATCCCAGCAGGTTGGAGCGCCAGACGAACATGTTGCGCGGCCAGTTCGCCGGGTCGTCGGGGTCGTGGCAGGAAAGCTTCAGGGGCGGTGCGGCCCCCTCCCCCGGCCTCGAAAGGGACTGGGCCACGTAGTCCTTTACTTCCATTCCTGCTCCCTTGGCTTGGGCCGCAATCGTCAGCGGGTTCTGCTTCAGTTGCGGCGCTGATGGCAGCCAGCCCATGCGCTCGGCGCGCACGTTGTAGTCGATCAGCGAGCCGTTCCAATCACCCTGCGGTGCGGTTGGTGACAGGATGTCGGCAACGTTCAATGTCTCGTAACGCCACTGGTCGGTGTGCGCATAGAAGAACGAAGTGGAGTTCTGCTGCCGCGGCGGACGACTCCAGTCGAGCGCGAATGCCACCGGCTGCCAGCCGGTCTGCGGGCGCAGCTTTTCCTGCCCGACATAGTGCGACCAGCCGCCGCCCGACTGACCGATGCAGCCGCACAGCACCAGGAGATTGATGATCCCCCGATACGCCATGTCCATATGGTACCAGTGGTTCAGGCCGGCGCCGAGGATCACCATCGAGCGCCCGTTGGTCTTCTCGGCATTCGACGCAAACATGCGTGCGACGTGGATGATATGTGCACGCGGCACGCCGGTGACGCGCTCGGCCCAGGCCGGCGTGAACGGCTTGTCTTCGTCGTAGTCAGAGGCGACGTTGTCGCCGCCGAAGCCGCGATCCAGCCCATAGTTGGCGCAGAACAGATCGAATACCGTTGCGACCAATGCCTCGCCATCCTTCAGCGCTACGCGCTGCGCAGGCACGTTGCGCAGCAGCACGTCGGGATGATCAGTCGCGGTGAAATCGTGTGGCGCGGTGCCGCCGAAATATGGGAAGGCGACCGACGCGATTGGTGCATCGCCGGCGGGCGTCAGTCGCAACGTCACATCGCTGCCGCTGCTCTCCTTGCTCTGCAGGTTCCACTTGCCCTGCTCGCCCCAGCGGAAACCGACCGAACCTAGCGGTGCAACCGGCTTGCCATCGGCATCGAGCGCAACCGTCTTCCAGTCCGCGTTGTTGGTTTCGCCCAACGCATCGGCGAAGTCGGCGGCACGCAGCAGGCGCTCGGGCACGTAGTGGTCGCCCTGACGAACCAGACGCACCAGCATAGGCAGGTCGGTGTAGCGTTGTGTGTAGTCGGCGAAATAGGGAACGCTGCGATCGAGATGGAACTCGCGCAGGATGACGTGGCCCATTGCGAGCGCGAGCGCCGCATCGGTGCCCTGCTTCGGATGCAGCCACAGATCGGCGAACTTGGTCGCCTCGGCATAGTCCGGCGACACGACGACACTCTTGGTGCCTTTGTAGCGGACCTCGGTATAGAAATGCGCATCGGGCGTGCGGGTCTGCGGGACGTTGGAGCCCCACAGCATCAGAAAGCCTGCATTGTACCAGTCGGCACTTTCCGGCACGTCGGTCTGCTCGCCCCAGGTCATCGGGCTGGCCGGCGGCAGATCGCAGTACCAGTCATAAAAACTCATGCACACGCCGCCGAGCAGCGACAGATAGCGTGAGCCGGCGGCGTAGCTGACCATCGACATCGCCGGGATCGGCGAAAAACCGATGACGCGATCCGGTCCGTAGGTCTTCACTGTGTAGGCGTTGGCGGCGGCGATGATCTCGTTGATTTCGTCCCAGCCCGCGCGAACGAAGCCGCCAAGGCCACGCTTGCTGGTGTAGCTGGCGCGCTTCGCCGCATCCTCGACGATGCTGGCCCATGCCGCGACCGGGGAGCGGATCGCACGCGCCTCGCGCCACAGCTTCAGCAGGCAGCCGCGCACCATCGGATGCTTCAGACGGTTCGCCGAGTACAGGTACCAGGAGTAGCTGGCGCCGCGCGAGCAGCCGCGCGGTTCGTGGTTCGGCATATCCGGGCGCGTGCGCGGATAGTCGGTCTGCTGCGTCTCCCAGGTGACGATGCCGCCCTTGACGTAGATCTTCCACGAGCAGGAGCCGGTGCAGTTCACGCCATGCGTAGAGCGCACGATCTTGTCGTGCTGCCAGCGCCGGCGATATGCGTCCTCCCAGGCCCGTGGCTCATCGGTCACCACGCCGTGGCCGTCAGCGAAAGTGTCCACCTGCTTCCTGAAAAAGGTCAGCCGGTCGAGGAAGTGGCTCATCACTCAATCCCTGATGTCGCGGAGGCAGGCGGATTTTCGTGACGAACAACCCGGACCGCATTGATCCAGATCAAGGCCGAGAGGTGATTGTTCGGGCTTAATGCCGTGACACATGTCACACAGCAGTCTTCAGTCACCCGCCTCGCCATCCCACCAGGCAGACAATCATCTGCTGTCACCGTGCGTCGCGCTGCGCGAAACGCCGTGGCTGGCGGCGGTCGCGGATCGCACGCTGGATGTGCTGGCCAGGCACGCCGTGCTGCACCGCATCCCGGCTGGCGGCATGCTGTTCGAGCAGGCCGAGACGCCGACCTTTGCGCAGATCCTGGTTGCGGGCTCGGTCGAGCTGCTGGGCGTCCGCGGCAAGGACGAGACACGGATCGAGCGTGTCTATCCGATCGATCTGCTGCTGCCGGCAGCAGTACTGACGCGCCAACCGTATCTGCTACGCGCGCGGGTGCTGGACGAGGCGCATCTGCTGATGATCCAGGCCGGCGCGTTCCTTCGGGCCGTGGCACAAGACCATGCGCTGTGTCTGGCGGTGCTGGCGTGCCAGGCGGCGCAGTTCCGTCGCCAGGTCAAGCAGGCGAAGAATGTCCGGTTGCGTTCGGCGGAGGAGCGCGTCGGTTGCTATTTGCTCCGCCTGTACGAGAGTGCGCCGCCTGACGTCCCGGCACGTCTGCCGCTGAATAAGCGACAGATTGCCGCCGAGCTTGGCATGACGCGCGAGACGTTCTCGCGCACGCTTGGCGCCGTTGCGCGCCACGGGCTGCGCATCGACGGCGAGATCGTCATCGTCGATGACCCGGCAGCCGCCCGCGCCCGATTCCGCCTCGATCCGCTGATCGACGGCGCCGAACCCATCCAACCGCTAGCAACAAAAGGAACCGAGGGATGACCACGCAAACGGTCAATCCGTCTGACCAGAGCCGCGCGTTGTGGCTCTCGACTTTCGCCTTCACGGTGTGCTTCGCCGTGTGGACGATCTTCGCCATCATCGGCATCAAAATACAAAAGGACCTGGGGCTGTCGGACACGCAGTTCGGTCTGCTGGTCGGCACACCGATCCTGACGGGCTCCCTGATACGGCTGACGCTTGGCGTGTGGTCGGACCAGTACGGCGGACGCATGGTGTTCACGGCGGTCATGCTGTCCGCCGCCGTCATGACGGCGTTGCTGACGTTCGCCTATGACTATCCGACCTTCCTGCTGGCGGCACTTGGCGTCGGCATCGCCGGCGGTTCGTTCTCGGTCGGCATCGCCTACGTCTCGAAGTGGTATCCGAGAGAACGCCAGGGCATCGCGCTGGGCATCTTCGGCGCCGGCAACGTCGGTGCAGCGCTGACCAAGTTTGCTGCACCGATCGTGCTGGTCGCGTACGGCTGGCAGACGGTGGCGCTGGTCTGGGCGGCGGGGCTCGCATTGACCGCGGTCGTGTTCTTCCTGGTCACCAAGGACGATCCGGACCTGGCGCATCGCCGTGCGACGGGCGTCCAAGCGGAATCGCTCGCTGCCATGCTGGAGCCGCTCAAGAACATTCAGGTCTGGCGGTTCTCGCTATACTACTTCTTCGTGTTCGGTGGGTTTGTCGCGCTTGCGCTGTGGCTGCCGCGCTACCTGATTGGCGTCTACGGTCTGGATATCCGCACTGCCGGCATGATCGGCGCGGCCTATTCGATTCCTGCTTCCGTGTTCCGCGCCTATGGCGGCCACCTGTCCGACAAGTTCGGCGCCCGCCGCATCATGTACTGGTCGTTCTTCACGGCGGTGGCCTGCACTTTCGTGCTGTCCTATCCGCCGACCAACTACGTGGTCGAGGGCATCCGCGGGACGCTGACCTTCTCCACCCGGCTGGGCGTCTTCGGGTTTGTGGTCATCGCCTTCGTGCTCGGCTTCTTCATGAGCCTGGGCAAGGCGGCGGTGTACAAGCACATCCCGATCTACTACCCCGGAGGGGTCGGTGCGGTGGGAGGCATGGTCGGGCTGGTCGGCGGCCTGGGCGGCTTCGTGCTGCCGATCGCCTTCGGCCTGCTGAACGACCTTACCGGCGTGTGGCAAAGCTGCTTCTGGCTGTTGTTCGCCGTGGTGTCGGTGGCACTGGTCTGGATGCACTTCGCCATCCGCGAAATGGAGCGGGAAGCATTGGCACAGGGCATTCCGGCGCGCGCGCTGCCGGAACTGCCGGAGATGCAGCCGATCCATGGTCCGGCGCAGGCGGGTGCCCTCGCCCCGAGCGGTGCGATTCAGGATTGGCGGCCAGAGGACCCGGGGTTCTGGGAGAACACCGGCCGTGCCATCGCCCGACGCAATCTGTGGGTCTCGGTGCCATGCCTGCTGCTGTCCTTCTCGGTGTGGATGGTATGGTCTGTGGTGGTGGCCAAGCTGCCGTCGGTGGGCTTCGCGTTCTCGACCGAGCAGCTGTTCTGGCTGGCGGCACTGCCCGGCCTGTCGGGCGCCACGCTTCGGATCTTCTACGGGTTCATGCCGGCGATCTTCGGCGGCCGGTTGTGGACCACGCTGACCACATGGTCGCTGCTGCTGCCCGCCATCGGCATGGGACTGGCGGTGCAGAATCCGGTGACGCCGTATTGGATCTTCCTGGGCCTGGCACTGCTGTGCGGCCTTGGCGGCGGCAACTTTGCGTCTTCAATGGCCAATATCTCGTTCTTCTTTCCGAAAGCCGAGAAGGGCAATGCGCTGGCGATCAACGCAGGGCTGGGCAACTTGGGCGTCAGCGTCGTGCAGTTCGTCGTGCCGCTGGCGATCACCGCAGGCGTGTTCGGCTGGCTGGGCGGTGCACCGCAGGTGGCTCTTCAGGGCAGTGTGAAGGCCTCGTTGTGGCTGCAGAACGCAGGCTTCGTGTTCGTGCCGTTCATCGTCGCCAGCGCCTTCGCCGCGTGGTTCGGAATGGACGACATCGCCACGATGAAGGCCTCGTTCGCCGACCAGTCGGTGATCTTCCGTCGGATGCACAACTGGATCATGTGCTGGCTGTACACCGGCACATTCGGTTCGTTCATCGGCTTCTCCGCGGCATTCCCCCTGCTGTCGAAGATCCTGTTCCCATCGGTGAACGCGCTGTCCTATGCCTTCCTGGGTCCGCTGGTCGGGGCGGCGGCGCGGGCGGTCGCCGGCAAGCCGTGCGACCGGTTCGGCGGTGGGCGCATCACGCTGGGCGTGTTTGTCGCCATGGCCCTTGGCACCTCGGCCATTCTCTACGCCATCGGCATCAAGGATCAGCCGCTGAGCTTCCCAGTGTTCTTCGCCAGCTTCCTGTTCCTGTTCGCAGCCAGCGGCGTAGGCAATGCGTCGACGTTCCAGATGATCCCGGCGATCATGCGCAAGGAAGTCGCCAGGTTGGAGCCTGGCCTGGCAGGCGCCGAACTTGTGAGGCAGTCGGACAAGGAGGCCGCAGCGATCATCGGATTCACCTCGGCGATCGCGGCGTTCGGCGCGTTCTTTATCCCCAAGAGCTTTGGGTCATCGATCGCCGCAACAGGTGGTCCGGAGGTGGCGTTGTACGCCTTCCTTGGCTTCTATGTCAGCTGCATCGGATTGACCTGGTGGTTCTACACGCGCCGGGGCGGGCTGCTGTTCGACAGCGAACACCGTCCGCGGGGGGTGAGCGCGCATCATGCCTCTCCTGCGAGGTGAGGCGCGGGGCGAGCCGAGAGTGGAACGCCACTCTCGGTCAGCGCCACCCTGAGAGATGGGCGAAGACCAACGAGGGAAGGCGGCGCCGGTTCAGCGATAGCAAGGTTTGGGCTGATCCGGCGTTCCGCAATTAGCCGAGTTATAGGCAGGCGGGGCGTTATAGTAGGGACCGCCCTGATACATGTAGGCCGGCGGCGGAGGTGGCGGCGGCCTGTAGTAGTATGCCGGCGGATAATAGCCGGGACCGTAGTAGGCGGGAGGATATGGATAGTACTGGGCGAATGCCGCGGGGTGTGGCTGTGCCGCTAACGCAACCGGCAAGAGTAGCATTAAACGCCGCATTGTTTTCTCCAAGCGTGCGTGCTTAAACTATGCCGTGCCGAAGGCACTTCGCAATCACCTGGACGTATTGATCGACCATTGGCCACATGCGTTGCTGAGTCGCTTAAGCTGTTGGCTCCGGCAGCACCACATTCAGGCGGTCGGTGCACTCAGTCGAACGGTTAATGTTGGCAACTTCGTGTAAGGGTAGTGCGAAGCCAAAAGTGGCCCCATGGCCCACCTTTCCGTCAGCCCAGACTCGTCCGCCATGACGGGTTATGATGCGCCTTACGATGGAAAGACCGATGCCTGTCCCGGAGAACTCGGAAGGACCATGCAGGCGCTGAAAGACGCCGAAGAGCTTGTGTGCATATTTCATGTCAAAGCCCACTCCATTGTCGCGGATGACATAAACTGCCTCGCCGTCCCGGATGAACCCTTCGATTTCACTAATGGCTTTCGGAGTAGGCAGCGAATATTTGATGGAATTAGAGCCTGACTCAAAAGTCTACATTCGTGCCAGGCGCCTGACGGCGAGTTGGATGCTTGCGATAGAGATGAAAGCCGCGAGCGTATCGGCCAGATTCTCGAAATCCTTGGCAAGTCTGCGGTTGCGCCCGAACCAGGAGAATGTTCGTTCGACGACCCAACGTCGTGGCAGCACGACGAAACCCTTCATGTCATCGGAGCGTTTGACGATCTCGATGCGGAGGCAAGGGACCTTGGCTACGACGGCATCGACCTGGTGAGCATGGTAGCCGGCATCGGCCCAGATCAACTCGAGCCACGGAAAGCGGTGCCGTATCCGCTCGATCACCCGCGCTGCGCCATCGCGGTCCTGAATGCCCGCTGAATGGACGATGACGCGGAGCGGAAGCCCTTCGGTATCGACGAGTGCATGGACCTTGCGCCCCTTGACCTTCTTGCCGGCGTCGAAGCCTACGCCGTGATCATGGCCGCCCCTTTTTCTGCCGACCTGAGCGACTGACTGTCCAGCGCCGCGGCGGTCGGGCTTGCCTCGCGACCCATGGCCTCGCGCAGGTCAGCATGCAGATCCGCCCAGATCGCCTCCCACACGCCATCACGCTGGAACCCACGGAAGATATTGTAGACGGTCGAACGCGGCGGGAAACCGTCGTGCGGCAG
>JBKPSV010000106.1:0-6076 GCA_046735215.1 Pseudomonadota bacterium | reverse complement strand
GATGTGGCCCTGTTCGAAGTCCTCGCGACCCGGCTTGACCTGATAGGTGATCTTCGGATCCGGGATCAGGTGAGTCGTGCAGTCGAACACCAGGACATCGGGATCATTCAGGTGCTCCGCCAACCACTCGGTCTCGACCAGGTATTCGGGGTGTACGAACCCGCTCATGGATGCAACTCCGCCAATTCGATCAAGATATTGCCAGTGGATGCCGGGTCGATGAACGCGATGCGCGCGCCGCCATGGCCTATCCGCGCGGTCTCGTCCCGCAGCTTCACACCCTTGGCCTTTAATTCTGCCAGGGCGCTGTCGATATCCTCGACCTCCAAGCAGATGTGGAACAGGCCTTCGCCCTTTTCGGCGATCCACTTGTTCACGCCGGAGTCAGGCACCTCGCTCTCCAGGAGTTCGATATACGTCTGTCCTACCGGCAACATGGCCAGCCGGGTGGCACCGATCTGCTCCTCGTATTCCAGCGGAATGCCGAACGTGTTCTGCAGCATGTCCAGCGACTGCTTCAGCGAATTCACCGCGACGGCGATGTGCTCCACGCGTTTGATCTTCATTGTTATTGCTCCCAAGGGTGGCCTTACGCCGGCGCGAACACGTCTTCATGCGCGGCACTTGTGTGGTGCTTCGGAGGTGCAGCAAACAGCGCGTCGCGCTGCAGCACAGGCACCACACGATCGGCGAACAGACGCATGTTCAGCTCACCCTCCTCGTGTGGCATGCCCCCATAGGAGAAGTCGGCGATAACGTGGTCGGTCCCGCTCAACGAGCGCAATTCGGCGATCTGCTGGATGCAATCATCGGGCGTACCGACAATCTGGATCTTCACGTAGAATTCGGTCGCCTTCTGCCGCGCGACTTCCTCCTTCATCTTGGCATACGTCTTCGTCATCTTGCCGTACGCCTCGTAGCCTTTCACGTTCGCCAAATGGCCGTCAGAGAAGTGGTAGTGATTGTCGATGGAATCCCACTTCCGCCCGAGATAGCGCATGGCGCGCTCATGTGCCTCCTCGCGGCTCTCTGCGCAGGACACATTGGTCAAGATGACGGGCGGTGGTGGAACGTGTCCAACTGCCGCGGCGATCTGACGGAAGTTTTCGATATCGGCGGCTGCCTTCGGCCATTCATTCTGCATGATTACCATCATGCCGAAGCCGAGCTTGGCCATGATCTCGGCCGACTCCGGAGTGACCGCAGAGACAAAGAACCGGCGTTCGGGACTCGAAATCGGCCTCGGCCGGATCGATGTCCGGGGGATTTGGTAGAATTGCCCTTGCCACTCGAATTCCGGTTCGCTCAGCGCCAGACGGATCAGCTGTGCGGCTTCGACGAAGCGCGGACGCGCCTCCTCCATCGGTATGCGAAAGCCGGCGTACTCCACGCTCGCCGCGCCGCGGCCGAAGCCGAACAGGCAACGCCCGCCGCATAATACATCCAGCAATGCGATGCTTTCGGCCACGCGAATCGGGTCATGCCACGGCAGCACGATCACCGCCGTGCCTAGCTGCACGCGCTTGGTACGCCCGGCGAAATAGCTCAGCAGCTGCGCAGGGGCCGGCGACATCGAATAGCCGGTGAAGTGGTGCTCCAACGCGAAGATAGAGTCGAAACCCAGGGGCTCGGCAAGATCGCCCAGTTCGAGATGTTCCTTATAGACAGCAACATCCGACCGTCCCGCCTGAGCCAGTATGCTCAACGAAACGCCGACTTTCATAAACGCCTCCTGTGCGATTGGGTGGAGTGTGTCAGGATGCCCGGACGAGGTCGAGGGGGCGTATGGCGCAGTCGAAAGACACGTTGCCTGATCTGCTGCGCAATGGACTCGACGTGGTATTCGTCGGCATCAATCCGTCACTCTTTTCGGTGGCGCAGGGGCACTACTTTGCCAGGCGCAGCAACCGCTTCTGGCCGTGCTTTTCGCGCTCTGTCCTGAGCGAGGCGGCGCGACGCGCTCTGGGTGTCGCGCGGCTCGAACCGCAGCATGATCGTGCGCTGCTGGATCACGGCTTCGGTTTCACCGATGTGGCCAAGCGCGCCAGTGCGCGCGCGAGCGAATTGCCGCTCTCCGAACTTGCCGCGGGCGTGGCCGATCTGGTGGGAAAACTCGAGCGCCATAGACCGCGCATCGCTTGCTTTCATGGCATTACCGGCTATCGGCACGTCATGAGCGCGCTGGACCGGACCGCCGCTCCGCCTGCGCTTGGTATTCAGACGCTGCGCATTGGCGAGACGCGCTGCTTTCTTGCCCCAAGCCCAAGCGGGGCCAATGCGCATTTCGCTCCTGCCGATCAGACAGGCTGGTATGATCGGCTTGCCGAATTTGCTCATTCGCTCGACGCTCCTTAACCTTCCTGCCGCGCGAACGTCCAGACTGGTGAGTGAGTTATGCATCATTTCGGTGTACTGATTCCGTCGACCAATACGACTGTGGAGATCGAGTACAGCCGCCTGCTGCCGGCCAATCTGCAGGTTCATGTCGGTCGGCTGCTGAGCAGTGGCACGGGACCATTCGCGCCCAGCAAGGACGACGACATCGACTACCAGGCAAAGCTGCTCGGCACGGCCAAGGTCGAGGTGATCAGCCTGGCGCAAACCTCGGCCAGCCTGTTCGCCGATGACTACGACGCGAACGTGACTCAACGGATGAGCGCAGCAGCGAACTGTCCGGCGATCACATCCGCACAGGCAGTCGGCCAGTCGGTGCAGGCGCTCGGCGCGCGACGCATCGCGCTGGTGTCCCCGTACTCTGCGCCAGTCATCGAACGCGCGAGGCACTATTACGAAAGCAAGTTCGGGCTTGAAGTGGTGGCGCTGGAAGCGTTCGCCGCAACCGACTCCTACATGATCGGCAAGCTCGGCCCCGAGAATGCACGCGACGCCTTCGCACGTATGAACCGGCCGGAGATCGAGGCCCTGGTGGTCCCTGGCGGCAACTTTCCGACCATGCCGTTCCTCCCGGACTGGGAGCGCGAATTCGGCAAGCCGGTGATAACGACGAATCAGGCGGCGCTGTGGGCGATGATGCGCATCATGGGGGTGCACGAGCCTCTTCCGGGCCTCGGTCGCCTGCTGTCGCAAATGCCCTGAGCGCGGGATGTCTCCACGAAGGTTGCACACCCTCGTGGAGACAGAAGGATTTAGGCTTTGATGTAGCGATGGAAGAAGGCGGCGGCGGGCTCGAACGATCCCGGCCCCTGCTTCTTCGCGTTGTCGACGTAAAGCAGGTCGATCTCGCCACCTGCCTTACGGTAGTTGTTGACGAACCGCTGCGGCTCATGTTCCGGGCCCGCGTAGTCCGGGTCGTGATAGTCATGCACGACATCCGGCTGACCCTGAATCCAGATCGCCGGCGGCGTCAGCACCTTCTCGCCCTTCTCCAGGATCGAGATCGGATTGCCCTCGGCCATCGCCGCCTCGGTCTTCCAGTACGTATCGTGCCGTTGCGGAATGCTGCCCACCCATGCCGGCGGATTGGCTGAATCCCGCGCCTTCAGTGCATGGCGATAGCGCGACAGCGGATTGATCACCGGCCACAGCATTGCCACCGCCCGAACCGTCGCATCCACCGCCGGCGCCGATGACGGCAGCTGGATCGCGGCATAGCGTGGATCGTTCGGCCGCATCGCTGACAGCATGCCCAGGTGACCGCCGCTCGACTGGCCGGCGATGCCCACAAGGTCAGCGCGGGTGTTCAGCTCTGACGCATGGGCCTTCACCCAGCGGATGGCATAGTTGATGTCGGCAAGCGAGGTCGGGTAGCCATCTGCTGCGTGACGGAAATCGATCGCCATAACCGTCAATCCGGCGCGGGCGAAACCCTCGCCGTAGATCTGGCATTCATTCAGATCGCCATTGCACCAGGCCCCGCCATGAACCTCGACGATGGCGGGAAAAGGCCCCCTGCCCTGCGGCTTGAACAGCCGGGCCATGAACTTCCGGTCCCCGTGGCGCAGATATTCAACGTCCTGCGTGGTGTATTCGTAATTTGCCATTGGACTCCTCCTGCTCTCCGTCATGGCCGGCCTGGTGCCGGCATCGGAACCGACACATCCCGCCGTCGGGGTCACGAACCCTTAGCCTGCGGCAGATCGAGCCGCACCGCAACGGCGGCGGAAGCAATCACCGCCACATCGCTCGAGGTCTCGTCCGGCACGTCGAGCCCGCCCTTGACCACCTCCACGGTCACTTCGCCATGCGGCAGCGACGCCTTCACGGCGGCCGCGTCCACCTTGTCGGGTTGCTGCACACCGATCGTCACCTCCACCTGCATCTTGCGCGAGTCCAATCCGAAGCTGCGGATCAGGCTCAGCGAACTGTGGTGGAGGGCATCCTGCACCGCCCGCAGTGCCGCCTTGGTATAGTCTCCACCATGCAGGTCGTTGCCGGTGCCCATCTCCAGGATCACGCGCTTTGCCATATCCCGCCTCCCTTAGACATCCAGCCGCACGACGGCGGCGGCGTTGGCGATCACCGTCGAACTGGTGCCGGCGTCGTTCGGAATCTCCAGCCCGCCCTCCACGACGTTCACTGTACCGGTGCCATGCGGCAGCACCGCCAGCACCTGCGCCTTATCGACCAATCCGGGCTTGGGCACGCCGATGGTGACTTCGACGCGCATCGAGTCTACGTGCAGGCCGACGGCATCGGCGACGCTGAGCGAATTGTGCCACAGCGCATCGCGCAATGCGCGCACCGCGGCTTTGGTGTAGTCGGCACCACGGATGTCGGTGCCCATGCCGATCTGCAGCACCATGCGTTTCCACGCCATTCGTCTTCTCCCGATGTCAAACCGATGCGGGCGCAAAGCCCGTTCGCGCCGTCAGCGCATCGCGCGCCGCGTCAATGAACGCCGCATCGCGCGGCAGTACCACGGCGGCGGAACGCACACGATGAGTGGCCGGATCGGTGCCCGGCGGCGGTTCACCTTTCTGCAGCGCCTGCACCGCACGCATCAGCCGCTGCCGCGCCATGATGATACCGTTGTCCGTCGAGAGCAGATGCTCCCGGGACCGATCCATGATCGGCCCCATGCTCTCCTGCAGCGAGGCATCCTGCATGGCGATCCCGGAGACGCCGCTATAGGTGGCACCGGACTTTTGCGCTGCGCGATCCATCAGGTAGTCGTTGTCGCGATTGGCCACCGGAATGTATGTACCTGGAATGGTACGCGTGTGGATGCCCTTGCCGTCCCGCATGGCCTGCAGCTCCGCCGCCGTTAGCGCCCGCATCGGGTGATAGTCGAAGCTCCACGCCCAGCAGTTCTCGTCGTCGATCGGAATCCAGAAATGCCCGTGCACCGGATGATTGCCGCGCGGCGGAATCATGGTGAATGACGGCATGCACCACGGTGTGATGCGCCAGTAATAGCCATCCTCGGCGTTGCGGCGAGCGCCGATGAACAAGCCGGCCGGCTGATCGGCAACCTCGAATACGGGCGCCGCATCGCTCAAGTTGTACTGATTGCCGCGCGAACCCACCATCAGCGGATCGCTGCGGAAGGCATCGCGGTGCAGCCATGAGACATGGCTGGAATCGATGCCGCCCTCCATGGCCTGCAGCCAGTTGCAGTACTGCAGCCGCTTCGAGGTATAGGTCTGCTCCGGCGGCACCATCGCGAACTCAAACTCCGGCAACCCGGGCTGATGTTCCACTGGACCCATATAGGTCCACAGCACGCCACCGCGCTCGACCAGGGGATACGCGCGCAGCTTGATCATCGAACGGAAGCCGCTGCGCTCCGGCTCGGACGGAATTTCCACGCATTGGCCGGTCACGTCGTATTTCCAGCCATGATACGGGCAACGCAGACCGCATTCTTCGTTGCGGCCGAACCACAGCGACACGCCGCGGTGCGCACAAAATTCATCCATCAATCCGTAGCGGCCCTGCGTGTCGCGGAACGCGATGAGCTTCTCGCACAATAGCTGCACACGGACCGGCGGACAGTCGTTCTCCGGGAGTTCCTCGGACAACAGCGCCGGGATCCAGTAGCGGCGGAACAGTGCGCCCATCGGCGTGCCGGGGCCGGTCAGTGTCAGCAGATCGTTCTGTTCCTTGCGCAGCATCG
>JBKPSV010000105.1:0-21536 GCA_046735215.1 Pseudomonadota bacterium | reverse complement strand
ATGACCGCATCATTCGCCCAACTATCCCAAAGCTGGTTCACGACCTCCATGAATTCCTCGCCGCGGTCATAGCGGTCGCCGTGGCTCACCTGCCCGGCAGCGCCGAAGTTCTCGGCCGCCGTCGCAAGCCACGAGGTCACGATGTTCCAAGCTGCACGTCCGTTGCTGATATGGTCGATCGAAGCAAACTGCCGTGCGAGATTGAACGGCTCGGTGTAGGTGGTGGACGCGGTGGCGATCAAACCCACACGCTTGGTTGCCATGGCGAGTGCCGCCAACACGGTAATCGGCTCCAGCCAGGTGCGTGGCGCCTGGGCCACATCGCCACCCACGGCCAGTTGATCAGCCAGGAAAATAGAGTCGAACAGCGCGGCTTCGGCCCGCTGTGCCACGTCTACGTAATAGCGGATGTCCGTCAGTGCCAACGGCGAGGCCGCCGGATGGCGCCACGATGCCTCGTGATGTCCCCGGCCGTGAATGAACAGGTTCAGGTGCAGCTGCCGCTTCATGCTCAAGTTCTCCTACCTTGCGCCCAAACCTGCAATTGCGGCCATTGCGCCTAGTTATCGAGCCAGATCGTCGCCAGGTCCTGGTTGACGTAATGGCTGGGGCTGATCTTGAAGCCTTTGACATAGCTCCGGTATGGCACGATGCGATAACGCCAGAGCAGGAAGGCTTCGTGCGCCTCTGTATCGAGAACGCGCTTCTCAAGCTGACGCATCAGGTCACGCTGCCGCCCGAAATCGGTTTCACGCAGCATCCGATCATACATGTCGATCTCGGTCTGATCGTCATAGTTCCCATAGTTGGCATCAGACACCGAGGACGGCAGATACTTGGTCCCATCGAGCAGCGGGTTGACGATGTTCTGGCATTCTGCATCGATCGCCACTGCAAAGTCTCCATTGCGGAGGGCCTCCTGATAGGGTCCCGTCGGCACGACACGCTGGGTTGCGCGCACGCCGATTTTGCTCCATTCGTCGATCACCCAGGTTCCATTGAACTTGTAAGGCTGATCGATATTCCGATTGAGCAATTCGAACGTTAGGCCCTCTGCGCCGGCTTCCTTCAGCAGGCGCCTGGCCTCGGCGCGCGACGCATCGATATCCGGCCAATATCCGGCCAACTGCTGCAGCTCCTCCCGGTTGGCGGCCAGAGGCGAGCCAGGGAACACGATACCGCCGACAGTACGCTGCAGCGTGATGCGCGACATCGGCGCCGCGCCGTGCCAACGGTCGATTGCCAGAGTCAGAGCCCGCCTGACACGCACGTCATCGAATGGCTTGCGCGCGTGGTTGGGTGTGACCAAAGCCCCACAATTCCAGTCACTCTCCTGCACTGTGATCCGATCACCCAAGGCAGCCACAAGCTCGTCGCGCGTTGCCGGCGGGAAGCCACGGAATTCGATCGCCGCCCTGTCGGCCTTGATCGCCGCCACCCGGACCGCCTGCTTGTCGGCAAAAACCCCGACGAACCCATCCAGATAGGGCAAACCGGGCCGGTAATAGTCAGGGTTGCGTACACCTGATATCGACTGGCCCACCTGATAGTCCTTAAAGCGGAACGGGCCGGAGCCCAGTATCTTGGTTTCGAACCAATGCGGGTCGTGATCGAGAATGTCCTTCTTGTAGATGAATGCATACGGGTCGGCGAGTGCAGGCAAAAACGCGGCGGTTGCGAACTTGAGATGGAACAACGCCGTATTTGCCGAAGGCGCCTCGATCCTATCGATCATCGAATAGTAGCCGCGACGCACGCTGCTTACGCCTTCCGGCGGATCGACGATCTTGTTCCAGCTTGCCACCACGTCGTAGGCGGTCATCGGCGATCCATCGCTGAACCGAACATCGTCACGGATCTGAAAGGCGTAGGTCAGCCCGTCATCAGTCGGCTTCGGCATCTCGGTGCAGACATCGCAGACGAATTGCGTCGTGTCGGCCGGGTTCTCCGGATTCGCCTGGATCAACACGCTATAGAACGGCGCCACCGCATGAATGGTGGCGAACGTGTTCTCGCGGTGACCGTCGAAGCTTGGCGGTGTGTCCGCAGGGATCATGAAGGTCAGAGTACCGCCGCGCTTGGGCGCATCATCGGCCCTTGCGAGCCAGCTCAGGGATAGGGCGATCGCAGCGCCCACGATGAAACATCGACGCATTGCTGCCTCTCCGGCCGAGGCTGGTCGCTGGCTCGCAGCGCGCCTAGGCTTTGCCTGCCAGATGACCACCGACTCAAACCATTGGAGGCATCATGACAGCAGAGATTGCCGCGCTCGTCGATGCCGAGCACGGGTTGATCAGCCGCCGTATCTTCATCGAGCCGGAAATCTACGAAGCAGAATTGCGGCAGATCTTTGCGCGCTGCTGGCTGTTCCTGTGTCATGACAGCCAGATTCCCCACCCGGGTGATTTTATCACCACCTATATGGGCGAGGATCCGATCCTGGTGGTACGTAACGGCGTGGGAGAGGTGGGGGCATTCCTCAACGTCTGTCGCCATCGCGGAAACCGGCTGTGTCGTGCAGACGCGGGCAACGCAGGAAGCTTCATCTGCGCCTATCATGGCTGGACGTTTGCCAATGACGGGAGGCTGACGGGGGTACCAAACCTTCGAGAAGCCTATCATGGTGATCTGGATAGACAGAGCCTCGGCTTGATTTCGGTGGCGCAGCTGGAGAGCTACAAGGGGCTCTGGTTCGCCACGTTCGACCCGAGTGCTCCCCCTTTGCGCGAATACCTTGGCGAGATGGCGTGGTATATCGACACGTTCGTCGACCGATGCGAAGGCGGCATTGAGGTCATCGCCACCCATAAGTGGGTCGTGCCGTGCAACTGGAAGTTCCCAGCCGAGAACTTTGGCGGCGATGCATACCACGTGCAATGGAATCACCTGTCCGCGGTCAAGATCGGATTGAGCCGCGGCGTCACCGCGAATACGCACAGCACGCAGCGCATGGCCTCGCCTGGCAATGGTCATGCATTGATCTGTGTCGGCCCTGATGACGTCGGTGATCCACCGATGCCGGAGATCGAGAAGTACGAAAAGGAGATCGCCGCCAGCGTGCGACGGCGTCTTGGGCCGCGCGCCAACCTGATCAATCCGATTGTCGGCACGGTTTTTCCGCATTTCTCGTTGCTGCGCGGCACTTCGCGCACGCTCCGGGTCTGGCAGCCGCGGGGTCCTGAGAAGACCGAGATCCGCTCTTTTGTGTTTGCGGACAAGACAGCGCCGCCCGAGGTCAAGCGGGCAATTCGTCTGGCTGGGATTCGCGGCTTCAGCCCGTCCGGTTCGTTCGAACAGGACGACATGGACAATTGGCAGGAATGCACGCAGACCTGCCGCGGCGTGGTATCGCGGCGTATATCGATCAACAACCGGATGGGACTCGGGCACGACCGCTTCGATCCGGATCTGGGCGCCTGGGTCAGTGACTATCGGTTCAGCGAAAGTAATCAACGGCGGTTCTATCGACGATGGGCAGAATTGATAGCGGCCGCCGACTGGGACTCGGTTCTGTGCGCGCCTGCGCGGGAAGCGGAACATGCTTGACGCGGAGACGATCCGTAGCGTCGAGCAGTTCTTATATCGGGAGGCTCGCCTGCTGGACGAGAGGCGGTTTCACGAATGGCTCGGGCTGTTCACCGACGACATCCACTATTGGATGGCCGCGCGAACGAACCTCTATCCCCGATCCAGCAGGGCGATCGCGATTTTCGATGCGGACCGCTATGCCCACGACGATTCCGACGCGACGGACGAGCTTGGCCTGTTCGACGAGGACTTGGGAGCTCTCAAAGCACGGGTGGCGCGGCTTGATACCGGCATGGCATGGGCAGAAGATCCGCCGTCCCGGACCCGTCATCTCATCACGAATATCGAGGTCTCGTCCGAGGCTCAGGACGGACAGCTGACAGTCCACTGTAATTTCATTGTCTACCGCAGCCGCGGTGAGACCGAGCAGGACTTCTATGTCGGCGCCCGCCAGGACAAGTTGCGGCGTATCGACGGTGAGTGGCGAATTGCGAGCCGGAGGATGGTTTTGGATCAGAACGTGCTGACGTCAAAGAACCTGAGCATCTTCTTCTGACAGGAGCGCCAGGTGCATCGGCGAAACCGATGCACCTGCGCCGCAACCGCCTTGGTTACTCTGCTGCTGCCCTGGTCCACTCCGCCGGGATCGACTGCGCTCGCTGGTCCGCGACCAGCTTCTGGCGACGAGCCTGCTCTTCCGCACTGATCGAGGCCGGATCCTCACGAAACTCCGGTCCCAATGCCATTGCCTTTTTCACTGCCGCCCGTTCGCCGATTTCTTCAAGCCAGCGCTTGACGTTGGGGAATTCCTCGATGTCGATGTTTCGCGTGGACCAACTCGAAGCCCACGGATAGCAGATCATATCAGCGATGGTGTACTGCCCTGCGGCGAGATAGTGCTTGTTGAACAGACCCAGGTTCATCACACCAAAGATGCGATGCGCCTCGTTATCGAAGCGGCGGATCGCATAGGACAGATCGCCGTTCTTGCCGCTGGCCAATGCACGACGGAAGTGTCCCTGTTCTCCCAGCTTCGGTCCTTGATTTGCCAATTGCCAGCTTACCCATTGCGCAACGTCGTATCTCCCGCGCGGATCCGTCGGCAGGAACCGTCCATGCTTCTCGGCCAGATAGGTCATGATGGCACCGGACTCGAAGATCGATATCGGCTCACCGCCGCCCATGGGTTCGTCGTCCACGATTGCCGGCATGCGGCCGTTCGGTGAGATCTTCAGAAATGCCGACGTGAGTTGATCACCCCGGCCGATGTTGATGGGCTTAAAGGTGTAGGGGACGCCCAGCTCCTCGAGCAAGATGACAACCTTCTTGCCGTTGCCTGTAGGCCAGAAGTAAAGGTCGATCATTGGCGTTCTCCCTGAGTGGTGGCCGGCATACTGCCGCGATCCGCCGCAGTATGATAGACATGGCGTCTCGTGCGGTTCCGCGCATGGATGCGCGGCACGTACTAGATGAAATGGAGGAGACAACGTGCCCCAGTTCGGAGACTCAAAAGGCGAATATCGTGGTGGCGTCTACCGCGACGACGCCGCGCTGAAGGCATGGCTCGCGAAACGTCCCACCGAGACCGCGCTGGAACCGGATCTGCCGATCATTGATCCGCACCACCACTTCTGGGACATGCCGCATCGCGGCCATTACCTGTTGCCCGAATTGCTGGCCGATATCGGCCGCGGCCACAACGTCGTCTCGACGGTGTTTCTGGAGTGCCGCGCCATGTATCGCAAGGACGGCGCGCGTGAGATGGCCGCGCTGGGCGAGGTCGAGTTCGTCACCGGCATTGCGGCAATGAGCGCGTCTGGCGGCTATGGCCCATGCCGCGTGGCTGAAGGCATTGTGGGGGGTGGCGACCTCACAGTGGGCGCGCGCGTGCGAGAGCTGCTGGAAGCCGAGCTGCGGGCCGCGGGCGGGCGGCTACGTGGGCTGCGCCATGGTGTCGCTTGGGATGGCAACGAGTCGGTTGGCAAGTATGCCTCCCGCGTGGTTCCGCCGCACCTGGTGCTGGACCCGAAATTCCGTGAGGGGTTTTGCCCAACTTGCCCCATTGGGGCTGAGTTTCGAATCCTGGCAGTATCATCCGCAACTACCTGATGCGGTGGACCTCGCTCGATCCTTTCCAGGTACCGCCATCATCCTTAATCACGTGGGCGGTATCCTCGGGGTAGGCCCGTACAACGGGCATCGTGAAGAAGTCCTCGCAACCTGGCGCAAGAACATCAGAGACCTCGCAGCATGCCCAAACGTCTCCTGCAAGCTCGGCGGACTTGGGATGGTTTCCGTCGGTTTCGACTTCCATGAACGGGACATGCCGCCAAGTTCGGAGGCTCTGGCAGCGGCGTGGCGACCGTATATCGAGGGTTGCATCGAAGCATTCGGCGTCGACCGGTGCATGTTCGAGAGCAATTTCCCGCCCGATAAACAATCGGGTGGCTACACCGAGCTATGGAACGCATTCAAGCGCATCACATCTGGCGCTTCGGCCGCAGAGAAGAAGGCGCTGTACAGCGGAACAGCGGCTAAGGTATACCGGCTGACAGTGCCGTGATCGGCGTATTGCACGCTCCTCCGTCGGTGGAGCGTGCGTGGTACGATGTGACGCACCACGACGAGACGCTGCAGCTGAAAGTGGGTGGGTCTTGGACCATAAGCGAGGCTCGGCGGCTTGATTCCGCATTGCGCGGCTTCAATTCGTGCGGCTCGACCTATGTTGAGATTGACTGTTCCGCCCTGGATCGGATGGATACAACGGGCGCATGGCTATTGCTGCGCACGAAACGAGTTCTCGAGAGCCAAGGGGTCACGGTAAAGCCGGTCAATGTTCGCCCGGAATTCCGCGCTTTGGTACACACGATCGACCACGAGTGCCGAGCGCCTCCAGTCGAGTTACCGCAGCGACATTCGTTGGCCGCACATCTAGAGCGAATTGGCCGCGGTCTTTGCCATGCGTTGCATCAAGGCTACCAGCTCGTCGGGTTCTTCGGCCACGTCGTGTTCGAGACTGTTGAGACGATACTCCAACCGAAGCGCCTCCGTCTGGCGGCTCTCGTCCATCAGATGGAGGAGACGGGTTTGAATGCACTACCTATCGTAGGATTGCTATCGTTCCTGGTCGGCGTGGTATTCGCCTATCAGGGATCAGATCAACTGCGTGATTTCGGCGCGGAACTCTATACCGTGAACCTCCTCAGCATTGGCTTCCTGCGAGAATTGGGGGGGCTGCTCGCCGCGATTATCGTCGCCGGGCGATCCGGGTCGGCCTTCACGGCACAGATCGGCACGATGAAGGTCAGCGAGGAGCTGGATGCGATTCAGATATCAGGTCTCAATATCATTGAGGTCCTGGTACTGCCGCGCCTCCTGGGCATTATTATCACGCTCCCGCTCCTGACTTTTTATTCGAACGTTATGGGCATGATCGGGGGCGCAACCATGTGCTATCTCGATCTGGGCATCACGCTTCCCGCGTTCTTGCACCAACTCCAGACCGCAGTCGTTGGCTGGACGTTCTGGGTCGGTCTGATAAAGGCTCCTGTATTCGCCTTCGTCATCGCACTGGTTGGCTGCCACCAGGGGTTTGACGTGGAGCGGAATGCTTCGAGTGTCGGTAGGCACACAACGCAGGCCGTGGTCGAATCCATCTTCCTGGTCATCGTCGCAGATGCCGCGTTCTCGATCACCTTCTCATGGCTGGGGATATGAGCGACCCTTCTGGGCAGACTGCAGTGATAAGAGTTCGGGGTCTGCTCACGCGGCTCGGCGGGCGTGTTCTGCACGACCATCTCGACCTCGATGTATTCCGTGGCGAAGTGCTGGGCGTGGTCGGCGGCTCTGGTTCTGGTAAGTCCGTTCTCCTGCGCGCGATTATCGGCCTGCAGCAACCAACCGGTGGCACCATTGAAGTGCTGGGCCAGAATCTGGCCGACCTGGATGACGATGCGCTCATCAGAATGCAGATCCGCTGGGGCGTGCTGTTCCAGGACGGAGCACTGTTCGGCGATCAGACGGTGGCCGAGAATGTCCAGATCCCGCTACGCGAACATACCGATCTGCCGCAGCAACTGATGGATGAGATCGCATCGGTCAAGCTCAGTATGGTGGGACTGCCACCGGATGCTGCAAGGAAATATCCGGCCGAGCTTTCCGGCGGCATGCGTAAGCGCGCCGGTCTCGCGCGTGCTCTGGCCCTGGATCCCGAGATCTTGTTTCTCGATGAGCCGACAGCAGGCCTCGATCCCATTTCAGCAGCGCAATTCGACATCCTTGTGCGCGAGCTACAGCAAAGCCTGCATCTTTCCGTGTTCATGGTCACGCATGACATTGATACCTTGCGCGCGACCACTGATCGCATTGCCGTACTGGTCGACAGCAAGATTACAGTTGGCACCATCGGGACCTTGCGTGACGACGCCAATCCCTGGATTCACGAGTACTTCTCTGGTGTGCGCGGACGCGCCGCGCTCACTGCGTAGGGAGCTGGTTCAATATGGAAGCGCGTGCGAATTATGTTGCCGTCGGGGCGTTCGTGCTAGTGGTCCTGGTCGGTATTTTGGTGGGCAGTCTGTGGCTGGCACGCGTACAATTCTCCACGCAATACCAATACATTGAAACCAATGTCGCGGGACCCGTCAGCGGTTTGAGCAGCGGGGCGAGTGTGCGTTTGAATGGCATTGATGTCGGCCGCGTCGCGAAGATCGATCTGAATCCTGACGATCCGGCATTGGTGACCCTTCTGCTGCAAGTGCGCGGCACGATCCCGATCCATTCTGATGCTGTCGCATCAATCGAGAGCCAAGGGCTCACGGGCGTCAGTTACGTCGAAATGTCAGGAGGAACACGCAATTCTCCCCCGCTTACTGCACAACAAGGGCAGAAATATCCACGGATCGCGTCACGCCCGTCGTCGCTGCAACTAGTCTTCAACAACGCACCAGAGCTGGTCGGACGGCTGCTGGTGATAGGGGACCGGATCGAAGCGCTGCTCGATGACAAGAACCGTGACGCGATTGCCCAGACTCTTGGCAACGTCCGAGAAACGACAATCGTGCTTGCGCACCGAAGCAGAGAGATCGACGGGCTCATTGCAGACGGCGCCGCAGCCATGCGCCATTTGGCCAACGCCGGTGCCTCCCTGGAAGTCGTGGCGGACAATCTTGAGCGCTCATCCGGCAAGGGTGATCAACTGATCGCCTCGGCCCGCGACACATTTGACCGTGCCACGAAGCTCGCGTCCAATCTCGATGCCCTCGTGCAAGCCAGCCGACCCGGTCTCCGGGAACTGACCACAAATGGCGTGGCACAGCTGGATGAACTACTGGCTGAAACACGCCGGCTTGTTGCCAGCCTTAATCGCGTCTCGACCGGGCTTTGAGCGAGATCCCAGCGGGCTCTTGCTCGGAGCACGCCGTGAAGGCTATCGGCCGAAATGATCCACCGGCGCCAAATACTAACAGCAGCAATATGTGCCGTGCCACTTGTGGGTTGCAACGTGTTCCCCAGCCCGCCCACGCCACAAATATACCGCCTCAGCCTGCAAAGCCCGACGGAGAGCGACCCGCCACATCAGCGCAGCCTGCGCCGACAGCTTGAGATAGACGTCCCCACGGCGTCTCAAAGTCTGGACACCGACCGTATAGCGCTGATCCGCGGTCGGACAAAGTTTGACTACTACGCAAGTTCGCTCTGGACCGACCGCGTGCCGATGCTGGTGCAAACGCTGTTGGTTGAAGCGTTCGAAGGTGACGGCAGCGTTGCCCACGTTGGACGTGATGCGCAGGAGTTGACCCCCGATTACCTTCTGGCGACAGAGATCCGCAAATTCGAAGCCGTTTACGGCGAAACGGGCGACCGGCCGCCCATGGCCGTCATAGCTCTGGATCTGGTATTGGTTAAGATGCCCGAGCATCGGATGCTTGCTCGCACACGGGTGGTGGAACAATCTCCGGCGTCGAATGATAGCGTCGAGGGCGTCGTCGAGGCGTTCGATGCTGCCGCTGGCAAGTTGCTGCCGCGATGCGTTACCTGGACCATCAGCGTTATGCGGAAAAACGGGTAGGTTGGCCTGCGAGGCGTGCACATTCGATGTTGTGGTGTCGCAGCGCGATCCTCCCTTCAACCCTCGACAACTGCCCAAAAGTGCGCAACGAGTTGGCCGTGCCGGGGGTTGGCTCAGGCCGCGCGTGGGCGATCTGCCCTCTAGTCGATGCGTCCTGAGAAAATGGGAAGAACGACATGAGAACTCAGCCTGACATGGATCAGCTTGCCATCAACACGATCAGAATGCTGGTTGTGGATGCGGTGCAGAAAGCAAAGTCGGGCCATCCTGGTACGCCCATGGACGCCGCACCGGCTGCCTATGCGCTGTGGCAGCGTGTGCTGCGCTACGATCCGGCAAACCCCGGTTGGATCAATCGCGACCGGTTCGTGTTGTCCAGCGGCCACGCATCCATGCTGCTCTATAGTCTGATACACCTCGCCGGCATCAAGGCGACCAACCCCAGCTATGAGCAGGTCGGACGCGAGGCGGTTACGCTGGACGATATCAAAGGCTTCCGTCAGGCAGGTAGCCGTTGTCCTGGCCATCCGGAATATGGCTGGACATCTGGTGTGGAAACGACAACTGGTCCGCTGGGACAGGGTGCCGCGACGAGTGTCGGCATGGCGATCGCGCGCAATTGGCTCGGCGCGACCTATAATCGCCCTGGCTTTGAGCTGTTCGATTTCAACGTCTACGCCCTCTGCGGCGATGGTGACATGATGGAGGGTATCACCAGTGAGGCCGCATCGACGGCGGCTCATCTGCAACTGTCTAATTTGTGTTGGGTTTATGACAGTAACCGCGTCAGTATCGAGGGCCACACTGACATCGCCTTTACCGAGGATGTTGCCGCGCGTTTCCTCGCGTATGGCTGGAATGTGCTGCATGTTGGTGACGCCAACGACATTGACCGTCTCGAGCTCGCCTTTCAAGGCTTCCTGCGCACGAGCGACCGACCGACGCTTATCGTCGTCCAGAGCCACATCGGCTACGGTGCGCCGCACAAACAGGATTCGCCCGAAGCGCACGGCGAGCCGCTTGGTGAAGAGGAAGTACGCCTGGTCAAGCAGTTCTTTGGCTTCGACCCGACGCAGTTTTTTGTTGTTCCAGATGGCGTACGCGACCATTTCTCAGACAATCTAGGCAGGCGCGGCGCCACGCAGAGCGGCGCATGGCAATCGCTGTTCCAGCGTTATCGCCAGGAATACCCCGACCAGGCTGAGCAGATTGACCGCATCAGTCGCCGTGAGCTTCCGGCGGGATGGGAGACGGCATTGCCGGAGTTCGCTCCAAGTGAGGCAGGACTGTCGACACGTGACGCCTCGGGCAGAGTTTTGAACGCTGTGGCACAGCGTATCCCGTGGATCGTAGGCGGGGCGGCGGATCTGGCTCCAAGTACCAAGACCCGACTGACATTCGAGTCCGCCGGTGACTATCAGCCGCCTGGATCCCTGGGCAACTATCGTGGCCGAAACATGCATTTCGGCGTCCGCGAACATGCCATGTGCGCCGCAGTCAATGGCATGGTGCTCAGTGGACTGCGCGCGTTTGGTTCGGGCTTCATGATCTTTACTGACTATGCGCGCGGCGCCATCCGACTGTCGTCGCTGATGGACCTGCCGGTGCTGCATATCTGGACGCATGACTCAATCAGCGTTGGGGAAGATGGACCGACACACGAACCGATCGAGCAGCTGATATCACTGCGGGCGATTCCTGGCATGGTTGTTATCAGGCCCGCGGACGCGAACGAGATGTCCGAGGCGTATCGCTGCGCTCTGACATTGACGTCCCGGCCCGTCGCATTGATCTGCTCACGCCAGCCATTGCCGATATACGATCGCTCCAAGGTCGCCGCGGCCTCTGGACTTCACAAAGGCGCCTACGTGCTGGTGGACGCGCCGAATGCCAAGCCTGATGTGATTCTGATCGCCAGTGGCAGCGAAGTGGCACTTTGCATGGCCGCCCGAGAAAAACTGGCCACCGATGGCATAACCGCGCGGGTCGTCAGCATGCCGTCATGGGAATTGTTCGAGGAGCAGGATGCGGCCTACCGTGACAGCGTTCTGCCACCCGGCGTCACTGCCCGTGTCACCGTCGAGGAAGGCTCGCCGCTCGGATGGCAGCGTTACGCCGGAGCGGCTGGAATTGTCATGGGCATGTACACGTTCGGTATGTCGGCACCGATGAAGGTGGTAGCCGAGCACTTTGGGTTCACTGTGGATGCAGTGACTGCTGCGGCCAGGAAGGCCGTCGGCCGCACGGTTTGACTGAGCAGGGAGACTGTCGATGGAACTAGGCATGATCGGCCTTGGTCGCATGGGAGCGAACATGGTGGAGCGCCTGATCAAGGCGGGCCACCAATGCGTGGTAAACGACACCAATATGGATACTGTGCAGCAACTGATTGCCAAGGGCGCCAAGGGTACGACCAGGCTGCCAGAGTTCATACAGATGCTGTCAAAGCCGCGCGCTGTGTGGCTGATGCTCCCTGCCGCAGCGGTCGATCCGGTGCTGCATTCGCTGACGCCGCTGCTCGAGCCGGGCGATATCGTCATCGAAGGCGGCAACTCTTATTATCATGACGACATCCGCCGCGCGGGCGAGTTGAAAGCCAAAGGCCTGCACTATGTCGATGTTGGAGTCAGTGGCGGCGTGTGGGGATTGGAGCGCGGCTATTGCCACATGATCGGCGGCGAAGACGCCGTCGTGAGGCATCTCGATCCGATTTTCCGGTCACTGGCACCTGGGGTCGAGGCGGCGCCGCGTACGCCGGGTGCGACCGGCGCGCCATCACAAGCGGAATTTGGTTATCTTCACTGCGGTCCGAACGGCGCCGGCCACTTCGTGAAGATGATCCACAACGGCATCGAATACGGCATGATGGCGGCATTCGCCGAAGGTTTTAATATCATCAAGAACGCTGATATTGGCCTCCGCCGTCAGGAAGTGGATGCAGAGACCACCCCACTGCGCGAGCCCGAACACTACAAGTATCAGATCGACGTTGCCCAGGTCGCCGAGATGTGGCGGCGCGGCAGTGTGGTAGGGTCATGGCTGCTCGACCTTACTGCCGGCGCGTTGCGTCAGGATCCCAAACTGGACAACTTTCAGGGGCGTGTGTCGGATTCCGGTGAGGGTCGCTGGACCCTGCATGCCGCGATCGATGAAGGCGTACCGGCACCTGTGATCAGTGCTGCACTTTATTCTCGGTTCGAATCGCGCGGCAATGCCGACTTCGCCAACCGCATTCTTTCAGCCATGCGCTTTGCATTCGGTGGCCACGTCGAGAAGAAGGATTAGGAGGCGCTCATGGCAACTGCGCCATCCGACGCAATCGTCTTCTTCGGCGCAACCGGTGATCTTGCCTACAAGCAGATTTTTCCGTCGTTGCTGGGACTGGTTCGCGAGGAAGGCCTCAATGTCCCTATCATCGGCGTTGCCAAGGCCGGCTGGAATCTGGACCAACTGAAGGCACGCGCCACCGACAGCCTGCAGCATCATGGCGGCGGGGATCCAAAGGCGATCCAACAGCTGCTTGGTCTGCTGCGTTATGTAGATGGCGACTACGGCGACGGGAGCACTTTCACCACATTGCGCCAACAGCTTGGGCAAGCGAAACGGCCGCTGCACTATCTGGCAGTGCCACCGAGCCTGTTCGCGACGGTGGCACAGGCGTTGGCCAAATCGGGATGTGCCGAGGGCGCTAGGTTGGTGATCGAGAAGCCGTTCGGCCACAATCGAGCGACTGCACGAACGCTCAGCCGGCTGCTATCGCAATACTTTCCCGAGGAGAACATCTTCCGCATCGACCACTATCTGGGCAAAGAGCCGGTACAGAACATCGTCTATACGCGCTTTGCCAACTCGATGTTCGAGCCGCTGTGGAACCGTGAGCACGTCAGCAGCATCCAGATTACGATGGCTGAGGATTTCGGCGTCCAGGATCGCGGGCGATTCTATGACGAGACCGGTGCACTGCGCGACGTGGTGCAGAACCACATGCTGCAGGTTCTGGCGCAGCTGACAATGGATCCGCCGACCGGCGAGGAACACGAGGCGTTGCGCGATCAGAAGTCGGCGTTGCTGAAAGCGGTGCGTCCTCTGGAGGTCTCCGACATGGTACGGGGGCAATATGTCGGGTATCAGTCGGTCCCTGGGGTGCGTGCCGGCTCGACTGTCGAGACATTCGTCGCGTTGAAACTGTTTATTGAATCCTGGCGCTGGGCCGGAGTTCCGATCTATATTCGTGCGGGCAAAATGCTGCCGGTCACGGCAACCGAGATCATGGTGCAGTTCAAGCGCCCGCCGCGGGAAACGTTTGACGAGTTGGTGCCGGCAAGTTCTGGACATGTACGCATGCGCATCAGCCCGGACGTGAACATTGCCATGGGCGTGCGCGTGAAGCTGCCTGGCGAGCGCATGGTGGGCGAAGACGTCGAGATGCTCCTGACCGAGCATGAGCCGAACCTGATGCCGCCGTATCAACGACTGCTCGGAGATGCAATGCGCGGCCTTGGTGAGTTGTTCGGACGCGATGATATCGTCGATGCCCAATGGCGCATCGTGGAGCCGGTCCTGGATGACACGACACCCATCTATCCGTATGAACCGGGGACCTGGGGACCCGATGAAGCGCAGGCGTTGATCGGGCCGGACGGGCCCTGGCACAACCCCAATCCTGCCGCACAGACAGCTGACTGAGGAGGCTGAGATGAAGGCGACAGAACAGCTCCATGCACTGGGTCAGAGTCTTTGGCTGGACAATATCACCAGAGATCTCCTGACCAGTGGCACCCTGCAACGGTATATTGATGAGCTATCGGTGACCGGTCTCACCTCGAACCCTTCAATTTTTGATCACGCAGTCACGCACAGCAAAGCCTATGATGAGGAGATCAGGCGGCAGGCGAGCTCTGGCAAGACCGGTGAATCGCTTTTCTTTGAACTGGCGATCCAGGACCTGACCAAAGCGGCCGACATGTTTGCGCCAATCCATAAGCGCACTGCTGGAGTGGATGGCTGGGTATCGCTTGAGGTCTCACCGCTGCTTGCTCATGATACAGCAAAGACAGTGGCTGATGCTCGTGCGCTGCACGGACAGGCCAAACGTTCCAACCTATTCATCAAGATTCCTGGAACGCTGGAGGGTCTTCCCGCCATCGAGGAGACCGTTTTTGCTGGTGTGCCGGTCAATGTCACGTTGCTGTTCTCGCGCGATGACTATGTGCGAGCCGCCGATGCGTTTATGCGAGGTATCGAGCGACGTGTCGCCGCGGGTCTTGATCCGGATATCCGATCTGTTGCCTCGGTGTTCGTCAGCCGCTGGGACAAGGCAACGTTAGAGAAGGTTCCACAGGAGCTTCGCGATCGACTTGGAATAGCAGTTTCGCAGCAGACCTATAAGGCCTATCGGGACCTGCTGGAGTCCGAGCGTTGGCAGCGACTGGAGGGTTATGGAGCGCGTCCGCAGCGGCTGCTGTTCGCCAGTACCAGCACTAAGGATCCGCAGGCATCCGATGTGCTGTACATCGGCGCGCTGGCGGCTCCGAACACGGTCAATACCATGCCGGAAGAGACCTTGCTCGCGTTCGGCGAGCACGGTTCGGTCAGCCAGGCGATGCCACGCGACGGTGGCGACGCGGAACAGGTGTTGGTAGCGATCACGCGCGCCGGCGTCGATGTATCTACGCTCGCCCGGCAGCTGCAGGACGAAGGAGCCAAGGGGTTCGTCGACTCCTGGAAGGAGCTGCTGGCAGCCATCGAGACGAAGAGCAAGGCGCTGACATAGACGCGACGGAGGGAAACCCATGGCAGCTCAGTCGAACCAGACGCCGGCTTGGCAGGCGCTTGCCACGCACCATCAACAGATCAAGGACGCGCATCTGCGACAGCTTTTCGCGAATGATCCTGGTCGTGGTGAACGGCTCACGGCGGAAGGCGCGGGGCTTTATCTCGACTATTCAAAGAACCGCATCACTGATGAGACCGTGCGATTGCTGCTGGGGTTGGCGTCAGAACGCGGGGTGGCTGAACGCCGTGATGCGATGTTCCGTGGTGAGAAGATCAATTCTACCGAGCAGCGGGCCGTGCTCCATGTGGCGCTGCGTGCGCCAAAGGGAGCGCAAATCCTGGTCGATGGCCATGATGTCGTGCCCGATGTGCACCAGGTGCTGGACGCCATGTCCCAGTTCGCCACGCGCATTCGCTCCGGCGCCTGGTTGGGCCATACCGGCAAGCGCATCCGCAACGTCATCAATATTGGCATCGGCGGCTCATATCTCGGGCCGGAGATGGCCTATCTCGCGCTGCGTCCGTTCAGTGAACGCTCGATGACGTTTCGCTTCGTCTCCAACGTCGATGGGGCCGACTTTACCGAGGCGACGCGCGACCTCGACGCAGGTGAAACGCTGTTCGTTATCGCCTCCAAGACCTTCACCACGCTTGAGACGATGACCAACGCAGCGACCGCACGCAAGTGGTCGGTGGATGCGTTGGGCTCGGACGCAGCTGTGGCCAAACATTTTGTCGCTTTGTCGACGAATACCGAGGCAGTACGCAAGTTCGGCATCGACACCGCCAACATGTTCGGGTTCTGGGACTGGGTCGGCGGCCGCTACTCGATGGATTCGGCAATCGGTCTGTCCACCATGATTGCAATCGGGCCTGACGGCTTTCGCGACCTGCTGTCGGGCTTTCACGTAATGGACGAGCACTTCCGCACCGCACCGCCCGAGCGCAATCTGCCGCTGCTGCTCGGCTTGTTGACTGTCTGGTACAATGACTTCTTCGGGGCGCAGACGCTGGGCGTGATGCCCTACTCGTCGCATCTCCGACGCTTTCCTGCCTACCTGCAGCAACTGCAGATGGAGAGCAACGGCAAGCATGTCGACCTGAAGGGGCACGCTGTAAGCGCGCAGACCGGTCCTATCGTATGGGGAGAACCGGGCACCGACGGGCAGCACTCATTCTACCAGTTGCTGCACCAAGGCACGAAACTAGTGCCTTGTGACTTCATCGGGTTCTGTCAGCCACTCAGCCCTCTCACCGACCAGCATAATCTACTGATGGCCAATTTGCTCGCTCAGGCCGAGGCGCTGGCTTTCGGCAAGACTGCGGATGAACTAACCGCGGAGGGTTCGCCAGCTTTCCAGACGCCTTTCCGCGTGACGGAGGGCAATCGACCGAGCAACGTGATCCTGGCAGACGCCCTGACACCTCATAGTCTGGGCGCGCTGGTGGCCTTGTATGAGCACAGCGTGTTCACCCAGGGCGCGATCTGGGGCATCGACTCCTTCGACCAATGGGGTGTCGAGCTAGGCAAGGTTCTGGCACAACGGATCATTCCCGAGCTTGCCACATCGGCCGCGCCTGAGCTTCGGCACGACAGTTCGACCAATACCCTTATTCGCCGGTTCCGCCAGCGTCGCTGAATCAGTGCTTCTTGGTAGAAGCGGAGTAGATATCGTCGATTGCTCCGGCCAGCGTGGCATTGAACGCATCGTCGCTCATTGAGCGTGTCAGTCCTTCGGCCAAAGCGCGCGAGAAACTCGCGATCATGCCGTGATTTTTGGCCAGGCGCTGGCACGCCTCCGCTCGTGTATACCCACCTGAAAGCGCGACTACTCTGGCTACCCGCTCATGCTTGATCAGCGGCGCATAGAGGTCCGAGACGTCCGGGATCGTCAGCTTCAGCATTACCTGACGATTACGCGGCAGTGCATCCAACCAGCGCTCAAGTTCCGCCAACAGAATCGCCTCGGCACCGGCCTTGTCCGGGCTCTTGATCGAGACCTCGGGCTCCAGAATGGGCATCAATCCGTGGCGATCGATCTGCGCGGCTACCTCGAACTGTTGCGCAACAATGGCAGCGATCCCCGTTTTGGACGGGAGATTGATGACCGAACGCATCTTGGTGCCAAAGACACCAAGTTTCGCCGCACGCGTCAGGAGCGGGTCGAGCTCTGGCATCGGCCGCATCAGACTGACGCCGTCGTTTTCCGGCTGAAGACCCTTGTCCACTTTCACAAAGGGCACGACACCACGCTTGTTCCACAGGAAGGTTGGCACCGCCTCCCCGTCCACATGGCCATCCATCGTTCCCTCAAACAGGATGGTGCCAATGACTTTTTCGCCGGTAAATGCGGGCGCTGTCATCATACGGACGCGGTAGGCATGCATCGCGGCGAACATCTCAGCGTCACCGCTATAAGCATCGTCCGGAACGCCATAGAGCCGTAGTGCACCAGGCGTTGATCCCCCGCTTTGATCAAGCGCAGCGATGAAGCCGCCCTTGCTGGACATCTGCTCAGCCATCCTCTCATTGGTCATGATCGGTGCCCTATCTCCGGTTCAACCACTATCTGCGTCAGTTCTCGACGATTGACAATCAGTCTCCTCCACTCCCAAAAGACTTGCAACCAGGGAGGGAACTCATGAAGCGATGGATGCTGGCGGCCACGTGTTCCTGCGCGGTCGCAATCAGCGTAAGAGCAGCTGCCGACACCCCGGGCGTCACGGCGACGGAAGTAAAGATCGGCAATACCATGCCATACAGCGGACCAGTGTCCTCATATAGCCCTATCGGCAAGCTGGACTCTGCATTCTTCAACATGGTCAATGAACAGGGCGGGGTAGCGGGGCACAAGATCAACTTTATCTCGCTGGACGATGGCTACAGCCCACCGAAGACGGTAGAGCAGGTGCGCCGATTGGTGGAGGCCGATCAGGTCGCCTTCCTGTTCAATACGCTGGGGACACCGACCAATTCTGCCATCGTGCGCTATGTCAACCAGAAGAAGGTGCCGCATCTGTTCGTTGCGACCGGGGCGGCCAAGTGGGGCGACAATAAAGAATATCCCTGGACGACTGGTTTCCAGCCAGACTACCGGACCGAGGCGCAAATCTATGGCAAGTACATTCTGAAAGAGAAACCCAATGCCAAGGTCGCTGTCCTTTACCAGAACGACGATTTCGGGAAGGACTACCTGAACGGCCTGCACGCAACGTTCGGCGATCGCTACGGCAAGATGGTAACCGAAGCGACCTATGAGCCAACGGATCCTACCATTGACAGCCAAATTTCCAGCTTGCAGGCGTCCGGCGCCGATGTGCTGGTCGTGGCTGCTGCACCGAAGTTTGCCGCCCAGGCGATCCGCAAAGTGCATGACCTGAACTGGAAGCCGATGTTCTTTATGAGCAATGTGTCGATATCGGTCGGATCGGTGATCACGCCGGCTGGCGTGGACAATGCGGTCGGGCTGATCAGCACCGGCTACCTGAAAGACCCGACCGATCACCAATGGGACAATGATGCCGGCATGAAGGAATGGCGCGGATTCATGGCGAAGTACATGCCCGGCGCAGACTTGACCGACAACAACTACGTTTACGCCTACGCCGCCTCGAAGCTGATGCTGCAGGTGCTGCAGCAGTGCAATGGCGACTTCTCACGGGAGAACGTGATGAAGCAGGCAGAGAACCTGCATGATGTCGAACTGCCGACTGTGCTCCCCGGCATCAAGGCAAGCACCAGCCATACGGATCATCGGCCGATCAAGGCTATGCAGCTGGAACGTTGGGACGGCAAGACCTGGGTGCTGTTCGGCGACATTATCGAGGCCGGCTCCTGACCTTACCGACCTACCTACGATACCTGACGCCAGAACGGGCTGCGGTTTCGCACAGGGTCGAGCAGCGACCAATCGCCCTGCTCGACCACGTGGCCTTTCGGGAAGGGCGGCCGCACTTCCAGGCCGAGTGAAACCATCACCCGATCATCGCGGTAATAGCAGAGTAGCACAATCCGGCTGAGCACGCTGACCGGACGGCCGCCTTCGGCACGCAGCCTGGCCGCCACTTCGCTGCGGCGTGCGGCATGAAGAGCAGCGAACGCGCCACCGGCGAGCGTGCGCAGTTTGGCCAGCGCGGCGAGCACATCGTCGCGGTCGCGGCCAATACTGTTCACGATATCCGCAAAGATGGCTTCGTCGTCTGCGCCAGGCACGCCATGCTGCGCGCTGGCGGGAATGATCATGCCCGCAAGGCAACGGAGATCGGCAATCTGTGATTCGGTCAAGATCTGGTCGTTCATACGCGCCTTCAATCGAACAGAGTCGCCAAGCGTTGCTTGATACTGTCGGCGATGTACAGCGCCAGCGCCTGGATCGTCGAGGTAGGATTCACGCCGCCGGATGTTACGAAGATGCTGCCATCGACGATAAATAGATTCTTCACGTCGTGGCTGCGTCCCCATGAATTCACCACGGAGCGTTCTGGGTCGTTGCCCATGCGGGCGGTGCCAAGCAGGTGCCAGCCGCCGTAGACAACAGGCCGAACGGTGTGCACATGTCGCGCACCAGCCGCGGCGAGGATCTCCCTTCCCCGATCGAGCGCGAAGTCGAGCATGCGGTCGGTGTTTTCACCGATCGTGTAGTCGATCTTTGGCGCCGGGATGCCGTGACGATCCTTCAGCACCGGATCGAGTGTTACCCGGTTATGCTCCTCTGGGAGGTCCTCCGTGCAGATGCCGACCGACATGCGGTGACCGACAAGGCCGCGAAACGCATCGTGATGCCCCTCGCCCCACGGCACCAGCCCGATCGCCTCGGCGTTGACCGCCTCAGTGCCGATACCGATGGTGCGATTGAACTGGAAGTTGAAACCGCGCACAAAGCCACGCGAGTGATCGGTCTCGTAAAACTCCTGGCTCCACAGACAAAGCGGTGGGCCGCGATGTCCGTCCATCGGCTCGTCCACATAGCCGACAACGTGCGCCCAGGGATGGAACATCAGATTCTTGCCGACCAGCTCGCTGGAGTTGGCGAGCCCGTTGGGAAAGCGGCCCGAGGCGGAATGCAGCAGCAACCGCGGCGTGCCGACCCCGTTGCACGCCATGATAACGACTTCGGCCGGCTGGAACTGCTCGACACCGTCTGCGTCGTAGTAGACGGCACCGGTCGCCATCCCGTCTTCACCAGTGGTGATTTCTCGCACCCGGCAGTTGGTGCGCAGCTCGACGCCGGCGCGGATGGCATGCGGCCAATACGTGATGTCGGTGCTCGCTTTTGCTCCCTGCGCACAGGCCGGCGTGCAGTGACCGAGATTGATGCAAGGCGCGCGACCGTCGTATTCCGTGGTTGCGATCGCACTGTCCGACGGCCACCAATGCCACCCAAGTTCGTTCATCGTTTTCGCAATCTTGGCCCCCGTGTTTCCCAACGGAAGCGGCGGCATCGGTGGCTCGTGTGACGGATAAGCGGGGTCGCCCGCGAGCCCCGAAACACCCGTCATGCGGTCGTTCTCAGTGAAGAATGGCTCGAGGGTCGCGTAGTCGATAGGCCAGTCATCCGCCACGCCATCCAACGTGCGAACGCGAAAATCGGACGGATGCAGCCGCGGATAATGTGCCGTGTACATCACCGTCGAGCCGCCGACGGCATTGAAGTTCACCACCTTGATGGGCGAGTTGTCGTCGTTGATCGGATAGTCGCTGGGTCGCTGGCGGATGTTCGGACTGGTGGCGTAGTCGCTGAACACCCGCGCCTCGTAGTCCCGCCCATTGGACGGGTAGTCTGACTGCTTCATCCAATCGCCCTGTTCGAGACACAGGATGCGCATCTTTGTCTCGGCAAGGCTCCAGGCAACGGCAGCGCCAGAGGCGCCGGAGCCGATGATGAGAACGTCCACCTTGTCCTTCATGCCACCCTCAGCCGCGCGCGATCAGGAACTGCTTGTTGACGCAATTATCCAGCCGCCCATCGCGCAGATAGCGCGCCGCGGTGCGCGAAGCGAAGGCGCGATTGTCGCGCATGCTCTCCGGTGTGTAGAAGGCCGAGTGCGGTGTCAGCACCAGCCGGTGGCGGATCCAGTCCTCATTGCTCTGCCAGGCGGCAATCAGGCGCGATTGCGGGTTGGCCGGCTCCTGCGGCAGAACATCGAGCCCGGCGGCAAGCAC
>JBKPSV010000104.1:0-18976 GCA_046735215.1 Pseudomonadota bacterium | reverse complement strand
CTATCAGGAGAACATCACCGGTAATCAGCTCTATTACGTGTTCGGTCTGTCGGTGCTGCTGGTTTATCTCTGCCTGGCCGGGCAATACGAAAGCTGGATCCTGCCGCTCGCCGTGCTTTCGGCGGTGCCCCTTGCGCTGCTGGGGCCGGTGATCGCGCTCACCAGCCTGGGCGTGGCCAACAACCTGTATACTCAGATCGGGCTGATGCTGCTGATCGCGCTGTCGGCAAAGAACGGTATCCTTATCGTCGAGGTTGCGCGAGAGCGGCGGATGGTCGATGGGCTGTCCATTCTGGAATCCGCGGTGGAGGCATCGCGCACCAGGTTCAGGCCGATCCTGATGACGTCTTTCGCCTTCATTCTCGGCGTGCTGCCGCTTGTCCTTGCGACCGGCGCCGGTGCCAATGCCAGGAAGTCACTCGGCATCAGCGTGTTCAGCGGCATGATCGCATCGACCTGTCTTGCCGTGCTGTTCGTGCCGTCGTTTTTCGCCGTTCTGCAGCGGTTCGATGAATGGCGGAAGCGCAAGAAGCAGCCGACAGCGGGTAACCGCGTCGAACATGGCCAAGTTCCGGCAACTGGCGAAGTCTAAGTCTTTGGTCGTCAAGGAGCCGTGGTTGCTGTTGCGCAGGTGTTGAGACTGCGCACGCGATTGCGTAATGCTTCTGGGAATGCCGTTCGCATGCGAAATCTCTCCACAGCAGAGGCCGTGGAGCTTGGCGCATCAATTCTCCGAGCATCCCCGGGATGTCATCTTGCCTTGCTCCGGCCCTCGCCACACTGCTGCTGATTGCTGGCGGAACGCGATCGGCACGAGCAGAAACAGCCGGGTGCAGTGGCGATAGCGGGGGCATCATTCTCCCGCCGGCTTCTGCGCAAGGGTGTTCGCCGACCAGCTTGGTCACGTGCGACACATGGTCGCAGGGCCCAACGGCGTGTTGTGTGCCAACACCTGAAGCGGTCGCTATTTTCGCAACGACACGCCTCCAGTAGCGCGAACCTTTAGCCAACTTCGTCGAGTTCTGTGCCCCACATTCGTTCAAGTCCGTACATCGCGCGTGCCTCGGGCTTGAACAGGTGCACCACGATATCGCCAGTGTCGACCAGCACCCAGTCGGCGCCACCCGCACCTTCCACCTGTACCCGCTTCAGACCGGCTGCATGCAGCTTCTCTGACAGGTGCTCGGCCATTGCGGTAATCTGACGGTCCGCAAGACCGGTGGCGATCACCATGCGGTCGCAGAACGACGCCTTGCCCTCCAGGTCAAGTGTCACGACGTTCTCTGCCTTGTCATCCTCCAGGCTGCCGACAATCACGGCCTGCAGCTGATCCAGCGCTGATGGTTCCTTGCGCGTGCGTTGTTCCGTGACCGGGCGAGGCCCGGCGACGACGGTCTTCTTGCGCAGCGTACCGGGAGTCTTGTCGGCCACGACGAGGGTTGGTTTGGCGGCCTTCTTACGCGGTATCGCTCGGTGGCGTGCCGGCGATAACGGTTTTGGAGGTTTGGCTATGGCTCTGCTCCTCTGCTGGCGCGGATTGCGCTGGCCGACGCAGGATGTTCCGGCACATTCAGGAAAGCCCACGCAGGCGCTCTAAGTTCTGTCAATCTTGTTGCCGATCGCATCGGTCGCCGCGCGGTCGCGAACCGGCGCGCCGCCTGGCTGGCCAACGCCCGGTGATTGTAGCCGGGCCGCGGCAGCACAGCGATTGGAACGCGGCGAACAAACTCCACCCACCGACGCCAGCGCGGCAGTTGCAGCAGGATATCGGCTCCGGTCAACCAGACGAAGCGTACCCGCGCGAACCGCCGCAGCAGCAGGCGCAATGTATCGATCGTATAGCGCGTACCCCAAACCGCCTCGATCCCGCTGGCGATGACACGCCGTCCGTCGGCGATGCAGCGCGTAGATGCAAGCCGCTGGGCGAATGGCGCCATGCCGCATTGTGGCTTCAAGGGATTGCCAGGAGATACCAGAAGCCAGACCTGATCGAGCTGCAACCGGCGTTGCGCCAGGTCGATGACGTGTCGATGACCGGCATGCGCAGGATTGAACGAACCTCCCAGTAGGCCGATGCGCATCAGCCTTCGATCGCCGAACCGAGGGATCGGATCGATCAGGGACGTACCTGCCCATTGCCGATGACAACATAGCGGTAGGTCGTGAGCTGATCTGGTCCGACTGGTCCACGCGCATGAATACGCCCGGTTGCAATGCCGATTTCGGCGCCAAAGCCGAACTCCCCACCATCGCAGAATTGGGTGGACGCATTCCACAGCGCGACCGCGCTATCGACGCCGTCGAGGAAGCGCTGTGCCGCAATCGGGTCTTCGGCGACGATCGCGTCAGTGTGCTCGGAGCCATGTCGCTTGATATGGGCAAGCGCCGCATCGACGCCATCCACCACCGCAACCGACAGGATCGCATCCAGCCATTCCGTGTCGAAGTCGGCCTCGGTCCCCGGCGGCAAATCGGCCACGATATCGCGCGCCGCTGCATCGGCGCGGAAGTCACACCCCAGTTCGCGCAGATCAGCGACGATCGCCGGCAGCAGAGCAGCTGCGATGGCGCGATCGATCAGCAGCGTCTCGGTCGCACCACAGATTCCGGTGCGCCGCATCTTCGCATTCGCCACGATCCGTCGGGCCATCGCATGGTCGGCAGAGGCGTGCACATAGGTATGGCAAAGGCCTTCAGCGTGTGCCAGCACCGGCACGCGCGCCTCGCGCTGTACCCGCTCGACCAGCGACTTTCCGCCACGTGGGACGATCAGGTCGAGCAGTCCGGCAGCCGCCAGCATCGCAGCGACATAAGCACGGTCAGCGTTCGGGGCGATCTGCACGCACGCATCCGGCAACTTGGCCTCGCGCAAGCCCGCGACCAGTGCGGCATTGATAGCGACCGCGCTGCGCACGCTTTCCGAACCGCCGCGCAGGATCACCGCATTGCCCGACTTCAGGCTGATGCCGGCAGCATCGGCGCCGACATTGGGACGGCTCTCGTAGATCATGCCGATGACGCCGATCGGTGTGGCGATGCGTCGGATACGGAGCCCGTTCGGACGGGTCCAATCGGCAAGCGTACGGCCGATCGGATCGGGCAGTTGCGCAATGCCCTCGAGTCCCGCCGCCATGGCCTCGATGCGCGCCTCACTCAACGCAAGCCGGTCGCGGAATGCAGCGGTGCCATTGCAGGCAGCAAGGTCGCCGGCATTGGCCGCCAGGATCTCGCCCGAGTGCGCGCGCAAGCTAGAGGCCATCTTGCAAAGCGCTGCATTGCGAGCGGCATCCGGCATGCGTGCCAAGACGTGTGACGCTTCGCGTGCGGCTGCCGCAGCGCGTTGCAGGTGTTGGGTGACCTCGGTCTCAACATGCATGAACGCGTTCCCTCACCGCTATAGTGCCGTCGTTCGGGTCCACTTGCCAGAGGGCGGACTCATCATTGTCACGCACCGGGACCGGCACGTCTGGCGGGGCCACCGAAGCCGAGAGAACGTCGGGACAGTGACGCCAAGCCCAGACACCTGATGATCCACGTGCAGTCGAATGCAGCATGCAGATTCGAGTCTGGCACTGTTCGCAACCGCTCGATGGTCGCGGGATGCGCTGTGATTGCGTCGGCTATCGGCCGCGCGGTTACAGCAAGACGAGGTCGTCGCGGTGAATGACTTCGTCGCGGCCACGCCAGCCGAGTATCGCTTCGATTTCATCGGAGCGGTGGCCAGCGATGCGTTCAGCGTCGGTACTGGCGTACGCCGATAGCCCACGCGCCAGTGCCTTGCCATCGAGGGCGCGGACCACCACCGGATCGCCGCGTTGAAACGCGCCTTCCACAGCACGGACTCCAGCCGGCAGAAGCGACCGACCGGCGGCAAGTGCCCGCGCCGCGCCGTTGTCCACAACGAGCGTGCCGAGCGGTGCCAGTGCGCCGGCGATCCAGCGCTTGCGTGCGGATCGTCCCTCTGGCGAGGCAAGGAACCACGTGCAGCGTGCACCGTTCTCCAGCGCCGACAGCGGTCTGTCGGTGTGGCCATAGGCGATCGACATCATGCAGCCGGCCTGGGTGGCGATGCGTGCGGCGACCAGCTTGGTGCGCATGCCGCCCGACGAGTAACCGGGCGGTGGTTCGCCTCCCATCGTTTCGATCTCCGGCGTGATGGCGTGTACAACCGGGATGTGCGTCGCGACAGGATCACGTCGCGGATCCCCGGTATAGAGTCCGTCGATGTCCGACAGCAAGACCAGTTGGTCGGCTTGCGTCATCTCGGCCACACGCGCGGCGAGGCGGTCATTGTCGCCAAATCGAATTTCGGTCGTGGCTATCGTATCGTTCTCGTTGATCACCGGGATGCAGCCCAAGCCGAGCAACGTGTTCAATGTGGCGCGCGCATTCAAATAGCGTCGGCGGTCCTCGGTGTCGTCGAGCGTCAGCAGCAATTGGGCTGCGGTCAGGGCCTTCGCGGATAACGCCTCGCTCCACGCCTGCGCCAGGCGGATCTGTCCGACTGCGGCCGCTGCCTGCTGTTCCTCAAGGCGCAAACGATGCTGGTTCAGTCCAAGGGAACGGCGCGCCAAGGCGATTGCGCCTGACGACACCACGATCACGTCGATTGCGCGGGACCGGAGCGAGGCAATGTCGGCGGCCATTCCCTCGAGCCAGCGCGTCCTGGGTGCGGCCTCATCCGGGTCGACCACCAGTGCACTGCCGATCTTCACCACAAGGCGTTGGCCAGAGGCGAGTATGGGCGTCACGTTCGCACCGATAGGGGGGAGGGGGTGGCCGGACTCGCCTCCCTCCCCCTGATCCCCTCCCGCGAGGGGAGGGGCGATTCCAATTCCTCGTGCCGCGCCCTCTGTGTGGCTATCATTTGTTGAAGCGTGCGCAGCACCTCCGGAATACCTTCGCCGGTGGCCGCAGACACCAGCAGCACCGATCGACCGGTCGCCTTGGCGAGCGCCGCGCGCCGGGACGACGCCTCGCGCCTCGACATCGCGTCGCCCTTGTTCAGTCCGATCAGTTCCGGCTTCTCGGCGAGCCCGCCGCCATAGGCTGCCAGTTCCTCGCGCACGGTCCGCCAGGCCCGCACCACGTCTCCAACCGCGCCATCGACAAGGTGCAGCAGCACAGCACAGCGTTCGACATGGCCAAGAAACCGGGTTCCGAGACCGGACCCTTCATGCGCCCCTTCGATCAGACCGGGAATGTCCGCCAGCACGAACTCTTCCGTGCCTGACAGTCGAACGACGCCAAGCTGCGGGTGCAGTGTGGTGAACGGATAGTCGGCGATCTTCGGCCGCGCGGCGGACACTGCCGCCAGGAATGTGGACTTGCCGGCGTTCGGCAACCCCACGAGACCTGCATCGGCAATCAGCTTCAGTCGCAGCCAGACCGAGCGCTCCTCGCCCGGCCAGCCCTTATCGGCCCGCCGCGGTGCCCGGTTCGTCGATGACTTGTAGTGCGCGTTGCCGAACCCGCCGTCGCCCCCGTGCAACATCACAACTCGTTGGCCCGGCCGGTCGAGGTCAGTGAGCAGGATCGTGCGGTCCTCGGCAAGCACCTGTGTACCGACTGGCACCTTGATTATCACCGGCGGCGCACTTGCTCCGGTGCGGTCCGAACCCGCGCCATTGCCGCCCTTCTTCGCCCGGAAGTGCTGGGTGTAGCGGAAGTCGATCAGCGTATTCAGGTTATCGACTGCCTCGAAGACGATATCACCGCCCCTGCCTCCGTTGCCGCCGTCGGGACCGCCGAACTCAAGGAACTTCTCGCGCCGAAACGCCACCACACCATCGCCGCCGTCGCCTGAACGCAGATGGATCTTGGCCTCGTCTAGGAACTTCATCGCTGGCTCCAATGAGAACGGGGGCCGGCTGGCGCCGGCCCCCGTTCAATACGCAATGGGGTCCCCGGCGCTTTATTCGGCGGCGGCCGGCAGCGGCGCGACGGAGACGTGCACGCGGTCGTCGGTTCGACGCTTGAACTCCACCTTGCCATCGATCAGAGCAAATATCGTGTGGTCCCGGCCAAGGCCGACATTGTGCCCCGGCTTCCACTTCGTGCCGCGCTGCCGGACGATGATGTTGCCCGCTAGCACCGCCTCACCACCATATTTTTTGATGCCAAGCCGGCGTCCCGCCGTGTCGCGGCCGTTGCGCGAGGAGCCACCCGCCTTCTTGTGTGCCATGCTAATTACTCCTGCGCGTTCTCTTTGCCGGTCTCGGCGATTGGGGACACGTTCTCGGGCGCCTCGCCCGACACCACTGCAAGGCTCTCGGTTGCTTCGACTGCCGCCGGCGGAGGCTCCGCTTCGGCCGGCGCGGCCGCGACTAGCGCCTGCCCGTCCTGGGCAAAACCTGCGATGCGCAGCACCGTCACGGGCTGCCGATGGCCGTTCCTCCGTCGGCTGTTCTGCCGGCGGCGCTTCTTGAAGATGATGACCTTATCCAGCCGATCCTGGGCGATCACGGTTGCAGTCACTGCAGCACCGGCCACCGTCGGCGCGCCGACAGTCACGCCGGCAGTGCTGCCCAAGGCCAGCACGTCGGTGAAGGTGACGGTGGCGCCCGGCTCGGCGGCCAGCTTCTCCACCTTCAGCACCGCATTCGGCGTCACCCGGTATTGCTTCCCGCCGGTGCGGATCACTGCGAACATCGCCAACAATTCCCAAACGGTTACGGGCCGCGAGGTGCCCAGGCGGCCAGGAAGCGCGGGTTATAGCGGCCGGACTATCGCTGTCAACGCACAGCACACCTGTAGGTGGTTCGCAATGACGGCGCCTTTGGTTTAGTCTGCTCTGTATGATCTCGATACGCCGGGCTCGACCGTCGGATGCCCTATCGATCGGCTCCGTGCACGTCGCGGCGTGGCGCAGTGCCTATCCCGGGATCCTTCCGGACGACTTCCTGGCCCGCCTGTCTGTGCCGCGTCAGGCGGCCCACTATGATGCAGCGATCCGCTCCGTCTCCACCGGCGTCTTCGTCGCCTCCGCGTCAGGCTCTGATGTGCCGCAAGGCAGCGGGTCTCGGATTGTTGGCTTCGTCACCGCCGGCCGCTCGCGCGGTGGCGAGTTCGTGCGCCGGCTGGGCGAGGGAGAGGTGGAGACGCTCTACGTGCTGGATGATTGGCGCGACCGCGGAGTGGGGCGCAAGCTCATGCGCGTCGCCGGTGCGCATTTGGCCGAGACGGGCTGCAAATCCTGCTTCCTCTGGGTTTTGCGCGACAATCCGAGCCGCTGGTTCTACCAGCGTCTCGGCGGCAGACCGGTCGCAGAGGCATTGATCCAGTTCGCCGGCACGAAACTGCCGCAGACGGCTTTCGTCTGGGATCCGATCGAGAAATTGTTGGCCGCCTCGCCGCAGGAGTCCTGAACCGTTGGGCTTTCCCGACGTTTTCATCTCCTGAAGGCTACAGGAGGGCGTCTCGTGCGGTATCCAGTGATCCTCGCGGCCAGTCTCGTGCTGCTACCTGGCGTTCCAGCAGTCGCGCAGCCCAGCCTACCGCCACTTGCCTACGTGCAACCGTTGCCTCCCGCCGCGGTGCAGACGGTTCAGGATCGGTTGCGCCAGGCAGGGGTGTATAGCGGTCGCATCGATGGCATATGGGGCGGCGACAGCCAAGCCGCGCTGGAGCGGTTCCAGCAGGCGCATCAGCTGCAGGTGACCGGTCAGCTCAATCAGGCGACCGCGGCAACGCTGGGGGTCGATCCCAATACGTTGCTTGCTGCTCCCGCCGCTGTCCAGGCACCCCTACCGCCACCGGATCGCTTGCGGCAGGCCTCGGTGCGAACGCTGCAGGCGCGCCTGGGAAGCCTGGGATTTTACAGCGGACCGGTCGATGGCGTGTGGGGGGCAGGAACCGAGACAGCGGTGCAGAACTTCCAGCGGGCACGCGGCCTGCAACCCGACGGCTTGCTCGGCCCGGGGACCGTGACAGCGCTGGGATTGACACCCGACGCGCTGGCGTATCGCTGAGGCGTCGCCGACTGAACCGCAATCGTTGGCCTTGGAAGCGAGACATTAACCCTGCCGTGCCAACCTCGCCTGTTTCACACGGGCGAGCTTCCGATGAACGGCATCTTCTCTGGCATCGACTACAGCCTGCTCTTTTCGGGCAGCACGTCTGGCTTGAACAACATCACGACCTCGATGTTGAACACCATTTACAATGGTGGAGCCGCCTCGACTGCCGTGTCTACGGGCAATCCGATAACCGACCTGAAGATGGCGCAGGCGAACGAGGTCACAGATGTCGCGAAACAGGCGAAGAAGCCCGAGGTCGCTCGTGACATCGCCGCATTTCAGAAGGGCGTCGCGAACGCCAAGGACATTCAGACCGCACTGAAGAACCCCAACGTCATGAAGGTTCTGCTGACCGCGAACAACCTGTCGAAGTACATCCAGTACCCGGCGCTGGCGCAGAAGGCGCTTCTGTCGGATCCGAGCGACCCTAACTCGTTGGCCAACAAACTGACCGACACCAACCTGCGCAATACGGCACAGGCCTTCAATTTGGCAAAGAATGGGCTTGCCGCCCTGAAAGATCCGAAGGTCATCGCCAAGCTTTCCGATGGCTATGCAGAAGTGATGTGGCGACGCTCGCTGGACCAGGCGACACCGGGATTGTCGAATGCGTTGACGTTCCTGAGCCAGGCCAGCTCGATCAAGTCAGTGGACGAGATCCTGGGTGATTCGGTCAATCGCACGGTTGTGCTGACCGCCCTCGGGATCCCGCAACAAATCGCCTTTCAGGAACTGAGGGCGCAGGAGCGCGCCGTCGCGTCCCGGGTCGATATCACAAAATTCCAGGATCCTAAGTATGTCACAAACCTGACCGATCAGTATCTGCTGAAGATGCAGCAGTCGCGTTCGAGCAACAGCGGGACAGGCCTGAGATCACTTGCGCAGACCGGCGGGTTGGTCGTCTAGCACCGTGCATCGGCGATTGCCGGTGCCTGCCTGACATCGCATGATGCCGCATGACGATTCAGATCGCGGTTCGGCGGCTGCCGCATAACCTTGACCTGCAACTGCCGTCGTATGCCACGCCTGGTGCCGCCGGTATGGACCTATTGGCGGCGGTGGAAGCTGCTGTGACGATCGAACCCGGCGAGCGCGCGCTGATTCCCACCGGCCTCGCAATCGCTCTGCCGCCGGGGTACGAGTTGCAGATCCGGCCGCGGTCCGGGCTGGCGCTGCGCCACGGTGTCGTATTGCCGAACAGCCCTGGCACGATCGACGAGGATTATAGGGGCGAGATTCAGGTCATCGTGTTGAATGCCGGCGATGCGCCGTTCACCGTCGAGCGTGGGACGCGTATTGCTCAGGCAGTGCTGGCACCTGTGATGCGCGCCCGCTGGCACGAGGTGCCCAGCCTCGACGTCACTACGCGCAACGAGGGCGGTTTCGGCAGCACCGGCCACTGATCCTGTCACGCGATTGCCACGACGGCAGGGGTGACTTCGCGGAACGCGTCGGGGTAACAGGGCGCGCCCCAATCATTGTCCAAGCCTGATGTCTGACACCGTTCACCCCGCTCTGACGCAGGGAAGGCGCCTGCCGAACCTGTGGGATGCCGCAGCGATCCTGTGCGTGTTCGCGCTGATGATCGGCGTCAGCCAGGTCGCGCAGGGGACCTTCGCGCCGATCAGCGCGCCGGGTGCCCTGGAGGTCACTCTCGATCCATCAAACCTGCCGAACTACGCAATGCGTACCACAATGCGCATGTTCGCCGCCTTGGTTACTTCGCTTATCTTCACCTTCACCTACGGTACAGCGGCGGCAAAAAGCCGGCGCGCCAGCCTTGTGCTGGTGCCCACGCTGGACATCCTGCAGTCGGTGCCGATCCTGGGGTTTCTGACTTTCACCGTCGTGTTCTTCATGAGCCTGTTCCCAGGCAATGTCCTGGGACTGGAGCTGGCAGCGATCTTCGCGATATTCACCAGCCAGGCGTGGAACATGGCCTTCAGCCTGTACCAGTCGCTCAAGACCGTGCCGGCCGACCTCCGCGAGGCGGCCGATAGCTTCCACCTGACCACGTGGCAGCGCTATTGGCGGCTTGAGGTGCCCTTCGCCGTGCCGGGTCTGGTATGGAATACCATGATGTCGATGTCGGGGGGCTGGTTCTTCGTCGTCGCATCCGAGGCGGTCGCAGTGGGCGACCATAGCTGGAAACTTCCTGGCATCGGATCTTATGTCGCGCTGGCGCTGGAACAGCGCGACATTGTCGCCGTTTTCTATGCCATTGGCACGATGCTGCTGGTGATTCTCGCCTACGACCAGTTGCTGTTCCGACCTCTGGTCGCGTGGTCGCAAAAATTCCGCTTCGAAACGACCGCAGGTGCAACCGCGTCCGACCCCTGGTTGCTGCGCATGATGCGTCGCACGAGGCTGTTGAGCCTTGGCGCCGACGCGCTGGGGGGGATGGCGACCGCACTTGGCGGCGTACCCTTGCGCTTCCTGCCAGGAAACCGTGGCACGATCGTCGATCAGCGCCGATCGCGCGCTGTGGACACCGTTTGGCTGCTGATCTTCGCTGTGGTGCTGGTGTGGGCGGTGACACGGATCGTGACGTTCGTGTCGGGGGAAGTGCGGTTCAGCGATCTGTGGCAGGTGTTGATGCTGGGTTCGTTCACCCTGATCCGCGTCGTTGTGCTGATAGCATTGGCCACCCTCATCTGGGTGCCGATCGGCGTCTGGCTCGGCTTGCGACCAATATGGGCACGTCGCGCCCAGCCCGTTGCTCAGTTCCTTGCAGCGTTCCCTGCCAATCTGTTGTTTCCGCCATTTGTGCTGTTCATCGTGTATTTCGGCCTGAGCGCCGATGTGTGGCTGACGCCGCTGATGATACTTGGCACGCAGTGGTACATTCTGTTCAACGTCGTTGCCGGTGCCGCGGCTTACCCGGGCGATCTGCAGGAGGCTGCGAAGAACTTCCGTGTCGGCGGGCTGCTATGGTGGCGGAAGGTCATGATCCCCGGCATCCTCCCATATTACGTGACGGGTGCTATTACCGCCTCTGGCGGATCGTGGAACGCCTCGATCGTTGCCGAAGTGGCGTCATGGGGCAGCACAAAGCTCACGGCGCACGGGCTCGGTGCCTATATCGCGCAGGCGACCGAGAGGGGTGATATGGCGCGTGTCGTCTTGGGCGTGGCAGTGATGTCCTGCTTTGTCCTGCTGTTCAATCGCCTGTTGTGGCGGCCGCTCTACGCCTATTCGGAACGGCACCTGAAGCTCGGCTGAAGGGAGACGCGGATGGATACGGTCACCGGCCAGCATGCGCTGCTCGAGGTGCGGGCCTGCAAGCAGGCGTATCACAAGGAAGCCAACACCGAACTGGTGGTGCTCGACGATGTCAACCTGACGCTGCGGGAAGGCGAGATCGTGGCACTGCTCGGGCGCTCGGGTTCCGGCAAGTCGACGCTGCTGCGTATTGTTGCCGGCCTTCTCGAGCCGACGGCAGGAGAGGTGCGGTGGCGCGATCGGCCAGTGCGGGGACCCGCCGAAGGCGTTGCCATGGTCTTTCAGAGTTTCGCCCTGTTCCCCTGGCTGACCGTGCGCGAGAATGTCGAGATTGGGCTGGAAGCGCGTGGCGTGGCCCGTAGCGACCGAGAGGAGCGTGCCGAGGCAGCGATCGATCTGATCGGTCTCGGTGGTTTCGAAAATGCCTACCCCAAGGAACTGTCGGGCGGCATGCGCCAGCGCGTCGGTCTGGCTCGCGCGCTGGTCGTCCATCCTGACCTGCTTCTGATGGACGAGCCGTTCAGCGCGCTCGACGTGCTGACGGCCGAGAACCTGCGCACCGACCTGATCGATCTGTGGTCGGAAGGCAAGCTGCCAGTGCGTTCGGTGCTGATGGTAACGCACAACATCGAGGAGGCCGTTTTGATGTGCGACCGCATCCTGGTGTTCTCGTCAAATCCTGGTCGCGTGGCGAATGAGCTTCGAGTACCGTTTGCGCACCCGCGCAACCGGCTCGATCCCGCGTTCCGGCAGATGGTGGATGACATCTACGCGCTGATGACGCGCAGGCCGGTTCCCAGCCGTACTCGCGCGGCGACACCGTCCAATATCGAGATGCCGCTGCAGCGGGTCGGCACCAACCAGATGGCCGGGCTGATAGAGGCATTGGTGCAGCCGCCCTATAACGGCCGCGCCGATCTGCCCGCCCTTGCCGCCGCGTTGCAATACGAGGTGGACGAGTTGTTGCCACTCGGCGAGACGCTGCAATTGCTGCGCTTCGCCGTGCTGGAGGAAGGGGACATCATGCTGACCGACGGGGGCAGGCGCTTTGCCGCCGCCGAACCCGAGGAGCGCAAGCAGTTGTTCGCTGCCGCGATGCTGGCGCATGTGCCACTGGCGCGCATGGTGCGCCAGGTCCTTGACGAGCGCTGGAACCACCGGGCGTCCGCGGTGCGCTTCCGCGACGAGTTGGAGGACCACATGTCGCCTGAATATGCCGAGGACACGCTGCGCACTCTCGTTGCATGGGGACGCTATGCCGAGTTGTTCGGCTATGACGAGGAGGCTGAGCAGTTCAGTCTGGAGGAGGTGGAGTAGCGGCGGCGATCAGTTGCGTCGCGGCGCCTCGATCGGCGCGCAATTGGTTCGGCCGGAGGCGACGCAGTCCTGAATCTGCGTTGCCTGCTTCAGACGGTTCATGATGAACAGCACGGCAACCACGAGCGCGACGATCGCCACCAATCCGATCAACGCACGTCGCGGATTAGGTTCGGGGGTGCGGTCATCGCTCATCGGTGCGCCTCCGCCTGCGCCAATCGTCGGGCGCAATGCTCTCCTGCAATCAACCAGAGCCAACACTTGCGAGCAACATTACAGTCGCCTTCTGCTTCCGATCCGCCTCGCGCAAACATCCATGCGTGCATGGGGCTCACCATCCGTGCGCCCACTCGCCGCGCAAACTCCTATTCGTTGCGGCTGAGCTGGAGTACGCTCCGTCTTGTTGAACCAGGGGAGAAGGCACAATGGCAGCGAACCAGACGGAGAAGGCTCGACAGTTTCAGGCGCTGCACGCAGCCCCTGGTGCGTTCGTGATCGCCAATGCATGGGATGCGGGGTCGGCGCGGATTCTCACCGGCGTTGGCTTTCCTGCGTTGGCTACCTCGAGCGGCGCGGCGGCTGGCGTTCTTGGCCGACGTGATGGTGCGATCTCGCGTGATGAGTCACTGGCGCATGCGCGCGCAGTGGTCGAGGCAACGGATCTGCCGGTGTCAGCCGACCTGGAAAAAGGTTTTGGCGACAGGCCTGAGGATGCTGCCCGGACCATCCGCCTCGCTGGCGATATTGGCCTGGTCGGCGGGTCGATCGAGGATGCGACCGGAGACCCGAGCAAGCCGTTGTTCGATGCAGGATTGGCGCGGGAGCGCATTGTCGCGGCAGTCGAGGCTGCGCGCGCGATGCCGGTTGCATTTTTATTGACGGCGCGAGCCGAGGGGTTCCTTCGCGGCAAGCCGGATCTGGACGATGTGATCCAGCGATTGCGCGCATTCGAGGCCGCAGGTGCAGATGTATTGATGGCACCGGGACTGCCGGACTTGGCTGCTGTGCGCACCGTATGCGCGGCGTTGTCGAAGCCGTTCAACTTTATGGCCGGGATCAAGGGAAAGTCATTCTCCGTGCCGGAACTGGCAGAGGCTGGCGTGAAGCGGATCAGCCTTGCCACGTCGCTCTATCGAGCAGCCATGAGCGGACTGGTCCATGCTGCCCGCGAGGTGAAGGAACGGGGAACTCTCGGTTATGTCGATTCTTCGATAGCGACGCCGGATCTGAATGCTTTCATGCGCGGCTGAGCAAGACTAAGCAGCCAGTCGAAGGGGGGGATCGCCGCATGGCATGGGTACTTGCGCGCCTTGTCATTCCAGTAACGTTCTTGTTCGTTGCCTTCAGTGCCAAGGCGGCTGATGCACCTGTCATCGCGTCAGTCGTTGATGCGGCCAGCGGGACAGTGCTGTGGCAGAGGTCGGACAGCGCTGCGGCTCCGATCCTAAAGCCTGGTCAGATCATCAGTCTGCGTGGCCGCGATTTTGGTCCTGGCCCGATCACTGCGGCGCGTCCAGGATCGGATCCACCGGCTGGTGGTGCTGCACCTGCTGATGGTACGAAGTCCATCGTTCCATCGGCTGCTGAATCGACCGATCGCGAGCTGTCGAAGGTCCTGTTCGGCAATGTCCGCGCTATGGAGCGGAATCTCTCGTCCTATCCGGCACGTATCAACCTGGAATCTGCGGCGAGCGCGGTGCTGAGCAAAGTACAGGGCACGGCGCTGAACTACTTCGTGGAAGACTACGATCCGGCGCCGGATACCTGGGTCGCGGATATTGCGACATGGAACGATACTGCGATCGACGTGAGAGTGCCTATCACGGCGTACGAAGGACCGATCGAAGTTGTTCGCATCAGCCTGACCGAAGCGGCGATCAGCGACATCCGTTCCAGCGCGCCTTTGCGCTACCGCGATCCGAATACCGCTCGGGTCGTCGATAACCGACACAAGCTCGCCTTCGTCGATGGGTGGGACATCCGACGTGCCGGGTCTGCGGTTCAGGTAAGCAATGCCGTTCCGGTCACGATAGCGGCAAGTGGCGAGGACCGCATGCGCGCGATCGTGTCCGCTGCGGCGGCACCTGCCGGCACGGTCACAGGCCGAAGTGCGCGTGATCAATACTTGTACGGTGAACAGGCATTCTGGGCGTGGGACTGGAATTTGGCGCTGCCGCATTTCCTGCTTGGCGTCGATTGGGACGGCATCTTCGGATTCGGCTATCAGAGCTACGATCCGTTCATAGAAACCTTCGTCCAAAGGCTGAAGTACAAGGCGTCAGGGATCGAGCGGCCGGCCATCGAGACAGAGGGATACCGGCTGCCGATGCTGGCGCCGGATGGTACTGTGCGGGACACAACACTGCACAAGGCGATAGTCGATCGGATCACCGGCAGCGGCGTGCGACCGTTCACCAGCTTCGGCGCAATCCCATTGCTGCCCGAGACCGGTGCCGAAAGGCTGATCGCACCCCATGTCGCCTATAATCCGCAGACCTTTGCGGGGCAGACGCCGTATCCAATCGAGATGGCACTGCGCCTGCCACTCAGCAAGCCGCTGAACGAAGGGCAGACGCGACCGACCGGGTGGGTAGGCTACGTTTACGCGGAAGCTGCCGATCCGGTCCCCGGACAGTCCGCCACGCATTCCTGGATCGGCTTCAATTGCGCGGCGTGTCATGCCGCCCGCGTGACCTACGAGTATGACCCGGGCGGCAAGAAGGTCACCCAGATCTTTCCGGGCATTCCGAACGCTGACTGGAAGTCCACGTTTCTCGCTCTGAGCGGGCGGACCTTCGGACTTACCGGCGATGAAAGACTGCCGGCGAATTTCGTTGCCTTCGATCAGCCGGCCGGTACGCAACGGCGCCTAGGTGATCTGTGGACCGCACGCGGTGCACGCTTTCTTTCAAGTATCGGCGTGCTGAGCAACCACGCAGTGGACGACGAGTTGCTGGAGCACTCGAAACAGCCGATCGATAAAACACTGCTGATCTACAATCTTCCTCCGGGTTCGACTGAATCCACTTTGTTCGTTCCAGCGAATGACCCGGGCGATTATGCCAACGACTATTTCTTTTCGCCGCAGGCAATGCCGATCATTACCAATCACACGCCGGTGCGCCGCGCGCTGTCTCGTTCGGAACTGATCGACGGTTTTGAGGGCGCCTATCTGCATGGCGAGGAGCCGGAGGGTGCCCGTGGTCCGATGTCGTCGCGTGCGCTGCAGGACCTGACACTCTACGTCTCGACGCTCTGGCAGAATGATGAGCTGCTGCGTCGGATCGGCATGTACCGGTGGCTGAGCTGTCGGCACCAGATGGCACTGCTTGGGGCGACCGAGCAGCGACCGGTCAGTGAAGGTGCGTTCGTGTCCTACCTTTATCCGCAGCAGCAACTACTGGCGGGGATGCAATTTCCACCGCCGCGTGCTCCGGACAGTGGATTGGGCAGCATCAGGGATGCGGCACTTGCCGATCCCACCGGTGCACGCGCCTTGGCGGAGCCGTTCGCGCAGCGCTTTCCCGATTTGGCCCGTCACATCGTTGCTGGGGCGCAGGCCTTCGCCGGCAATTGCCAGCGTTGCCACACCGGCAACGCCGGCACTTGGACCAACGAGGACATGATGCCGATCTCGGCCGCCAGCGGCAGCGAACCGGTCGGGCGCTTCTTCTCTCCCACGGCATGGCAGCGCAGCGTGCAGTCGATCCGAACCGCAATCCTGCAGAACCTGTTCTGGGTGCAGCAGCGCGGCCTGCTGAGTGATGGCCACGTCGTGGGCAGTGCGCCGGACAATATGGATGGCCTGGAAATCCTGGTGGACCCGGCGCGCTGTCAGGCGCCACTTGGGCCGGACGGCAGCGTCGATCTCGACCGTGCATCGGCGCTGTATCGGCGGCTCTACACCATTCGGCAGGGTGCGGATCACAGCTTCAGAATTCCCGGCGCGGGCATGCGCTTCGAATACATGACGCGGTTCAGCGATCCGGCGAACATGCTGCGGCAGGTCGCATCCCCCAAACCGGATCGCCTGGTTACCGAAAACGAGGCCCGCCTGGTCGAACGCCACGCCTATTTCACCAGGCTCGACGACGGCTATTACTACTGGGACTATCAGAAGATGCGGCGCACGTATGGGGAACTGGAATTCGGCCTCAGTCCGAACGATCCGGCGCAGCGCACTCGCATCGGTGGCCTGCCACCCACGCCGCATCCGTGGTGTCTGCCCGACGGCAGCTCACGGCAGGCAATCGATGATCTGGTGGCGTTCCTGCTGACGTTATGATTGCCTGGAGAATTTGTCTTCCATGATGCGCCGGTAGCGATACGCTTCGTCTGTCTCGTCCACTCTCACGTCGGCCCATGTGACACAGTGTCCGATTGGCACATCGCGGATCAGTGGGACGTGGTTTGCCAATCCGATCGGCAGACCACCAACTTGCGTGCTGAGGTTGGCGGGCATGAGTTTGCCCCAGACACAGGCGCCGCCTTCACCATCGAGTACCTCTCCCGCTCGCAGGTCGCGTTTCGCAGTGGCCACGACATCACCGCGAAATCCGGTGGGTGCGCCAGTTGCCTCACCACGCAGCGCGGCCGACAAGATCGAAACGTTCAGCTCCAGGCCGATCAGGTGAAATGGTCGGTACAGGGCAGAGATGTGGCCCGAGGCGTCCGTTGCTACGCCATACTCCTTGAAGCAGCGCGCGGCATAATCGGTCGGTGCTGAAAAGACGACATAGACTCCCCAACGAAGGTCGTTCGGCACTTCGTCACCACCACGGCGGAGGCTGGATACGACCTCCACCTGTCCATCGAGCTGGCTCAACCCGTCGGCCAGTTCATGCGAGCCGAGTGCGGGGAATCCAAGTCCATCCGCTGGCACCGCTAAACCGGTGGCATTGGCAACCGCAGCCATCTCGATGCCCGACTTGGTGCCGTCCAGGAAGGAGTTGAACATCTGTGGATTCATACCGCCCAGCCGAGCCTCCTGTTCGGTCAAGCCGTAGTAACCCCAGACGGTTGCCGGCGTGGATGCATGATACTCCGGCAGGTACTTGGTACCTTTGCCGGCGGCGAGGACACGGAATCCGCAGGCGCGTGCCCAGTCCACCAGTTCGCAGATAAGCGCCGGCTGATCGCCGTAGGCCAACGAGTACACGACGCCTGCGCGCGCCGCCTCGTCTGCCAGTGCGACGCCAGCCAGTACGTCGGCCTCTACGTTGACCATGACGATATGCTTGCCTTCAGCGATGGCGCGGCGGGCGTGGCTTATGCCGGCTGGTGCGTGGCCGGTCGCTTCCACCGCCACCTCGATATCCGGCGATGCCAGCATCGCCCGAGCATCGTCGGTGAACCGCGTCGCCTCGATCAGCTCGCTGCTCCAGCCGACGTTCCGACAGGCTTGTCGCGCTCGATCAGGGGAAAGGTCGGCAATCGCAGCGATCTCGATGCCTCGGGTCGACGGTACCTGGGCCAGGAACATCGAGCTGAACTTACCCGCGCCGATCAACCCGACACGCACAGGCTGTCCTGCTTCCAGCCGCCAGCCCAACAGGCGATGCAGATTCATCCCGACCGTCCCTTTTCCCGCGCGCCATTTCGTGGCCCATTGCTACGCCACGGCAGGGAGCTTGGCGATGGCGGATCACCCGGTGGTGGAATGGCGGAAGCTGCGCGCGGACCAGCTGCGCGATAGAGCGCGCGACAATGCGATTGTGATCCAGCCAATTGCGGCGCTGGAACAGCATGGGCCGCATCTACCGGTTGAGGTCGACACGATGCTGGGCGAAACGATCGCCATCCGTGCCGCGCGCAAGGTGGCCGAACGCGGCCAGCCGGCGCTTGTGCTGCCCGTGCTCTGGACAGGCCTCTCCGAACATCACATGAGCTTCGGTGGTACGATCACGCTGGACTTCAGCGCCTTCGCATCTCTGGTCGAGGGGGTGTGTCGATCGGTGCTGCGGCACGGCTTCGCGCGCATCGTGCTGCTGAATGCGCATGGCGGAAACGAAAATGCGCTGCGCACCATCACCGACGATCTGACGCCGAAGCTTGGGGTGCCGATCGTCCAGTTCACCTATTGGTATGCGGCAGCGGCGGCGATTGCGAAGATACTCGACACGCAAGGTGCACTGATGCACGCCTGCGAGGCGGAGACGTCGATGATGATGGCGGTGCGGCCGGAGCTTGTGGCCACAGACCGGGTCGCACTGGCGAAGGCCAACAGCACACCGGACATCGTCGATGTCGTCGGTGGTGGGGTGTATCGCTGGCGTACCATCGGCTCGCGTTCGTCATCCGGCGTGATCGGTAATCCGGAAGCTGCGAGCGCCGAGAAGGGCGAGCGGCTGTTCGAGGCGATCGCTACCGCGCTTGCAGACAAGCTGAGCAATCCGGAGCTGTGGGAATTGCCATGGCAG